>VYCS01000005.1 GCA_009843815.1 Cenarchaeum sp. SB0675_bin_21 | reverse complement strand
CATCTCTGCCGTCGCGCTCGTACTCCAGTATGCGGCCGTTCAGCGATGTCTGTACTTGGGCATCTAGTGCGTAGTAGCCGGAGCCAAAGACTATCCCGTCGCGTAGCTGCAGGTAGCTGCGCTTGAGCTGCTCCACTCCGGTGGCCGGATTGTGGAATATGTAGGTCGCCCATGTCGAACCATTCTCCTCAAGATCCGCCAAGACATCTTCTACGGACCTGCTGGAGGTGTCCAGTATGGTCTCAGCCTGCCCCACCCTAGCGGGTACGACACCATCAGCCAGTCTGGTCCAGGTTGCGGCATCTATCACAAACGGATACATTGTGTCTGTTCTGATGGGTGCGTCGGGGGTTATGATGTCCACCCACGCGTCATTCTCCTTATTGGCCTCGTAGGTGCGTATGGCATTGCTAACTGCAAACTGGACATCGGACTCGGGGATGTTGGATGAATAGTATCCGGACCCAAATATCAGGCCGCCGTGCATGACAAGCCACGTGCGCTTTATTTCATCCTGGCCCGTTACGGGGTTCGTATGCTCATAGCTGACCCACATGCCGGTTCCCTTGCTTATCACATCCATAATGTCCTGTACGGGAATTACGGCCGTAACAGCATCCCAGTCGTTGGTGTTATCTATCAGGTCAGAGTCCACGCCCTGCGCTACTGTGGTTCCGGTCAGTTGGGCGACTGCAAACACATACGTGGAGACCGGCTCATCGGGTATCACATTGATGGAGGCAAGCACTGCGTCTCTGCCGTCGCGCTCGTACTCCAGTATGCGGCCGTTCAGCGATGTCTGTACCTGAGCATCCAGTGCATAGTAGCCGGAGCCAAAGACTATCCCATCGCGTAGCTGCAGGTAGCTGCGCTTGAGCTGCTCCACGCCGGTGGCCGGATTGTGGAACAGATACGTAGCCCATGTGGAACCATTCGCCTCGAGATCCGCCAAGACATCTTCTACTGACCTGCTGGAGGTGTCCAGTATGGTCTCGGGCTGGCCCACCCTGGCGGGTACGACGCCATCAGCCAGTCTGGTCCAGGTTGCGGCATCTATCACAAACGGATACATTGTGTCTGTTCTGATGGGTGCGTCGGGGGTTATGATGTCCACCCACGCGTCATTCTCCTTATTGGCCTCGTAGGTGCGTATGGCATTGCTAACTGCAAACTGGACATCGGACTCGGGGATGTTGGATGAATAGTATCCGGACCCAAATATCAGGCCGCCGTGCATGACAAGCCACGTGCGCTTTATTTCATCCTGGCCCGTTACGGGGTTCGTATGCTCATAGCTGACCCACATGCCGGTTCCCTTGCTTATTGTATCAATGATATTCTGTTCGGAGATTACAGTCGTAATGGCATCCCAATCCGGCACATTGTCTATTAGATTGGTATTGACGTTCTGCGCCATCGTGGTCCCGCTCTGCGGGTCGGCTGCAAACACGTACGTGGAGACCGGCTCATCGGGTATCACATTGATTGAGGCAAGTGTTGCATCTCTGCCGTCGCGCTCGTACTCCAGTATGCGGCCGTGCAGTGTCGACTGTACTTTTGAGTCCAGCGTGTAGTAGCCGGAGCCAAAGACTATCCCGTCGCGTATCTCAAGGTAGCTGCGCTTGAGCTGCTCCACTCCGGTGGCCGGATTGTGGAATAGATACGTAGCCCATGTGGAACCATTCTCCTCAAGATCCGCCAAGACATCTTCTACGGACCTGCTGGAGGTGTCCAGTATGGTCTCAGCCTGCCCCACCCTAGCGGGTACGACACCATCAGCCAGTCTGGTCCAGGTTGCGGCATCTATTACAAAGGGATACAGGGCATCAGTCCTGATGGGTGCGTCGGGGGTTATGATGTCCACCCACACGTCATTCTCCTTGTTGGCCTCGTAGGTGCGGATGGCGTTGCTTACTGCAAACTGGACGTCGGACTCGGGTATGTTGGATGAATAGTATCCAGACCCAAATATCAGGCCATCATTCAGTATAAGCCATGCGCGCTTGGCCTCTTCCTGGCTTGTTACAGGTTCTGTATGCGTGTAGCTGACCCACATGCCGGGCTCGCTGCCTGTTACATCCAGTATCTCCTCTACGGAGAGTACCTGAACAATGGCATCCCAGTCGTTTGTGTTATCTATCAGGTCAGAGTCCACACTCTGTGCTATCGTGGTTCCGTTATGCGGGTTGACAATAAAGCCATATGTGGAGACCGGCTCCTCAGGGACGGTGTTAACTCTGGCAAGGGCGACATCACTGCCCAAGTTGTTGTATGTCAACATGTTGGTATACGCTAGACCCTGCACTCGGGAGTCTAGTATGTAGTAGCCGGAGCCAAAGACTATCCCGTCACGCAGCTGAAGGTATGTGCGCTTGAGCTGTTCCACTCCGGTGGCAGGATTGTGGAACGTGTACGTCAACCATGTTCTGTCGTTCTCTTCAAGATCTGCCAAGACATCCTCTACGGACCTGCCGGAAGTATCCAGTATGGTCTCAGCCTGCCCCACCCTAGCGGGTACGACACCATCAGCCAGTCTGGTCCAGGTTGCGGCATCTATTACAAAGGGATACAAGTCGTCTGTGACGACAGGCGCGTCAGGCGTGATAATGTCCACCCACGCGTTGTTCTCACGGTTGGATTCGTAAATGAACCGGGCATAATCGGTCACAGATTGGGTATCGGCATCTGCAATAGTATATGGTGAAATGAAGGCGTAGCCATCGTAAATGGTAGCATAGGCACGTTTGGTCTGGTATATGCCGGTGTTGGCATCAAAGAAGGAATACTGCGTCCAGTATGAGTCTCCATCTTCAAAACCGCTCAAATCGTAAGTGCCAGTTGCTAGTTGTACATCTGGCAGTGGTCCAACTATAGCAGGTACCGTACCATGTGCAAGTATGTGTGTACTGCTTCTCACTACTGGATAGAGATCTAGTCTGTTGAGCGCGCCGGTGTTGATTGTGTCAAATCCGGCCTGTCCACTGCTTCTATACGTATAGACAGAATCATCTACCACGGACTGTGCCCGAAGATCCGGCAGCGAGTAGCTTGCACCAAACATGTATCCATCATATATGGTGAGGTACGTACGTGTGAGTTGGTTGGTCTGGGTTGCAGGATTTCTGTCCATGTGCCACACCCAGACACCGCCATCTTGTAGTTCTGCCAGTATAGTCTCCAAGGGCCTGTCTGCCGCATCAAGATATGTGTTGGTGGTTCCTACCAAGTTGGGCGCCTTGGCGTGAGCCACCACATCCAAGGTTGTCGCATCCAGTACGAAGGTTGACTGTATTGACAGAGGGTCAGGTTTGGTCGGCGTTATCGTCCCAAAGGCATCCTGACCATGGGCCGCATACAGTATTTTGGCCGAGTCTGCCTGCGCCTGCGCCCTAGAATCACTGGGATAATATCCGGAGCCAAAGACATAGCCGTCATACAGGTATAGCCAGGTGCGCTTGATCTGTATTATATCAGTACCAGGGTTGTGGAATGTGTATTCTGCCCATGTACCCTCATTTTCCCCAAGATCCGCCAAGACATCCTCTACGGACCTAGCGGAGGTGTCCAGTATGGTCTCGGATTGTCCCACTCGGGCGGGTACCACCTCGTCTGCCACCCTCATCCAAGCAGAGTAGTCTATCACAAACATATACAGCTCATCCGTAAGGACTGGATTATCAGGGGTAATACTATCAAAGAATGCTTCTGCATCGCCATACGAGTCATACATCTTTACTTTTTCCTCTATGAACAATTGTATTTCGGTATCAGGTAGGAGGTGCCCCGCAGCAAAAATGTAGCCATCATGCAGATGCAACAGTGTGCGTGTTGTCTGAAACTCCAAGTTGGCAGGGTTTGTGTCTATGTTTGTTATCCATATTCGGTTATTTTGCGCCAGTTCGGCACGAATTTGGCTGTAGGATTTGTCCGCCGCTCTCAGGGTTTGTGCAACCTGACCCACCTGTCCAGGATCCGAAGCATGTGCCACTATCTGCAGAGTATCCGCATTCACTATATACAGAATTGCCGTATTAGCGTCTGCCAACCCCGCAGACGTGATTGTGTCAAATGCAGCCTGTCCTTGTGCTGCATATAGCGCCTGTATTCTGTCCACCTCTGCATTTATTCGAGAGTCAATGCTGCTTTGATCATACAGGGTGCGATCTTGTGTAGTGCCATAGGCATCTACTGCAGGAGCAAGGTACGCTACAAGTGCAATCAGTGCCACTGCGGAGAATATGCCCGTATGCCGCCGGCCCTCCCAACGTTGAAAATCCCGTAACATTCTGCTGCTCCCAAAAACCATGTGCGCATTATCATGTTATCACTATAAAAATGATCCTGCGCTTAGCTTGACTCGGAACGGATATTGCAGAAACTTTGCTGCTGTCTCATGAACTAATTATATAATTTGGTTAGCATCGTCGGCCAAACTATACGAGAAGAGCATACACGGACAGTCCACTGGACGTCCTGCGAATTGCCGTGATACTTAGCACCCCTAGCCACCACACAACAAGTTACCGGTTCCTATGTATAGCAAAGATTTATACGATAATATACCGTACTAAATAACTTGACAAATAAAACAAATTTTCTTTACAAGATATGTAATATACAAATACTAAGATGATATATCATGTGGGGAGAAGATATTCAAGAGCTACACAAGATTGGGTACTCTCTAGATGATGTAAAGACCACACTACAACAGAGTATCAACCTAAAGGTGGGCGACACTGAAATAAGTGGAAAAGAGGGCGAGGTCATCAACATTCCCATATGGGTCGGAGAGATACTTGAAGAGAATAAGATGGCTACATTAGATACGCCCGACACCATAACCGAATTGAAGCAGGCTACTGTAAAAGAGCAGATGGTTGGAGAGTATCAACTAGCCACACTAGATGATTTATTCTATATACGACTGCAAAGCCAGATGAACAAACTGCGACAGCGAGACCGGGATGGTGTTGAGAGCATGATGATCGGACTGTTCAGAATGCGGCGGGGAAAGATAGTGCGACTAGCCGACTCCACAAGACTGACCGCGGACATAAAATCCCGCATAAGTATAGAGGAGCGGATATTCTTCGAGTCCATAAACCGGGAAGGCGAGACCCTAAAGAAGAGAGTGGGTGCCGATGAGTGATATCATATCAGAGGAGCCCGAGTATACAGAAGATGGCCTAGCCGATGAGGTTCGAATGTTCCTGACACATCACAAGGATGTAAACAATAACTACAAGTATCTAGAGCAGATAGACGGCATGATGCCCAAGAGTTCAAAGTATATAGTTATAAATTATAATGATCTAGTAGAGGAGCCAAAGATAGAAAGGTTCTTTCACACAGAGCCGGACCGCATACTTAATGCCTTTTCGCAGGCAATAGGCGAGGTCCTAAGGACACGGTTTCCCGGATATGCTGAGAGCATACATGGCGCCATACGCGCCCGTATAGCCAACTTTCCCTTACACAGAAGCCTACGAGAGATAAACTCCGAGACCATATCACGTATTACAAGTGTCTCGGGCATGGTAGTTCGGGCATCCGAGATAAAGCCGCTGGCAAAGAAGCTTGTCTTCAAATGTCCAGATGGGCACAGTACAACTACAACTACAACACAAGGCATGTCAGTGGATGCACCGACAGTCTGTTCCAACCCTGACTGCAAGCATCGGAATTTAGAGATGAGCTTCAAAGAGAGTGACTTTATTGATTTTCAGATACTGCGCCTGCAAGAGTTGCCCGAAGATCTACCTCCGGGCCAGATTCCCCATTATATTGATGTAAACATAAAGCAGGATTTGGTGGACAATGCACGTCCTGGTGACCGAATTGTTCTGACAGGCATAGTTCGCATAGAGCAAGAGCCCGTCCGCGGAGTCTCCCAGGGTCGTAGTGGACTACACCGTCTTAGAATAGAGGGAAACAATATTGAATTTCTGGGAGGACGGGGAACAAAGACATCCCGCAAGATGGAACGCGAAGAGATATCACCTGAAGAGGAGAAGATAATTCAAGGTTTGGTGCGCAGCCCAGGCATATACGAAAGACTCGTAGAGTCCTTTGCACCGCACATAAGCGAACATGAGATCATCAAGGAGGCCATCGTACTGTTACTGGTGGGCTCCAACCGAAGACAGCTACCGGACGGCTCCAATACCCGGGGCGACATCAATGTGTTTTTGGTGGGAGATCCGGGAACCGCCAAGTCCGAGATGCTAAAGTTCTGCGCTCGCATAGCTCCCCGAGGGCTGTACACCAGTGGTCGGGGCAGTACAGCGGCCGGGCTAACTGCGGCAGTGGTAAAAGACAAGTCAGGAATGCTCATGCTTGAGGCAGGGGCCGTTGTGTTGGGGGATCAAGGACTTGTATGCATAGATGAGTTTGACAAGATGAAGAATGAGGACCGTTCAGCCTTACATGAGGTGATGGAGCAGCAGTCAGCTAGTATCGCAAAGGGAGGAATTGTTGCCACACTAAATGCCCGCACATCAATACTAGCAGCAGCCAATCCGGTGGGGGGCCGTTATGATCCATTCAAGACTATCGTAGATAATGCACACATACCCCTGCCATTACTAACTAGATTTGACCTGATATACATAATACGGGATATACCAACCACAGCCAAAGATAAGAGTATAGCGAAACATATCATAACACGGCATCATAGTCGACGTTCCATCAACCGCAACATTATA
The DNA here is from genome assembly GCA_009843815.1 of Cenarchaeum sp. SB0675_bin_21. GTDB lineage: Archaea > Thermoproteota > Nitrososphaeria > Nitrososphaerales > Nitrosopumilaceae > VYCS01. Next base: position 58,113 of record VYCS01000005.1, on the reverse strand, counting down.
GATCCGGACATACTGACAAAGTATGTTGCATATGCAAAGAGATTCACCCCCGAGCTCACCGATGAGGCCGTAAAGGTGATAATTGATCATTACCTAAAGGTACGCAGTAACTTTGAGCAGGATACAGGAAACATACAGGCCACGCCAAGACAACTAGAGGGAATCATACGTTTGGCGACGGCGCGCGCCAGGCTACTAATGAAAGACTTGGTGGAGGAGGAGGATGCTACACGCGCCATATTTCTAATGGATTCGATGTTGACCGAAGCCGGATATGATGCTAGTGCAAATACGGTGGATGTCCGGACGCTATACGGTAAAGGTAGCACACAGGTAAACAAACAGCAGGCATTCATAGATATATTGCGTTCATTAGAAGGTGATGAGAGACAGCCGGTTCCTGAAAAGGCACTACTGGATGAACTAACAAAGACCAACATGTTCGATAGTGTGGAGGCCAGGCAGTTCCTAGACAAGATAAAGAGTACGGGAATGATTTATGAGTCCAAGCCTGGGCACTATAATAGAGTTCCATGAAGGTCAGAGATCTAGAGATACCAGATGATATAGTTGCGCATTTGAACAGCAATGGTATAGAGACGCTCTATCCGCCCCAAAGGATGGCCGTAAAGGCAGGATTGATGGGTGGCAAAAGCATACTGGTATCGGCACCCACAGCCAGTGGAAAAAGTCTGATTGCACTCTTGGCCTTACTGTCCATGCTAAAGCGCGGGGGACGCAAAGCTGTATATCTGAGTCCCCTAAAGGCATTGGCCGCCGAAAAGTACAATGAGTTCAAAGGTATGCCAGACCCCATAAGACCATCTATATCCATAGCAGACCTGAATGTTCGTGACCGTCTGTTGGGAAACATACTATGTATGACCAATGAACGAATGGATTTGGCACTTCGCCGTGACGAGGGCTGGGTAGACAGTATAGATTTAGTCATAACCGATGAGATACATCTAGTCGGAGATGTCCATAGAGGCCCGGTCCTTGAGATGGTGCTGACCAGACTAAGAGGTAAACGGCAGATTGTTGGACTCTCAGCTACCATATCCAATGCCAAAGAGATAGCCCAATGGTTGGACTGTAAATTGGTAAAGAGCAGTTGGAGACCGGTCAAACTGACTGAAGGGGTATGCGAGGGCCATACAATACGGTGGTCAAACAACAAAAAGTCCCAGATAGAGACAAGTTCCCGTGGACTGGCCATAGACTTGGCTTTGGACAGTGTAAAGAGTGGCCACCAGTCATTGATATTTGTCAATACACGACGGGGCGCACCCTCCCAAGCAACCAAAGCCGCAGGAGCCGTAAGAAAGATGCTAAATAATATAGATAAAAAGAGATTAAATGAAATATCAGATTCCATACTAAGTGGAAATGAAGATACAGAGTTGATTGTGCGTCTTTCACAACTGGTAAAAGATGGTGTAGCGTTCCATCATGCAGGCTTAAACTCGACATGTCGGGACATAATAGAGAAGCATTTTCGCGCAGGGTACATCAAGATATTGACGGCCACGCCAACTCTGGCGGCGGGAGTAAACCTGCCTGCTCGGAGGGTGGTAATATCAGATATAACCAGATATGACATAGACCGTGGAAGAAAGATGCGCATAAGTGTAATGGAGTACAAGCAGTTCTGTGGCAGGGCAGGTAGGCCCCAGTACGATGAGATAGGTGAGGCAGTAGTGGTTGCAAAGAGAGACGCTGATGACATACTAGATGCATACATACACGGCGAGCCCGAGCCCATACACTCACAGATATACGGTCAGCTGGACATACATCTCCTCAGCCTGATTGTGTCACAGCCAGGCATTACATTACAACAGATAAACGAGTTCTTTGATGGTACATTGGGCGGCATCTACGGCGATATAGAGGTCGACTATGATTTAGAAGGTCTGTACAATCTAAAGATGATAGATACATTAGATAAAAACAGGTATGCAGCTACAAAACTAGGAGAGCTCACCAGCAAGCTCTACATAAAGCCCCATACGGCCAGCGGGTTTTTACGTGTGATAAAAAAGTCGCATGAAAAGAGAAAGAATACTCTGGGATTTCTGCACGCAATATCTGAGAGTGAGGAGTTCTTTCCAAAGATGGGTCAACTAAGTGATCAGTTCGAGGCGGTTCACGCATTCTTAGAGACACATAGAAGCGAGCTGATAGAGGAGGATGTATACTCAGATGACATATCCCGATCACTGCTAGGACTATACGGTTGGATAGAAGAAGAGACCGAGAAGAGCATAGCCGAGAATTACAGTTTGGAGTCTGGAGATATACGACGGGCCGTAGAGATGAGCCGTTGGCTACTAAGATGTATGGCAGAGTTGGCACGATACGCCAAGACAGGTCATGCGCAGAGTGAGTTGGAGGAGCTGCGCATACGCGTAATGAATGGTGTGCGGGATGAATTAGTGCCTCTGGTACAGGTCAGAAATGTGGGCAGGGTGCGGGCGCGGGCCTTATACAGGGTGGGAGTCCGGAGTGTTTCAGATATCAAAGATATGCCGCTGGAAAAGATACAAGCCATATGTAAGGTTGGTTTGAGGATGGCCAAATCCATAAAAGCGGGACGTTGACGGCAGACTTTTTGACCATAATAGTTGGCGGATGCATATCATTTGGTATAGTGTATGGTATAACACCCCCACTGATATCCATACTAAACAAAAAGAACATGCATGTACCTGATGTAAACAAAAAAGATAACATAATGGTGGCTCGGCCTGGAGGTCCGGCCATATTGGCAGGCATAGTAGGTGGGATCATAGCACTATATCTGGGAACGGGTCAGCTGGCGGTCCTGGCAACTGTACCGACCATAGTCATGGCATGCATCATAGGGTATGTGGACGATCTCAAGGTGATGCCCGGCTGGTTCAAACCCGCATTACTGGTGGTAGCAGCCATACCATTGGTGTTATTTGGCCAATACAGTACAGACTTGGAGTTTCCTCTCTTTGGTACTGTGAATATACCCATACTATACATTGGAGTCATACTGGTCATGATGCCAATAATGGGAAACACGGTAAACTCCATAGATGTAATGAATGGTGTGGCCAGCGGATACATGATAATTGCAGGTGTGGCCGTTGCCATCATACTGGCACTGTTAGGGCGCTGGGAGGCATTTGGACTGTGTATTATTTTGGTAGCGGCATCTTTGGCATTCTACAAGTATCACCGTATGCCAAGTCGCATATTTCCAGGAGATTCGGGAGTCTTGGTATTGGGAGTCACCTATGGTTGCGTAGCCATATACGGAGGAGTGGAGGTCGTAGCTGCTGTTGCCTTGCTGCCGGCCATAGCAAACTCATTCTTCTTTCTGTATAGTGTAAGGAGGATAGTAGAGCACCGCCAGATAAAACGCAGTCCCGTATATCGCGATGATGACATGATACTACATGATACAGGTGATCCACAAGCCCCAATAACCTTGGTGCGTCTAATACTGCGGCAGGGGCCCTTGAGTGAGGGCGGCGTAGTAAGACAGATACTAAAGTTGAGTGTCTTTGCGGCCATTCTGGCTATAATATCAGGTATAATGATGATGATATAATGAGGATTTATGCATTTTTGGGTGGCATGTGGGGCCTGATAATAATAGGTGGAGGTCTGGCCGTCACAGTACTAGGACCATTGGATTTGGGCGCATACAGCATAAATGCAGTGGTAAAGGGAGGGGTAGCCATACTTTTGGTGATATTGTGGGTGTTCATACTAGTCAGACTGACAAGATATATCTTTAAGTGATCTTCCAAGGCTTGCCGTGTAGTGTAATTTTGTCTGGTAGATTGGGTATATTTTTTATTACATTTATTTCGGCATCTCTGTCTCGAAGATCGTCGGGGAGCAGTATGGGTATGCCGCCATCGACAACATAGAACCGGCCACATTCTGTACAATACAACAGAGCAGTCTGTATGGTATCGGAGTTGTCATCGCCATATAGCTCCAACGGGTAGTGTTTGTCCATGGGACAGGCCAATATGTCTAGTAGTCTTCTGTTCATCGCAAATCCAAGTATATGGGAACTCCACGTTGGCTAGATAAAAGCGCAGCTTTGGCTATCTCACTGACAGATATGGCTTGATGGGCAGTTACAACAGGTTCAGAGTTTGTCTTTATGGCCTCTAAAAATGAGTCAATCTCACGTTTTAATGGTTCACCTTCTGTGACGGGTGCGGTCTTGTCGTTTATCTGTACGTGTCTTGTTATAAAGTCGCCTGTAATAATGGCATCTGTAAGGGCTGCGCGAAACATACGGGAGCGGACCGGGGAGAGCCAGTTGCAGGCCAGTATGGCGGTGCGGTTGTCAGCATATCCCAACATTACGGTGGCAAAGTCTTCGTGGGTGTGACGTATATGGCCGGCCCGGGCAAAAACGACTTGAGGCATCTGATCAAAGAGCCAGTTTGCCGTATCTATATCATGTACGGCGGTATCATGTATTATACCCACATCCTTTATGTGTACAGGTATGTTGCTCTCACGATGAAACTCCAGAAGGGCGATATCCCCATGAGTCTTGTCCTGTATTATATTGCGTGTAGTCTGAATGGCCGGGTTGAATCGCTCTATGTAACCGCATGTAAGAATTACCCCTGCCTTTTTTGCCATAGATTGTAGTTCACGACCCTCTGCAGGTTCGTATGTGAATGGTTTCTCCAGTAACAGATGTTTTTTGGACTGCAATAGCATCTTGCCTATCTGAAAATGTGTCTTTGTGGGTGTGGCCACTATGGCCGCATCAAATGACTCGCCATACAGCATGTTTTGCACATCAGTATAGTAGGGCACCTTATATTGTGCACCAAACTGCTCTGCTAGTGTATCATCTGCATCACAGATTGCAGTGAGTGTTCCGGTGTCATGGAGTACACGGGCATGATTCTTGCCCCAGCCACCAACACCCACTAGAACGGTGCGAATCATCAGTATACGGGTGTAAGCCACCCATCAGGAACCTGGCGGCGACCAGACACCGCATCTGCATACATCTCTTTTATACGTTCAGTTATCTTGCCACGATTTATCGGTCTGCCACCCACGCTCTTTATGGGAGTCACCTCCGCAGCAGTGCCCACCATGAATACCTCATCAGATAGGTACAACTCGCTGGGAGCTACGCGTCTATATATGGTACGTATGCCTTCCTGTGCTGCCAAATAGTCCACAGTATCCCGAGTTATACCATCAAGAGCAGATGATGCTTTGTCGGGGGTTATAAGATCGCCATCCTGAACCAGAAATATGTTGGCTCCGGGAGTCTCACTTACATTTCCATGTAGGTCCAGCATGACTGCCTCATCGTAGCCGGCCATCTTTGCCTCCATGGTGGCCGTTATAGAGTTTAGATAGTTGCCGCCCACCTTTGCCTGAGTTGGCAGGAATTGATCATTGAGGCGACGGCATGATGATATGCTCACGTCTATGCCATCGCCATCAAATATACTCTGTAGCGGAAATGCTATAACTGCAGATATTATGGGGGCGCTCTTGTCAATCTCCAGATGAATGCCCCATTCCCCCACAAAGTATAGTGGTCGAATATACGTATTCTGTTGTAGGTTGTTCTTACTGCACGTACCGGTTATGGCATCGGTTAGTTGCTCATCAGTATAGTGTAATGCCATCTTGTAGAATGCACCTGATCTGCGCAGACGTTTTATATGATCATATAATCGAAAGACATACAGGTTATCCCCGGTCCAATACGCCCGTATTCCCTCAAAGGCAGATGTACCATAGTGAAGGGCGTGAGTGGTGACAGGTACCAAGGCATCTTTACGATTCATGAATCTACCATCAAACCAGACTATATCACTTGGATGAATACTCATATAATTTACACATTTTATACAACATTATTTAATGTTGAGAGGGATTTTGCAGCACATACTCGACCCCTCAGTTTTCAGGCCGCTCTGCGGCGAACCGTGACGGTGGATGTTGGCCGCGGCAGCAGCCTGCGCGCGTCAGATTCCTGCAAATGACCAACGGATGTGCCCCGCAGGTCTTATCCCAATTCCCAGTTGTGCCGACCATCAGTTAGATGCGGGCGTCAGGCAGGGCGTCTTGGCTGCAGGCTCGGCGGATGGCCGACAAGCTGGTTGTGTACTAATAGCGACAATCCCCCGCTCATTTAGGGTTCCTACTGCAAACACGGGGGTTCCCGCACTACAATACATCATACATCATGCCAGAGGACGACAATGCATGAAGTATCTCGTTCCCCGGTCTGTGCTTGACGTTTCTCAGGGGTGGATTTTTGCCCCTCATCCGCCCCGTTCCGGCGGGACTTCGTAAAAAATCGGTCCAAGACGCATCCCGGCGGCCCCCGTATGTCCGGTTCGGGCCGGACTGCGGCCCGGATCCGGGCCATTTAGAGCGACCACCTGACTTTGCGGGAGGAACCTCATTTAGCAAAATATTTAAGCAGTGGAAAAAAGGATGGAATATGGTAGTTGAAAGCCTCTCAACATTGACATACATAGAGAAGTTAAAGGATGACTTGATGGTATGCAGACTGGTGCCAGAGAATAAAGAGATTCCAGAGTATAAGGCGGGACAATACATCATAATAGGAATGCCAAATCCCAATGAGAATAATAGAATGGTTCGTCGAGCATACTCAATAGCATCACACCCAGAGAATAAAGACTACTTTGAGTTATACATACGCTGGGTGCGAAAACCACTTCCAGGTAGATTGACGACTCAGTTGTTCAACTCCAAAGTGGGTACATCACTAAAGTGGATGACACCACGAGGAGATGATCTCTTAATTAATGAGACACTGCACAATGGTGAAAAGGATGAACGGCGCATAGTCTGTCTAGGTGGCGGAACAGGATTGGCACCGTTTGTGAGCTTTGCGCAGCACCTGCATGAAGTTGGAGATAAGCGTGAAATTATAGTATTGCATGGAGCCAGCTATACAGATGAGCTGGGGTACAGAAGACTCTTTGAGGATTTGGAGCGTGAGAGTGAAGACGTGGGCAAAGACAAGTGGAACTTTACGTATAGAGCCTCCATAAGTAGGCCCACCGAGAACCGTGACTGGAGAGGACAGGTGGGGCGAGTCGAGTCATTTCTAAAGCCCAACAGTAATGGTGTTTCGGCATTGGAAGAGTTGGTGGGAGAGAAGATAACCAAAGACAATACAATATTCTACATATGTGGTTGGCAAGGAACGATTGATGGTGCCATGAACTATTTGGAACCAAAGGGTTTTGTAACTAGTCGTAAAAAGCGTGATGATGGCAGCTTTGAAGTCAAGTTCGAGTCCTACGGGTAGGATAAAATATCTTTGATTAGTACGTACTTTGGGGACGTAGGTTAGCTTGGTATACTGCCAGTTTCGGGTACTGGAGAGCATGGGTTCAAGTCCCATCGTCCCCACTGTATGATGTAGATTGGCGACTGCTCTTTATCTAGCCCATCTAAACCCGGTGACAAACGCCCACGTGGATATAATTCAAGACCTAATCAAAGAGGCAGATACAATAAAAGTGATGCCGGTGGTGTTCAAGTATGATAATATCGAGTTAAACAGCCGTAGCTTTCCATTTGATTACAATACTCGAAAGAGAATGTTAGAGTCGGTCTTTGGAGACACTATCTGTATAAGTGACGACTATACCTTTGAGGCACCGTTCAAAAAGTATATTCCGCCAGTAATATCTAAAAAATCCTGGTCGTTGCGATCAAAGATACTCAATAATGTACATGGTGACTTTTTCTCATATACAGGAGACAAGTCTGAAGGTGTAATGTTAAGACTGTACAGGCTACGGCCCCGGGTGGGCGAGCGACGTCCCATATCGGCCACATCAGTAAAATCACTACTGTACAGATCAGTAACTACTGACAGTATAGACGCATGGAAGAGTCAAGTACCAGAGCCAGTAGTTGATATAATACATGAAAGATGGGACACAGTACGCCAGTTTGCGGCATCTCCAGATGATACCATACGAGTTTTGGGTATGAAGTTTCCAAAGAAGGGATGGTAAATTGTACATATGTTAATATCAGTTAGTATATTTCATATCAAGTGCGGGCCGGTCGTCTAGACTGGTAGGATGGGTCCTTGGCATGGATCAGATCGTGGGTTCAAATCCCACCCGGTCCACCATCTTTCAAATATTCGATTCAGACTTATGTATATACGACTACAGAGATTGTACGGTAGAAGTTTAGAGTTATACACCACCTGAACCATTCCTGCAGTTTATAGAAGTGATAAAGAGTTTGACAACATAATCTATGAATACTCAATAACGCCCATGCCCGAGTCCATCATGGATGGCGAATTGATTGTGTGGCGTCAGCGCGCTAGTTCTAGACTACTGTTTACCAAGTGTGTAGTGGGAAGACGGTACTGTAAAATTTTTGGGATATATGAAGATGCTAATGGAGACGATAACAGGTCAACCGTCTAAAAAACAACACTTTTGGGGCATCACATCATGATGGTGGCTTAAAGCCATGCTGCTTTAGTATGTCTCGTACTGCACCTATCTCCCAGGCGTACTGTATATGTACGCAGTCGCTATCCTCGCAGTATTCACATATGGGGTCCATATTTTCCTTATAGTATACGGATATTATACGGCCTTGACGGCCTATGTGGTTATCTAGTATTTTGACATGGTCCTCATACATGTTTATATGTTCAAATCGTTTGGCTTCAAGGGATGCCAGGGCCTTGCGTATTATATTATCTGTGAGCTGCGCAACATTTGTGAATCCCTCACGTTGTAGCTCGGCGGTATGGAGGGCTTTGGTCATTCGATCAATCAAGTCCTGGCGGACACGCACGTTTCCCCAAGATGTGTTCTTCGCCATGGCACTGCATAGTTGTTACATATTTGTATCATAAAAGGATTGTTGTTTATGGGTTTCCTCCAAAGTTAGAACATGATCTGAATTACATCATATTGACGGCTTCATTGAGGTTTATTACGTGCAACGAGACCATACGCCGCTTTACTCTCAGATGTCACGTTACATCAGTTATTATTGATTTGACCGCTCTTGTCTGTGCGTCTTCGTTATAGATTTCTGTACTTTCGTGTCTAACTACATATTTGCGATAGTTATTCCTAGCATTTAAGATCATTAATTCAATTTTACTGGCCAGCACCCAAACTTGTGGGAGAACTAGTAAAAAAAGCAAGCTGATTAGATACGATATCATAAATCATCAGTGTTTGGTGTGTGGATGTGTGCAATAGTTACAGGAAGGGTTGGCCAGTCATACTTACCAAAGAAGGCAAAAAATGTTTGATTTAAATTAGCAATATATTTATTCACTCCCAATGTCGAACGAAGCACGCGATACCATCTTTATCGGTAAAAAGCCTCTGATGGCGTATGTTACATCTACGCTCATTCAGTTGACTAATGTACCGACGGTAAATATCAAAGCAAGAGGCATGAGTATTGGTCGCGCCGTAGATGTGGCTCAAATCATATCTCGCAAGACTGAAAATGCAGGATACTCCATTGGAGACATCAGAATAGGATCCGAGTCGCTAGAATCAAACGACGGAAAAGCACGTAATGTGTCAACCATCGAAATCGAAGTAAAGAAGAACGCAGAGTAACTCTGCATTCTGTTTTTTGTTTTATATTGGTTATTTTTATGTCACGTCACGATGCAAAGTTCGATAGTGTTCTTCCAGAGTACGCATCTCGGATAGTCCAACTATCTCATTGAATTGATCAAATGATACAATATCAGATGGTTTAGATGCAACAGTACCACTCTTGTGTAACTCATGCAACACTCGCAGGGATGCAGCTGTAGATGCGTACAAAACGGAGAGTGGGTACAGCACCAGAGAGAACCCCATATCATGAAGTGATTTGGCCGGTTGTAATGGGGTCGCACCGCCCTCAATCATGTTAGCCACTAGAGGTGCGTTAATTGATGAGCCAATCTGTTTCATCTCAGATATGGAGAGGGGCGCTTCGATGAATATTACATCTGCACCAGTCTTGTAGTTGTCAACTCCTCTCTGTATTGCATCTTCTAATCCCAAAGTGGCTCGGGCATCTGTGCGGGCTACAACCACAAAGTCTTTGCTCTGGCGCGCATCAAGAGCCGCCCCCAGTTTCTCTGTATATTCGGAATGCGGAGTGACATCCTTGCCCTGCATGTGACCGCACCTCTTTGGCCATATCTGGTCCTCCAAGAACATGCCCGCAGCTCCCGCCGACTCTAACTGCTGCACAAGCCGCCGCACATTTAGCGCTCCACCATACCCGGTATCAGCATCTACGATAACTGGTGTAGAGACAGCCGAGCATATACGGCGAGCATTATCCAAGGTTTCGGCAGCACCTACAAACCCATAATCAGGCATTCCAAACAGTGTTGCAGATGTACCATATCCAGTCTGAAACATTGCATCAAACCCCACAGATTGAGCCATTCTGGCGCCTAGAGCATCATATACGCCTGGAACCACCATTGGTCTCTTATTGCGTATATCATCCACCAATCCCAAGATAATACAGTACAGTGTGTAGTTAAATTAAAAGTTGTGCCATACAAAACAGTATTTTATAATTGGTATCTCATTCACAGATGATTATACATGCAGGTTCGACAATATCAGAATAAATACGCACATCTTTTGTGATATTAGCGCTGGAATTATAACGTATTGTACGGATGTTATTAAAACCACGAAACGCCACTCGGCATCCCAAATGAATTTAAATATAGTTTAATGCCACCTACACGTATGTCTCAAGACATCAAAAAGATGAGAGTACGCATATTTGATGAGTTATCAAAGATAAAGGACCCAGAGATCGACACATCCATCACGGATTTGGAATTGATTGATGAGGTGGATATACAGGATAGTGATGTCAAGGTGGACTTACATCTGACCAGTCCGTTCTGTCCGGCGGTCTTTGGCTTTAAAATATGTCAGGATATACATGACAACCTTTTGATGATTGATGGTGTAGAAGAAGTAAAGGTCAACGTATCTAATCACTTTATGGCAGAACAGATAAACAATCAGGTAAACAACAGTCCAAAACCCAAAAAGTAGATTTAATCACTCAAGCCTAACATGTATCCACGCAATAGTTGTATTCCCATGGCGGGATCAACACCTTTTGGACAGACCTGGCTACAAGATCCAGCAAAGTGGCAACGCCATATTCCATGTGAGTCGTCTATTATACGCAGTCTCTTGTCCTTATCTTTATCACGGCTGTCGGCCACATAACGATACGCCTGCGCCAAAGCCTGCGGACCTGTAAATGATGTATCAGTTGCCATGGTAGGACATGCCGAGTTGCACAGTCCACACTTTATGCAGTTGGCAAACTGTATGAACTTGTCTAGTTCAGCAGGACTCTGTATGTGCATTCTGCTAGACTCGGGGGGAGTATTGTCCATGTATGGCATTACTTTGCGATGGTTCTCAAATAGCCTGTCAAACTTTACTGCCAGATCCCGAATTATAGGAAAGTTGCTCATCGGCTCTACTGTAATGGTATCACTATCTATTTCAGAGACTTTGGTGAAACATGCCAAGGAAGGCTTGCCGTTTATCTTCATTCCACAACTACCGCAGGTGGCCTGCCGGCAAGAGTATCGTACTGCAATGGAGTGATCAAATTGATGTTTTGCGTGTAGTATACACTCCAGAACGGTAGTCCATTTTTGGACGGGTATTGTGAACTCATCAAAGTCGTCAGTTGCAGAGCGCTTTACACGTAGTTTTATTGTGTTGTTCATATCATCCCCATATTTGCCATAACAATTGTACGTGAACCATACGCAATTAAACCTATCATGCCAGCTATGCAGCCATACGAGACGGCCTTCTCATAAGAGTGGCCCTGATGCAACTCCAACAGTATTACACGCAGTCCGTTAAAACCATGTATTGAGAGTAGTATCAGTATTATCTCCAATAGGCCCGCATATGGTACAAACTGATAGTTTGCCAGTACATTGGCAAACTCTAGAGACTGGTGATATCCATCAGCCATGCGCATCAGTATGTGAACAGCGACCAGCCCCACGGCTGCAAGTGCCGTGCCGTAATGTATCTTCATGATGTGACTTTCGCGCATATCATACACCAAACAGTACAGTAGAGCCATACACCATGGCGATTGCGGCCAGTACGATTGCCGAGTATATGGCTATCTTGTGACGTGTATTCTGGGATGCTGGCGCGTACGGGTAGTCTGGACGGGTAGGTCTTCCCACTCCGACACCGCCATGTCCTAGCATTACACGTATCCCATTGACCGTATGAAAGACGCACATACCTATCACAATAATAAGAACAATATGAAATTCTGGCGTATCGGTCATTGCCATCAATTCATTCCAACCCACTTCGCCCCGGAGAATGCTGCTGGTCTCGTATATGTGGGCTATAAAGTACACCAACAGGCCCAGTCCGCTGAGCCTCATCAACCAGTACGCCACACGCTCAATTCCGTATCTGCCCGGATTTGCCATTCCACCTATACCTTCCCGATTATCTTTGTTGGTGTCCATCTAATACTTCCTCTCCACTGGTTCGTACTTTGTAATTGTTACGGGATGTGTCCTCATGATGGGTTTGTCAGGTCCCATATACGCTAGTGTATGATGAAGAAAGGAGTCATCGTCCCTGCTGGGATAGTCTATTCTGGCGTGAGCTCCACGAGACTCTTTACGGTTTATGGCGCCCACAAGTATCGTCTCAGCAGCCCTAAACATAGAGTCCAGTTCCATAACATTGACAAAGTTGGTGTTGTACTCTTTTGCAGAGTCGTCCACATGCTTCCAGGTCTGAGACTGTAGATTGCGCAATATCTTTAGGCCTTCAACAAGTTCATCATGGGTTCGATACACATACGCCTTCTCGGTCATCATATCTGATAATTCCTGACGTACTTCATATGGATTTACCTCACCCCGACCTCGAAATATACCATCGTATATTCTCTTCTCTTCGAGTTTCACCAAATCATGGGGGAATGGTTCTGAGGGTATACTACCCAATGCATACTCGGCAGCCATCTTGCCAGTTATCTTGCCCCAAACTATACATTCGGATGTAGAGTTGGCGCCCAAGCGGTTTGAGCCATGGACGGAACTGCATGCGGCCTCCCCAGAGGCCCACATTCCAGTTAGTTCGGTGGCTCCATCGATGTTTGTATGTATACCTCCCATCATATAATGGCAGACAGGCCGTATATCCAGAATTTCAGTGGCAGGATCCACGCCTGAAAATTTTATAGATATCTCACGGATTCCTCCCAGCTTCTCCTTTATAGTCTCATCTCCTATATGTCTAAGGTCAAGTTTTATGCATTCTACGCCTGTCTCGTTGATAAACCCCCGTCCCTGATTTATCTCAGTCATTATTGAGCGAGACACTATATCTCGGGGAGCCAGCTCCATCTTTCCGGGGGCATACTGCTTCATGAATCTCTCGTTCTTGTTGTTTAACAGGTAGCCGCCCTCACCCCGGGCGCCCTCAGTTATCAGTATGCCCGAAGGCAGTATTCCGGTGGGATGAAACTGCACAAACTCCATATCTTTAAGCGCCATGCCTGCGCGGTACGCCATGTCCAGACCATCAGGTGTGGAAGATAGTGCATACGTTGAAAAACTATACAGTCTGCCCGCACCCCCGGTTGCCATTATAAGCGCCTTTGTGGACATCACACTAAACTGCCCCGATGAGAGCTCAATCACTGTTATGCCGCGAACCTTACTGCCATCATGCAGTATGGAGGTGCCAAACCACTCGTTATAGTACTCGATGTTGTCAAACCTTTGGCAGGCATCATATAGTGTCTGCATCTCAAAGAATCCCACTTTATCAGAGGCATATGTAGCCCTGGGATACGAGTATCCTCCAAATGCACGCTGATCAATCTCTCCGTTCTCTCGACGAGACCAAGGCATGCCCCAGCGGTCCAGATTGTACACCTCTTGAGGCATCTCATTGCAAAGTCGCTCGGCAACGTCCTGATCCGCCAGAAAGTCACTGCCCTTGACGGTGTCATATATGTGCGACTCTATCGAGTCTCCATTCTCAGGGTATAGAACTGCCGCAGTACCACCTTCGGCCGAGACCGAGTGGGAGCGCATCACCTGTAATTTGGATACCACAGCTACACGTAGTTTGGGGCTTGTGCTGGCCGCCTCAATGGCCGCCCTCAATCCCGCCAAACCAGAACCACATATTATAACATCATAGTCCAAGTCTGCCATTATACTCCTTGTAAAACAGGAGGTTAAATATCGTACGCGAACTACCAGTCTGATGGCAAGGACATATTTTCACGACAGGGATGAATGTCAGCAGTGTGGTCAAGACATATCTTGGTGGGCCGGTGCGGTCCAAGATAGGTTTGCGCATTAGTACTATTATACCTGACGCCCGTCGGCGCCCACTAGCCTCTGGTGCTCCACCATTATGCACCTGTTGTAGACCAGCGGGATGCCCTCCTGCCGAGCCAGCTTCTCTGCCTCGTCACTGTATATTCCCTCTTGCAGCCATATCATTTTAGGCCTCTTGGTCAGCGCCTCGCGGACGACCGCCGCTGCCTGGTCAGACGGTCTAAATACGTCCACAATATCTATTTGGTCCTCCACCTCGGTAATGCTGGCGTATGACCTCCTGCCGCATATACAGTCAGCGTTTGGGTTGATGGGAATCACGTCATATCCACGCCCGGCCAGATACATAGGAATCTGGCCCGCCGCCTTGGCGGGGCTCCGGGACATGCCCACCACTGCCACCCTGCGGGCGCTCATCAGCATTGTACGGATTTGTCTGTCGGTGTGCTCGTCGCGTTTCATATGCCGGTTATGCGTACAAATGCATATAATCGCTCCGCTCACTCTGCTGAGAAGTTCCAAGTGGTTCTGCATAGGCATGTCTGCGCCTACCCGAATGTGAACCTAGGCGTCTAGGCAGCACATGGCATATGCTGCTCTGATTACCACTCACTATCCAAGTTACACATCATAAGTCGATAACTTGTCGTTGTGTGCACATATAGGACTCTCAAGCCTTCACATTTTTACACTAAAATCTTAGAGGGGCCCCTTTTGTGATACCAAGTTATCACCATATCAGTATCAGATATCATACTAGAGGGGGATTTTTCGATAACATCACAGACGCCGCGCATGGAGTTTCATGTGTCCTTTCTGTATGCCATCTGTAGATAGTGCCCTTAAGGCCGAGAAGTTTTGGCATAGTCCAACAGATACCATTATACCTGCCAGCTCCTGCGAGGTAGGATTACCCAGTATTTTGAGACATGTTGCAGCTGTATCATGATGTGTAGTAAGTCCACCAACGGTTCCCACACGTATGGGCAGGTGTAGCTCGCCACATAGTCTATCATCTTGCATATACCACTTTGAGAGAGGGCCATAAACGCCAGACTCGGCCGCATACATATGCGCCGCCGCTTCTATGGCACGAGTATCCTGACCGGTTGCCATCGCCACAGCAGTTATTCCATTCATTATTCCCTTGTTGTGTGTCACGGCACGAAGTTTGTCAATATGGGCAAACTCGTATGCAGATACAATATCTCTGGCGACAGAGTCACTTGTCTTAAAGTGAGCCTGCGCAGATACCACACCAGGAACAGCATTAGACAGTATGCGCAACAGCACACGTCCGCCGGTTATCTCTTCTATTATGGGGGCCAGACCCTCACAGGTGGTATTTACTGCGTTAGCCCCCATCGCCTCACCAGTATCAATTACAATCTCCACCTTTAGCATCCTTGACTGTACATCAAGCATACTACTGTATACATCCACAACAGACATGTGCCCGGAGAGTATACTGGCTGCAGCATCAAGTATGTCAGATTTTCTTGATAGAACTTTTGCAATTGCATCTGCATCCGGATTCAAAACCTGTATCTGTCCTATTACATGTGAATTACCACCTGTAACTGTGACGTTATCGGTTGCTTTTGCTCCTGCAGATGCCGCAGCGACAACTGAGGGCTCCTCTATTACCATGGGTATGATATAATCGCGGTTGTTTATTCTAAAATTTGTAGCAATGCCCAGTGGTAGTGTAAAAGTTCCAATTGTATTCTCTATTAGACCATCTGCCACATCTACATTTAATTCGGCTCGAAGTGCATCTCTTTCAGTCTTGTTCAGATTGGCAATATTTGAGATTATATCCAGACGTTCATCTGGTGTTTTCTTATAAAAGCCTGGTATGGCAGTCTTTTTCATCTCCACGCATTACACAAAGATAGAACTTTATAAAATTATTGGGAATCATATACATAGTTCGCAGAACTACCATACATCTGTTGGTGAGTTCGCCATTCAGAGATGTCTCTATTAAGATGTCGCTGAGGGTCGCCTGCGCCATCAGCCCCGTCTCTAGTAACTGGAGATATAATATATCTACTGAGATGTGTCTTGTCTTGCAAGGCCAGTCCGACCTTGTCGTACGACTTGTATAGTCTGATGTTGTGTTGCGCACGCCTTGACCATTCTACTATACTTGTATTATACAATATGCCATAGTCCGCGTTCACTTCAGAGTGCATCATATTGCTACGTATGTAACATGTGAGTATGTGCTCACCTTGTATCGTAGTATCTTTATGATGTGTTTGCTACCCTTGTACCATATAGTGTTACATTATCTAAAGGTGTCATGTTTTTTCAGTTTGCGAATTAAGGAGATAATTCCCAAATTATTTCTAAAACCCATAATATTTGAATTTGTAATGTAGTTATGCAAAAATGTTTTATTTTTTTATGATGCAATACACATTATAATGTCGTATGTGATAACCGGCAGCCCCGGAACTGGAAAACACACAATTGCAGATGCCATATCGCGTATATTAAATTTAGATATAATTGACATCAATATTATAGCCAGAGAATCAAATCTCATATTTGATGGCGAGGTAGATACCGACAGACTTGCCGATATCATAAATATACAAAAATCCAGTATTATAGTAGGCCATCTAGCACCGTATGTAATATCAAAAAAACATATAATAAAAAAAACAGTAGTATTAAGACGCAGTCCCTACGAGCTATACAACATATACAAAGACCGTAAATATTCACACCAAAAGATACTAGACAATTTAGGAGCTGAGATACTAGATATAGTATACTCAGACGCACGTAATACATTTGGTGTGGTAACTCAGATAGATACAACCAACAACACCATACAAGACAACATACAGAGGGTTTTACAGGCCATTAAATACAATATTAAATCAGATGATGTGCAATGGCTACATCAAATATCAGAGAATAAAGATATGCAACGATTCTTTGAATTTAATAAATAGGTGATAATCTCTACAGTTACATGTTTGAGATAATAAAATCAGATCTGGCAGGACGTATAGGTAGACTGCACACAAATCATGGCATAGTGGACACACCCGCCTATATACCAGTAATGCATCCGGTTAAGCAGACCATATCAGGGGATACGCTAAAGAAGATGAAGTTTCAGATGATCATAACCAACGCATACATAACAATGAAGCGGTGGGGGGATGAGGCCATACGGCGCGGCATTCATGACATAGTCGGATTTGATGGTCCCATAATGACAGACTCGGGAGGCTATCAAGTGTTGGAGTATGGGGATTTGGATATATCACCCAGTCAGATGGCCGAGTTTGAGATGGGCATAATGACAGATATCCCCATTCCACTGGACAAGCCAACAGGGTTTGGCCTTCCGCATGATACAGCATCATCATATGTATCCAGAACACTACAGGCCTGTCATGACACCATACAGTCCGCCAAAGATAATGGCCAGTTGTGGGTGGGCCCCATACAAGGCGGCGAGCACCAAGACTTGGTAAAACATTCAACAAAGAGTCTCCTGGAGTATGGCTTTCAGATCATGGCGCTGGGCAGCCCAGTAGAATTTATGGAGTCGTACGAATATTACAAGCTGGCATCCATGATAGTACAGGCGCGAAGCATACTCCCGCCATCAATACCCCTACATCTATTTGGTGCCGGCCATCCCATCACAATACCACTGGCAATATCTTTGGGGTGTGATACATTTGACTCTGCATCATACATGTTGTACGCAAAGGAGGGCAGATACATAACACAGGACGGGACACGCAACCTAAGTGAGATTCGCGTATTTCCGTGCAACTGTGATGTCTGTACCAAATATACTCCGGCGGAGCTGATATCTACAGAACAAAAAGAGAGAACAGACCTTTTGGCACTACACAATCTAGCAGCCATAAGACTAGAGGTGGATGCCACAAGACAGGCCATTTATGAGGGACGCCTCTGGGAGTACACATTAAAGAAGGCCAGAGCACATCCCCGCCTCTTTGAGGCGATACGAGTCTTGACTGGAAATAACGCGATACTACATGTGGGTACACCTCGATTCAAAGACAAGGCCATCTTTCTGTTTGATCATACAGACCAGTACAGACCCGAAGTAGTAGAGTTCCGCCGTATTATATCCAAATTTCGAACCAAAAAAGACACATTATACGTACTGCCAGAGCCTCAAACCAAACCGGCATACCTGTTAAAGAAGTATGCAAAGATACCCGATGATGCCCAAATCTGCATATACAACCCATATCTGGGTATAATACCATTGGAGTTGTCGGACATGTATCCGGCCTCCCACCACCTCGATGCACGAGTCTCTCATACACCAGATAGATATGGTACATTTGGAGAGGCGTTAATGGCATTCCTGAGCAACAACAGCTTTACGTCCATACACTACGACCACAAGGATGTCTTTCTGGCGTACTTTCTCAAAGATGTAAAGTGCGCCAAGCATCACACTACTATATAAAAAGAAAAAAGCGAGATTTCCCTCTATGCGCCGCCTTGGGCAGCTGCGATCTGGGCAGCGCCAGCAGCGTTCTGCTCATCCATCTGTGCAGAGATTACTGCCTTCTTGCCATCATTGTCAAGAGCTGCATCCTCGGCCCAGCCGTTGGCGAATACGCCACCCTGGTGCAGAGGTACTGGCTGGCCAGATGTGTACTTCATCGGTCTCATCCAAAAGATGGACTTTGTAGGACACACTCCAATGCATGCGCCATCAGAGATACATCTCTCTGGATAAAAGACGAACGCCTTGCTTCTGTTCCAGCCTTCAAGGGACTTCATTCTAAGGACATCGGGTGTCAGGGCTGTACAAATTTGTACGCAAAGTGCGCAGCCTATACATCTCTGAGCGTCAATGTCTGGAAGTATTGCTATTGGCATACTGTATGATGCGCAGTGATAATATTTAAACTATAATCAAAATCCAAAACCCCGTTATGATAACACGCAGCAATCGTCATGTATTATAATTAAAATAAAAAGAGTTTACGAAGTGAGTATAACTATTTCTTTGTCTGTCTCACTGCTTCGATTTGACCTGATGTTACCCAGTCAAGCAACTCTGCTGCAGACGGATTGAGTTCTGACTTTTTAGCCATTAGGTTCTTAACCCATATCCAGTTTATCTGGTTCAAAAGTGGAGGATTGTTCTCGTCACCAGCTCTCACTTGAGCAACCAATGCAGGGTCTTGTTGGTTAATCCATTGTTCGTAAGTTCTTCCCATGAGTTAGTAGATTTCGCATTAATAATTAAATCTTATGAGTATTACATCTTTGTTACAATCTCATATTACACAAGTACAAAATACCATAGATATATAATCGCCAAAATGAACGATTAAATCTTGAATGTTACTGTATTGGGAGCTGCTAGACAGGTAGGACGCTCTGGATTTCTAGTTCAGGAGGGCAACACCAAAGTATTGATGGATTATGGTGTGATGTTTGAGCGCAGGGGCGAGCCACCAAAGTTTCCCGTACAGGTACAGTCCAGAGATTTGGATGGGGCAATAATCACACATGCACACCTAGACCACTCGGGTTTTATGCCATCTCTGTTTCAGACGGGCAGTGTGGACATATTTGCAACTGCACCAACATTTGATCTCACCGAGTTATTAATCACAGATATGCTAAAACTGAGTAAATCAAAACAGTACCCCTTTGATGCGAATCAGCTATACAACATGATGCGCAGCGCCATAGATGTACCGTATGGAGACAAGATTCAGATTGGTCCTATATCACTTGAGCTACGCCAGTCCGGCCATGTAATTGGCGGAAGTACCATACTGATGGAGGCTGATGGCAAAAGGCTATTTTATACAGGAGACATCAAGGTTTCGGGTTCTAGGCTGTTGGGTCCTGCAGACTTGGATATAGGAGCCATAGACTTGCTGATAACAGAGAGTACATACTCACAGTCAGAACAGGTACCGCGGGAAGAGTCTGAGAGGGCACTAGTTGACTTTGCCAATGAGATAATAGACAACAAAGGTAGATTGTTCATACCATCATTCTCGGTCGAGAGGGCGCAAGAGATGTTGTGTATACTAAGAGCGTACGGCTTTAAACACAAAATTGTGATGGATGGGATGGCACTCAAGGTCAATGAGATACTTTTGAGGTATCCAGAGTTTCACCGAGACCCAAATGTCTTTCAGGATGCAGTCAATGGTGCGCATTCAGTGAAACACAACCGTGATCGTAAAAACGCCATATCAGACCCCTGCGTCATAATATCACCAGCAGGTATGCTAGTGGGAGGAAATGCTGTGTTTTATCTGCAAGAGTTAGCACTAGACAAGAAGAATGGCATAGCCATGGTATCATATCAGGGCGATGGTACTCCAGGTAAGCGTCTACTGGACGAGGGCGTGGTCACCGTGAGGGGTAAGGATGCGTCTGTGGTCGCCGCAGTACGCCAGTTCCAGTTTTCAGGACACTCGGATAGTAAGGATTTGTTTGATATGCTCAAAAAAATAGAGGGGAACCCTCAAGTCATGACAGTACACGGCGATGCCGAGTCATGTACAATGTTTGCGCAGCAGATACAAGAGAGATTTGGGCTGAAGGCCTTTGCCGGCGAGGCATCCCAAACTGTAACTGTATGATGGATGTATATGGTACTTTATGTAGCGGGCAGGTATTCTTGTGGAGAGAGGTAGGCAGATTTTGGTATATCATAGATGGGCAGAATGTGCTAAAAGCAGACAGTACGGGTGTGGTGGATGCCACATGTACCATAGTAGACTTTTTTCGATGCAGTGATGATATTCAACATATACATGATACATTCAGGCAAGACCGACTGTTATCAGAGTTATTAGATAGGTATGCGGGTCTGAGAATTACACATCAAGACCTCTTTCAGTGTACAATATCCTTTATAGTGTCAGCCAACTCCAACATACCACGAATTCGCAGAAACCTCCAAGAGATATGCCACAAATTTGGAGATGAGATAGAGTATGACGGTATAATGTTTCGCATATTTCCAACCCTAGACGTTCTGGCTGATGCAGACATACAAGAGATCAAAGAGTGTGGCGTGGGGTATAGAGCCAGGTACATTCAAGAGGCATCATGTATGATACGTGATGGCTCATGCAGTAATATACAGAGCATGTCGTATAAGGATGCGCAGGAGAGATTGTGTATGTTATCAGGGGTGGGCCGCAAGGTTGCAGACTGCATACTGTTGTTTGGCTGCGGTCACCTAGAGGCAGTCCCCTTGGATCGTTGGATCATTCGTATGATGCATGAGTATTACAGTATAGGTGATGGTACCGCTCCACGTACAGCACAACAATACGATACACTACATGATGATATAGTAGATATGCTAGGGCCATACGCAGGTTATGCGCAGCAGTATCTCTTCAAGATGGCTCGGGACGAGTCTGAAAAACCCTTAAAATGGTAATCGTCTGTTTTTTAAACGGGCCCGTAGCTCAGTATGGATAGAGTGTTGGACTTCTAATCCAATGGTCAAGGGATCGAAGCCCTTCGGGCCCGTAGTTTTTAATTTAGTTAAATGTGGCTAAAGTACATGAGTTATACCATCAAGACGGATTCTCTCTCCAAACGATTTGGAGACATACAGTCTGTGGATAACATAACAATAGATGTGGAGCAGTCTGAGGTGTACGGCTTTTTGGGATCCAATGGTGCAGGAAAGAGTACCACAATGAAGATGTTAACCACTCTACTGCGGCCCACATCAGGCTCGGCGCGTGTAGCCGGATATGATATAGCAACCCAGCAGTCCAGCGTTCGAGAACATATAGGATTTGTACAACAAGAGAGCGCCATAGATGAGTATCTGACAGGACGCGAGAATCTCATCTTGCAGGCCCGACTAAGCCGTCTAGAACCTGCAGTCGCCGAGAGGCGCATAGATGAGTTGATGGAGACTACAGGTCTGGCGGACAGACAGCATGATGCCACAGTCACATACTCAGGCGGCATGAAGAAGCGTCTGGATATTGCATCTGGACTATTACACAGACCCACCATACTGTTTCTTGATGAGCCCACTGTAGGCCTGGATATACAGACTCGCCATCGCATATGGGAGCACATACATACAATGCACAAAGAGTACGATATGACTGTCTTTATATCAACACACTACATGGAAGAGGCCGATATGCTCTGTGATAGGATATGTATTATAGACCAAGGCAAGGTAAAGGCTGTAGGCAGACCAAGTCAGATGAAGGAGAATCTAGAGCAGGAGGTGATAAATATGCGTTCAGATAATGCAGTTCTGCTCTCCGATAATATATCGAGTATAGATGGCGTACAGGATATACGACGCACAAATGACACATTACAGATACATGTCAGTGATGGTCCGCAGACTATACCCATAATATTTCAAAAGGCTCAGTCATTAAACATACAGATACAGTCTGTATCGATGACAGGTCCCACACTAGATGATGTATACATATCATATACGGGACATCAGATACGCGAACAGGGTCCGGAGCCCCGTCGCAAGAGGAGATGGTAATGCGCAAGTTTGCTACTGATACATATGCCATATTCTGGCGGGAGATGATGCGGTATCGTAAATCGAAGAGTGGTGTATTGATAAGACTGATACAGCCGGCAGTCTGGATTGTAGTTATAGGGCACACCTTCTCGGGTACAAAACCTCTGATACAGGCGGCAGGGTTTGATGGGGAGTATATCGAGTTTATGGCGCCGGGAGTTATTGTGTTGACGGCCATATTTACCAGTATATTTGGTGGGGTCAACACCTTGTGGGACCGTCGATATGGCTTTATGAACAAGGCTCTTGTCTCACCCATATTCAGATCATCGTTGGCATTAGGTAAGATGCTGGCCATAGCAATAGTGGCAACACTGCAAGCCTCACTGATTATCGCAATATCGTTGATCATTGGTGTTAGTTTTATCGATTATGCAATGATCATCCCCATTATGGCCATCGTAACGTTATTTTCCTTGGGATTTTCCGGAGTGTCGGTTATTGTGGCGGCCACTGCCAAGTCACAGGAGGCATTCTGGGGGATAATCAACTTTCTAGGAATGCCCCTATTCATGATAAGCCCGGCACTATTTCCGTTGGAGTTGATGCCAGATTGGCTGTCATCATTGGCTCAAATAAATCCCGCAACATACACGATTCTGCTGATTCGAGAGATGATGACCGGAGTAGAGTCAGGCATACCAGTATCACTAAGTCTAGGAGTGCTGGGTGTCTTTGTTGGTGCGATAATACTGGTGGCGGGCTGGACGTTTACCAGAGATGTCAGCAGGCCGTTCTAATGCGCAAATTATAAGCCTCTGTGTTGTTTAGATGTATGATGGATATCACATTAAAGGTAAAGCCAGCAAAGTTTTGTAGTACGGATGTCATAAAAGGTGTAATATCAGTATCATATCCGGGCCGCTACGATGGCATAGTCATAAATGCACAGGTACTAGACTCAAACCACCACATCGTATACACATCATATAATGGTAAAAATATATCCAACATTGCTCGGCTGTTCATACCGCATAGTGATGTTATAGACAACTCTGCAGAGTTTGAAGCCGAGGCCAAGTTTGAAGCGGACCGCAGTTATGAAGTAAAGTTTCGAGCCTCCATAATAGAGCAGCACAAAGAGGTAGACAGTACAATTGTGTTTGTTGAATATACATCAGGTTCCTCTTCCAAAATCAGATGATGATGCACTGTATCCCTTTAGATAATCTTCAAGTCCTCCAGAGGGATGGAGTTGGATTGCGCCAAATTTTGGTGGTAGAAACCCAGCCGAGGTAGCCAAGATACAGATGTATCATGCAGGATGCCGCAGTGGTACCAGGCTATGATTTTGTCCAGAAAAATATGTCTGATATGGGCCTGTTTCGACATCAATTGTATAATTTAAACCACATTCAGACTGCTGAGAATAACATCCTGGTGGGAGTAACATGCAGAAGTGGCTTAGATTCGAGCAAAGAAGATGTTTAGCGCGTCACTGAATTGCTTGTTCAGGTCCTGTAGGCGCGTATGGTCCATGGACAACGACTCTGCATCGAACCATGGCTCTGTCAGGTAGAGGTTGCGGTTCATCTCCACCTGAATCCACGGTACCGGATTGTTGCCATAGGTAGTCGTTATGTGTCCTCCATGGAAGGGGTTGTTGATGGATATTTGGGTCGAGTCTATACCATACGACTCGGCCATGCATGAGGCCAATAGTTCTATCATCTCTGAGGAGGATGTGCGACCGTCTTTGTTGGACAGGCAGAATACCGGCCGTTTTTTGCCTGTGGCATCAGGAGATATCTTGGGAGCGATAGCTTCCATGGTATGGCAATCCAGACACAGCTGCAGGTCCAGCTCCATCATACTACGCTGTATCGCTCTGTGATATGGCATGTAGTATAGTTCCATCAGTCTTCGTTGGACACCCTCATCAGGTTCCATCCCCTCTAGATATATGGGCCGCCCGTGGAACGTGGAGGTCTTTATCATGCCGTCGGGGTGGTCTGGTGGAAGATCATGTAACGAGCGGTTTAAATCAACAAAAGTTCTCGCTGTTTCGGTTTTGATGACACGACTTACCCTATCTCCTAGGTCGTACAGCTGGACGGCAAAGGGGTCAGCATCATGTAAAATATCACAGGGAGATATACAGAGACGGCCGTCAAGCTCTGCGGGTATGGCAGTTCCACCATGTGGGATAGATATTGCCACGGGCAGCCTGCTCATGGAATGCCCTCTGCAGTCCCGTCGCGCCTGATGTCTGCCACTCCCTGAAAGCCTTCTCTGGTTAGACATCTCATCGCCGCATGTATCGTCCCCAGATAAAACGAGTATCTGTCTAGTACGTTCACTTTGTACCCGCGCTTCTTTAGGTATGCCGCCAGACCGTCCCCGGCACCGTCGGTCTCTAGGCTTATCTGGCCTCCAAGAGAGCAGTGAATACGCGATCTTGCCATGGCATCATATATGGAGTTCTCTTCATCAAAGAGTCTCGACAGGAACAGACTCATCGTACTGAATATTCTCTCGCTTCCGGGGCTGCCCACAGTGATCCACGGCTCACTACCATTGAATACTATACTAGGACAGACTGACGACCATGGCACGGCATTGGGCCTTAGATAGAACGGATGTACTGGATTGCTGATCTCAAATGCCGACATGTAATTGTTGTACAAGAATCCCAGTCCGTCTGCCGCTGCCTTGGATCCATAGACCAGTTCTATGGACTGGGTCATGCTGACCGCATTTCCTTCCTCGTCCATGGTAGACAGGTGGGTGGTATCTTCGGGATCTGCCGGAGGTTCCCGCAACGGAAGGGTGGGATCAACGTTGTCTTTTATAGATCTGGCCAGTCTTCTTGCAAAATCAACGCTCAAGTGGGTCTTGTTGGCAATATGGTGATATGTGTTGGGATCAAAGGGCCTCTGTGTCCTGTACAGGAGGGCCTTCCTGAACGTCTCGGCCAGATAGTGATAGGAGTTATGACTCTTCTCGCCTACGTACTTTCGTGGAATATTGTCTAGTATCATCAGGACCAAGAGCATCGTGTCTCCCGCGCCAGGTGGGGGTATCGTAGAGACGCGGATTCCCCGATACTTCCGGGAGATGGGCCTTCTCTCCACCGGTGTGGGGACTAGGACTAGATCCTCTTTCCGGAGTAGGCCGCCGTTCTTGCGCATGTCTGCGTCTATCTGATCCGCCATATCTCCATGGTAGAACGAGTGGTATCCGTACTTGCCAAGATGGTCCAGCGTTTCGGCCAATTCCTCCTGTATGAACAGGTCGCCCACTTCGTAGGGAGTCAGCCCATCCTTGAGAAAGTACTTTGCTCCTGACCGGGATTCCACAGAGAGGAATTTGTCTAGGTTGTCCACCTGACACCTGTGCTGCAGTTTGGTGATTCGGTATCCGCGCCTGGCTATGCGTATCGCCGGCCCCACAATCGTCTCCCAGTCTAGACAGCCATAGTGATCGTTCAGGTAGCCGATGGTTGCAATAGTGCTAGGTACGGTGGAAGCTCCATATCCGAGGAACCGCGTCTGTTGCGTGGTAAATCTGGAAGAGTGTGCCAGGGACGGCGCCCGACTAGAACCATCTATCGCAACGGTTCTGCCATTCACATGTATTAGGGCGATGGTCTGCCCACCTATTCCTGATGCTTGCGGCTCGCATACTGCCAAGGCAAGAGAGGCTGCGCAGGCGGCATCCACCGCATTGCCTCCGCGCCGAAGCATCTCGACCCCAGCGCAGGTGGCATCTGGAAATGCCGTTGCAACCATTCCGCGCCTAGATAAGGATGCTTTCTTGTCAGGAGTCATACGAAACGACTCTTCGACACGCTTTAGGGTGGTCTCGACTGTACTGGGCATCTCCTACTTCACCGGCTTGCCTCTGGGGTGGGGAGTATTCGTGAAACGCCAAGGCAAGCAGCACCTTCCCGCCAGATGGTCTTCCAGAATGTGGTTGTGGGGGCCATACTGTTCGGCTTTCAGCTGCTCAAACCCATCCAAGACGGGCATGTCATTTAGAGTGTACTCTATGTCGATGGGGCAAATTATGTGACTGCCCGTCTCAAGTGTAGGGACCACCTTGTTGATGGGCTCTGGATTACAGTGCTTTATAGTGGCCGCACCATAAATTTTGATTACATATTGAAGGTCGATGATCTTTTTATTATACAATACGGCTGCCTTCAATGTACCAATTAATGTAATTACTTATAAAAATGAGAGGATCAACGCTGTGGGACTTATCCCTATAACTGTAACCTAAAAACAGTCAAACTTGTAAACCCATCTCATGAGTTAGATTTTTAAAGTACTATAGTGTATAGAGCGGTATGTATAGATCACATGGCTTCCGCATAGACCTGACACGCTCTCAGGCGCGTCACATATCCAAAATACGGGACTCACAACGGTTCGTGTACAACTGGGCCGTGGAGCGGCTGCTTACTAACCCCACACTTACTACATATGACCTCTCCAGAGAGTTCACCAAGGTGAGGCGTTCCGTGCAGTGACTGCAAACAGTAGAGCGCATATACCAAAATACGGCCATCCATCAGGCCCGCACTGCTGCGGATGTCTCGAACAAATACGGCAACGGCGAGCTGAGTTTCCGCGCCAGAAAGCGCGATAATACAAAGGCAGTATCATGTGATGTACAGCCGCGATTTGTGGACAACAGGCACGCGTCATTGCCGGGCCTTGGTGTTGTTGAGTTGTGCGAGGAGCAACCATATCAATTTCCACACAACTGGCTGTATGGCTCAAGGTCTTTCCGTTTGGTATGTGTAACACCAAAGTCGTGGGGGCACGTCAAGTCGTGTGACCATATCTACCGGCTGCACATAACATATGACGTGCCGGTACCCGAACGGCGCGCCAAGACCGGTGTTGTTGCCGGCATAGACAGAGGGATAACAAATCCGACCGTCGTGTGCAAATTCGACCACAACACTTCGTGTATAATATCGTACGACACGGCAACCGCATTCCGCACGAACCGTACATGGAATGATGAGACGCGCCGTACCATCTCACACCGCAACAAACACTCCAACTCGACGTGTAAAATTAAACATAAACGAGAAAAGTACAATCAGGGTAATGCGAACGACCACGAGTATGCGGAGTGGCTTCTAGCCAAGAAGATATGCGAGGGCGTGGATGTAATATATGTCGAGCAGCTCAACCTTGAGGCCATGAGCAGGCGCGGTGGCAGGCACAAGAAGGGTATGAATCGCGGTATGCGGTTCATTCGGCATTATGCAATACTGCGAAAGATACGCATTATCGCAGAGCGGCTGGGCATCCGTGTAGTAGAAGTGAATCCAAAACACACGAGCCAGGAGTGCAGTATATGCGGCTATATATCCAAGGAGAACCGAAATGGGGAGATGTTCAAGTGTATGGGGTGTGGGCATGTAGCAAACGCCGACGGCAATGCGTCGGTAAACATCATACAACGGGGAACCAGACGAGAGGTTCCCGCGGGGGAAGGAATAGCCCTCGAAAGGCGTGAAATGGGCCGGACCCGGAAGCCACCTGTTTGTGCAGTTCCGGACGCCAGACGGCGGCGTGAGAATCAAGCGTGCAATCGACCCAAAACATCAAGCGTCATGAAGCACCTGGGAATGTACGCGTATGTTACGTATGTTCAGTAAGGTAGATAATTCCCAACGCTGTCTCATAATCATACCTGAGTATCATCCCTTCCAGAACAAAGACGTACAACGAAAAGTACGCCAAATGGGTCGGTATTATCTTAAATACCCCAGATGAGTACTATATACATGGAGATGCAACATCTACACAAAGTCAGAAATGGCATGCTGTGGATATTTGTACAGGAACACATGGCCAACAGGTATAGAAGTAGGCTCTGGTTTATACTGCCAGTGTTGTTTAATCTGCCAGGAGGCATAATAGCATTCCTTGCTATTAGGCACGATGATCTAGACAAAGCAAAAAACTGTCTACTGGTGGGGATACTACTCATCATTCCGCTGGCCATATCATTGACTGTGGCAGTAGCAGCTGGAGAGGCAATCATTGATGATGTAATAGCTGGCGAGCTAATAGTCGACTAGTTGAGTACAAAGTGTAAAACCCAAGGCTGCCAAGCGGGCAGATGCAACTACAGATATCGTCACACAGATGGTATCATTCTGTATAGTTTGGCACGCTTTTGGTTTATCCCCCAAACTTTGATGAATTAATTTTCTTGAAATTGTACAATTGATGGTCAGAGCAGGCCCACATCAGGCTGTGTCTTTGACAAAATCGAGATATTATATCAGATATGTTCTAGGTAAAGTCACAGCCTGGCATCATTGCGGCGCCCTGTATCATACATCGGTATCTTGCCTCAACCGCATATGATATTATATTATATTATATTATATTGTGATCGAAGTTACAACATAAACAAGACCGCGCCGTGAATAAATAGCACAAAAAGTATCATACAATTATGAGTATGTTATGGGCGTTACCATCGATCATATCACTGATTGTTGTATCATGTATGGTAAATGCCAACGCTCAATACGATACCACCCAATATATCACAGGCATAACATTTGATGCCATACAAGATGGGTCATACATAGGCGAGCAGATATCATTTACAGGCACATTATACAGTGAGGATGAGCCCCTACCAGACAAGAGTATACAGATATGCAGACACAACATGTATGCACCTGATGAGTGTTTTGCAGGTGGCAAGACCGACTCACAAGGGCAGTTTGCCATACCGTGGATTGTAGAGTCCGATACATTAGATTTTGACATATATGCTGTATTTGATGGTGATGCAGACTATCGCTCCGACAAGAGTGGGACATATAACTTGAGAATTCTAAAGCATGGTGGATATCTTGTGTTGGATACAATACCGCATGAGGCGTATGAGGGAGATATCATTACATTCTCGGGTATGTTAAACCTGGATGGTAGAGACACCAAGGGTGCCGTCATATACATAAAAGAGAGGGATACCACCGATGAAGATGACATTCTAGGCAACGCATATGTCAACGATACAGGACACTTTAGCACAAGTTGGTCTGCAGTCAATACAGACTCGGATGAATCAATGGAGGTATATGCGGTCTTTGAGGGCAATGACATGTACCATAAAATATCCACATGTGATATGGGCCCCACAGTGACTAGTCATCAGTCATGTCAAGATGTAAAGATACTTCAATCGCCCACTCAAGTTACCGTAAGCCCCATAACAAGTGAAAGATACATAGAGATATACAAACCCTTAAAGTTTGAGTCAACGCCCAAGGTGGCAATCATATCAGATACAGAAGATCATTACACAGAGATCATAGAGAGTATAACATCACTTACGGCCAAATTAAAAGAGAGATATGGTGGGAGTTGGGATGTCGAGTTTGGCATAATTACAGGTAATGAGTTATTCCATCAGGTAGAGCCTGATATCATAATGCATGTGATAACGCCCAAGACATGTGAATACTATACGAATGAAGATATAACATCAAGGCCTGTGCAGGTAACAGTCTGCATAGATGACACTAGTATGGACATCAAAGATGCGGCACTGCATCAATTCAAGCATGCCATAGGTATGGGCCATGCATTCAACATGCCAAGTGATATCAATTACACATCAGAGATTACACTGGCAGGCATTGTTCTAATGTATGGTACAGATGGGTTTTTGACTCCCAATAATCCAACACCAGACGCAGTATTTACTGCAAAGGACTACCAGAATGAGTTACATTTGGTGGAGATATCAGATAGTAGTTATTCGTCGGATCTGGGGGAGATTAGGGCGGTACCGTCTGCGTACGAGCCCGGAGACAGCATACAGATACGCGGGTGGTACTGGGGCGAATATAGAGGTACAGCAAAGATAGTGATAATTGATCCAAATAATATGATAGCGGATGTGTTTGATGTAGACATTTTAGACAGCCACACCGATGTAACCGGCCAAGATGCAGGAACATTATACGATGGTTTTGATAAGAGCATAGCAGGATATTACACATCTGGAACATACAAAGTCCGGATGTATGATAATGATGGTAATCTTTCAGCGAATAGTGCATTTGAGGTTACTGGTCCGGATGTCACTCCTCCGGATTCCGGAGTGGTGTTCACCAATGATTTAGTGTACATGCCTAAAAGCGGCATACACATCACAGTACTATATTCACACGAGTATGAAGGGTCTTCAGATATAACCATAACAGATTCAAGTGGATACGTTGTGGATAGTCTTTACACCCACACTGATGATGGTAGAATCAAGACGTATACTCATGGGTATGATGATGCAGGTACATACAGCATACAGGTGTATGACAAAGACGGAGAGTTCATAGCCGATACTATATTTTATGTTGTTGATGCACCATCAGTATCTTATACAGGCAAGATATACACTGATCATATACAGTACATGTCTGGCGATACAGTGCTGATTGATGGTCACTATAACGACTCGTACGATGAATCCAGTACTATTATGATAACCAACCAAGACGGACAGATTGTAGAGATACTAGATGTCGATGTCACAGATAATCTCTTTAATACTCAGGTGCAGGCGGGCAATGATGGCACATATGGCATATCTCTGTATGATTACACAGGTGGCTTTGTTACAGATGTACAGTTTCATGTTATACCAGCACAAGCAACACATATTGGCATACTAAACGCCTCAACACCCGAGTGTGATAGAAAAATCGGATGTTTTAGGCCACAGATAGTCCACATAAGTGAAGGGGAGACTGTAAGTTGGACCAATCATGACACTGTTCTGCACAGCGTCACTAGTGGCAGTCTGTCAGAAGGTCCCGATGACAACTTTGATAGTGGTCTTATAATGCCGGGGAGCATGTTTATCCATACATTTGATGAGAAGGGCGAATATCCATACTTTTGTATGGTCCATCCTTGGAAGTCAAGTCTGGTTATAGTCCAGTGATGTGTCACTGCGCAACTTTTGTATGGTATCAGTTAGACCAGCTTGAAATTGTGGGTGTACAAATTCGTATATCTCCGATATAGCATCATTAGATACGGATGTAGGAGTGCAGAGAAGCTTTACCAGATCAGGGCCCAGAGCCATCTTGGCTGCAAACTTTGGAATGGAACGAGGGCGGCCAACATTCAGCAGTCTGGCAGCATGCTCCAGAAACTCCCGGAATGTAACCTGCTCTGGACTGGCCACCACGTATAGTGGCAGTTGTAGTCCGCTCTCATATATTGACAGTATGCTCCCGGCAGCATCATCCACACTCAAGAATGCCTTTTGGTACTTGCCTCCTCCCGGCATCAGAAATGGGTTGTTGTTCTGTAGTTTATCCACTATGATATTCTTAAACCAGCCGCCGGGCCCGTACACATCACCAAAAATTGCAGCACTAAACTTTATGCCTGAATTTTTGCACTGCTCTTGCAGATATGCATGAGACTCTAGGCGCATGCGCGCAAACTCGGTATCTGGGTTATATGGTGTAGACTCAGATATAGTTCCTTTGACATTGCCGTATATGCCTAAACCAGAGACATATATCAGAGATTTGGTTTTATCAGATATCGCATTCCAGAGATTTTTGGTGCCATCTACGTTTACTTGATGTAGCCTTTTTGTGTCACGCTCCAATGGTGTTGCAGAACCAAGGTGAAATACACAATCAAAGGTATGCTCGCCAACAGATAGTGATGAGTCAGTTAGGTCGCCGTGTATAATATTTGGTAGATTAGAGGTACGTCTCTCCAATCCATATGTGTCATAGCCGGCCTGCTGACATTTTTGAGTCAGATTGTGTCCTATAAAGCCCGATGAGCCGGTTATCAATAATCTCTTCATTCGTGTATGGTTAGTGTATATGTATCATAAAGGTATGTCTGAAATGTCAAATATGGAACAGCGTATAGTAAATAAACCATGTAATGCTTAGAATCTCTGCTTTGTTACGATCAGCTCACCAGTCATCCATGGGTGGGGAATGCAAAAGTAGCCGGTCTCGACATCCTCTGTAAAGAGAAACTCATAAGAGTCTCCTGGCATTATGACCCCATCGCTACCAAACTCACCACTGTATGAGTCTTCTACACGGTGATCAGGAGTTACCGTATGCGCAGTATCGTCCACATTGTTCCATATTACGTGGTTGTCTATACCAAGTTGTATGTTCAGTTGCTTTGGAACAAAGTTAGCATCCTGATTGGCATCCGAAGAGCCTAGAATCATCTCTACCTCTGTTTGGCCTACCGGATGTAGTATATGCTCATCAACGCTGGGCTTTAGTAGACTCTCAGGCAGATAGAATACTTGATAAAATACCAAGCTGGCGGCCACGCCAACAATGACTGTAATCAGTCCTATACCATATGCAGGACTAGTAGTACTAACTTGGCTCACGTTTTTGCGTACTTACAATCTAATATAATCTTTCTAGAAAAAACTAAGGTGTCTTACAGATGTAGCTTCAGATGTCTTATAATACGATGTATGGTGTGCATTATGGGTGGACATAGTTTCAAGGAATTGATACCATTCTCTCTCTTTGGGAGAGGGCACTACTTAGTGATGGGTGGCTTTTCAGGTACGGCCTTCTCGGACTCAACTTCAGGTACCTTTTCGGCCTCAGCCAGTTGTGGCATATCAGTCTTTGGTGGCGGGGGCGGGGGAGCCTTCTTTGACTCGTTCATGCTATACCTGTACAGGTGGAAGAACCCAGCAAAGGTAATCATTATCATGCCCACCAGGAAGAGCTCGATATTCTTCATGCCAGTCAAGGCCGCATTATACGCAGCTATGTTCAAAAAGACCTGGAATGCCAATAGTGCCACCACAAGCCAGTTTATCCACTGTTGAGATAGGCGAATTGTGGACACCTGCTTGGGTCCCTTCTCTTTGGCAAGCTTTGCCTTGCGCTCAGCCTCCTTGGCCAGTTTTATCATCATGTACGTGAATCCAAAGCTCATCGGAACCAAGAGTATCATTACAAGATACAAGAATACAGGGTCTATTACCAGCCGGTCTACCAGTGCCAAGGTGGTGTCTGCAGGTATGTAAAAGCCCCAATAGGTGGTCACCATTATCTGCGCAATTCCTGTAATACCAAATGCTGTAATCATGGGACGATCCTTCCAAGAGAACTTTTTGTATCTGTCCAGAAATGGGACCAAAAGCAACGAGGCTATGAAGAGACCGGGCCACAACACGCCGGTAACAAATTTGTCATACTGAGTGCGCAGAAATGCGTACAATCCAGTCAGATACCATTCTGGAACCGTGATTCCCGGTGGCACATTGGGTTGGAACTTGAAGCCTAAATCTATGGGGAAGACACCGCCCGTCAACATTATGGCGCCGCCAATGGCAAAGACCATCGGGACATCAAATACCAGAAACCTAGGAAAGTGTACAGCCATAAGGCCCAACATCACCAAAGGCAAGATAAAGACATGTTGCGCATAGAATCTCAATACAAAGTCCGAGAATCCACTGCCGAACATAGCGTCGCGTATGAGCGGCCCAGCAACAGGTATCGAGTTAGTTAGAGATGCGGCAATGCTGATGGCCAGCTCGGCGCGTTCACTAAATATTATATCATAGCCGGTAAAGGCCTCTAGTATCGTCACAGTACCTAGTATGACGCCAGTAACCCATAGTATTTCGTTGCGTATCTTGTAGCGGCCACTAAAGTATTGATAGTACATGTGTAGAACCGCCAAGAGCACCATTGCGTTTGAGCCATGATAGTGAATGTTGCGTATATGGAAGCCAAATGGTACTTCGTTGTTGATGAACTCTACACTGTCCCATGCTCTATCTAGTATAGGTTGGTAATAGAACATCAACAGAGCCCCGGAGACTCCAAGTATTACAAATACGATAAAGGTGAGCATCCCCAAAAAGCCAAAGGGGCTCACAAACCTAGCCGGAAATGAGAACTTTATGGCAGTAAATATTGTTCTGTCCAGTCCATCCCATATCCAGTAGAAGAAGGCGACGGCGCCTGTTCGTCGGCTAAGTGAGACGGCCATATCCTACTACACCATTTTCATTGATACCCCACACCGGGGGAAGAATCCACAAGAAGCCATCTGCATCAGCCTCAAAGTCCAGTTTAGGTAATGTATCCGAAGGGGCCGCCTGCAGGGATGCGGGTCCGGCCACAGCAGTACCAGTTATGGGATCATATATCGAACCATGGCATGGGCATTCACCCCTCTTCTTATCTTCAGATGGATAGTACTTCCACAGACACCACAGATGCAGGCAGACCATGGAGAACGCTCTAAAGGCCGATACATCATTGGCAGAGCCCCCCATCTCTTCTGGTAGTCTTATGAACTGCCACTTTCTAAATGCCTCCTCGTCTAGTACCCTGTCGCCGGTCTTGGGATATGTAATGACCTCGGCATAATTGGTTGGAAATGTCTTTACATTTGCCTGCGTACCATCAGGCAGCTCTACGGGAACCTTCTCTAGGGTTGCTCCGCTGGGATTCGGCATAAAATTTCCCCAAGGCACAAAGGGTGCAAACGCCAATCCCGTTCCAGCAGCACCCATCAGTTTTAGAAAATCACGGCGTGACAGACCACCGGTTTGTTGTACCTCTGCCATCTATATATATACGAGTCGATTTGGTTATAAATCTTGGTTCTTTTCAAAATGGTGGAAATGCACCAGTTGACGCCTAGGTACCTTAGACACTAGGCGTTAAAGACTCCTCAAATCCGACCTAGAACTGTTTGTAAAGAAGATTAATCATTATGAAATGTCTAGCCACGTTGGGCGTATGGTATGAGTGTCTAAGCTGCTAATTTTATGATCGGCGGGATTGTGGTGTGTCTGCAAGTGTATAATTTCTGGATTTGTAGTACATGTACTAATATATCATGTGTAAAATGTAGTACAATAATGGGTGATTATGATCCTTATGAAACGTTGGGAGTCCGGCGAGGGGCATCATATGAGGAGTGCCAGCAGCAGTATCGTATGTTGGTAAAGCAGTACCATCCAGACAGAAATGACTCTGATGATGCTGCTGAACACCTTCAACGCATAAGACACTCTTGGGACTACATACAAAGACAGCACAAGCCTGGTGATAAATCAGACACACAAGATACAGAGTATCCACAGTATTACAACAATGATGGAACGATGAAGAGTAATTCGGCACGTCAGACCAGAGCCAATCCATACAAGCCCGGTAAGGCCGCCCGACGTCAGGCAGCACTGCAAAAGAAGAACAAACCAAAATCAAGCAATGTAATAAAGTGCACATCCTGTGATGGACGCGGATATATAACGCGTAGATTTCTCTTTATAGAGAAGATAAACACGTGCAAGGTGTGTCAGGGAACTGGACGCGTACACGGTAAGGTCAATCATACAGTAAAAAAGGATCGTCGTTTAGACTCAAAAGACAAAAGCTATTAAGACTAGTGCAAAGGATAATACTTTGTATTGGCCAAACATAAAAAACGCAAGTCGCCGCCAAGGTTTCCCGATAAGCCCTCAAAGCCCATAGAAAAGGAAGAACCTCAACCCGCCGACCCCGGAGAAGACATCACAAAACCACAGCCAATAGATGAGGGTGCCCTGCCTCCCACAGATGTAAAAGACTTTGATGTGCTAGACAAGAACCGCAAGCTGGACCAGTTGTTCTGGCTGCGAATCATACTAGCAGTAGTTGCAGGAGTGACAGCCGTCTTTATCTTTGAGTCCGTAGAGGGTGAGGAGAGGCGCTGGGCCGCCATTGGATATATGGCATTACTGTTTCTGGCCACCATATTTGTGGCAAAATCCATGCGTATACCGCTACCAAAGTCAGACAGAAAGAAGATTGTCACGCAGGGTATATTCAGTTATATCTTTCTGTTTCTGTTCATATGGGTCTTGACGTATACGGTAGTCTTTGCACTTGGTACACCAACAGTAGTATCGCCGTTTTAGTTACTAGTCGAATCTAGCCGTTATCACAATGGGCTCGGTAGGAGACTCTCCTCCATATAGTGTTGTATGAGTCATTATCGAGTATATGCCAGGCTCGTCAATCAATACACTAAATGTAGTAGATGTGTCGTTCCATCCGCTGACCGGGAAGAATCCGCCACCCTCGCTAAATACGCTATATCCTAGCCAGTCATCCGAAGGCCAGCCTGCAAAGTGTCCAAAGACACCCGGATTGGCATTACTCTGTACTATGTCTCCTTCAGGACTTACAACAAAGACTCCTATACTGGTATTATTGGACTGCCAGGATACCTCTATCACACCCGAGGTGACATTCTCGGGCACATCCACATATTGGTGGCGCCACTCTCCGGCCATGTATCGCCCGGACATATCAAATGAACCCCGTACCATTCCAGGTGAGTACAGTAGTGTATCATTGTCATCATTGCCCGATACAAGGTGTATCATACCATCTGTAACTGGTTGCGTGACAGCATATGACACAGGTACGTTTACTGTATGTGTATCTGACATGAACGTGACAAATCCCTGATATATGCCGCTGTCCACGTTGGGCGGAACCGAGATGGCAGCGTTTATTGTATATTCGGACTGTGGAGGCACCACAATACTGCTGGACTCCAGCCACACATCCGGCCAGTGTACCCTATCATAGTATGTGGCGGTAATTGTATAGTCCATGGCAGTGGCGTTGACATCGGTAATCCCACGCCAGTATGATGCCTTTACAGGTACCGGGTATACCCCCACAACGGGTATGCCGTCAAATATCTGATGCGGATGTGATACTCTCATCTCTTGGACAGTTCCCCAATTTCCAGCTCTATTCACCATGGCCAGCTCGCCAGCCTCTATCTCGCCATCGCCGT
This sequence comes from Cenarchaeum sp. SB0675_bin_21, assembly GCA_009843815.1. Taxonomy (GTDB): domain Archaea; phylum Thermoproteota; class Nitrososphaeria; order Nitrososphaerales; family Nitrosopumilaceae; genus VYCS01. Next base: position 20,291 of record VYCS01000005.1, on the reverse strand, counting down.
TACGATCAATCCAGTCGTATAGATATAATGAGGATATTACAAAGTCATCGGCGAATACATCTGCAGTAGAGTTTAGAAATTCATCAAAGTCAAAGTTGACATTCAAGACCAAGAGTGAGGACTCTGGTATGTCGTTGGGAGCAAATATCTCAGATAGTGTTGATGTCTGTCGTACATCCGACAACAGTACGTAATTGGGGGCATATACACCATCATCGTTCATTACAATATCTTGTTGGCGGGGTATGGTGGTTAGATTCACATCTCCTTGCTGTAATATTGAGACGGTCTGTGGTTGTACCTGTATTGTGATGGGTAGGTCTGTGGGATTTGTTACTGTAAATGTAGTTGCACTCTTTTGGTTATGTTGTAGATGGCCAGCAAACCAACTATTCATGGGATACGACTTTGGCGGTACTGCAATATGATCAATTCCAAATATTGTATTGTTCAATGACTGGATGGCAGGTAGTGTTGCCTCACGAATGTTTGTATACGACATATCATTAGTGACCAGGAACGGCCCATCGCCGGCCACATACTCAGATGCTCTGGTTGCATTTACAAGTCCGGCCCCCTGTACAAGGGGGTCATTTCCCATGTCGTTGGCAGTTGACATTAGTATATTCTTTATTGTAAATGGCGTATACGGCATGTCGTTTGTTGTTAGCTGCTCGATTATAATGGCAGCGACTCCAGCAATCAGGGGTGCAGACATGGATGTACCTCCAAATAGTCTGTATGGTTCGTCTTCGGAGTCTACATCAGTTTTGGTTACCATACCAAGTGAGAAACCATAAGCTCCCATGGATACCAGATCTGGTTTTGTATCACCTATTATACCCGGACCCCTACTGGAAAAGTCCACCAAATGATTATCATGTATGGTAGAGTTACCAAATCGAGGCTGTCCCTCAAATATCGGAGTGTTTACGTATGCAGAGCTGGTGCTCGCTCCGGCCGATAATACCAATGATGCAGCGCCAGGTAAGCTGATGGTACCATATCCGTGACCTGCATTTCCGGCGCTGGCTATCATTACTACACCAGGATAGTTCTGATGCAGGGCGCCGGGCGTGGTCAATATGTTGGCTAATGTAGATAGCTGGTCATAGCCGGGCGCCTCCTCTACATTGGGAAATGTAGGTACTCCCCAGCTGTTAGTTATTATATGAGCGCGTTCCTCGCCGGTGTACTCCCATCCATCACCATCATTCTCCATACCAGCAGCCCACAGCCAGCCGTATTCGACACTACCATACCATAACGCCTTGACGGGTAATATTTTGGCATCAGGAGCAACCCCTGGAATTGTGTAAAGTTCAGTATCATTGTATATATCATACGATTGACTGCCTCTAGATGATATGACGCCAGCCACTGCCGTGCCATGGTAACCAAAGTCAGTCATTATACCCAGATAGTTGCCGTCCACATCAAGAGGTTCTAGTAGTGTCGCATTTATGGCCCCAGTTATGTAGTCGTCAGGGGTAGTAGTATTTGATATTGCACCATATACATCCAAGACTCGGGCGCCCAGCACGCCAGCGCTATAGTCTCCATAGCCATCATCATTGTGATCATACACTAGTACTTCATTTCCGCTGCCCAGTATGATGGGCGTCTCATCAGTAAAGTCAAAGTCTAGTCTTGGAGAGTCATCTGAGCCTATACGTAGCATAAAGTCTGCCCAGGATGTAGATATGTCAGGTATTATTGTATCATATATGCCAGCAGTCTGCGAATCCACTATCAACAATGGTACCACCAGAATTTGATTCCCACTAAGTAACAGCGCGACACCAAAGTGATACACTCCGCTCTGGGACCGTATAAAGTCTCGGTTGTTGTTACCGATCTTCAAATCATCATCCATCAAACCTGTCAGTATTGGCGAACTTCCCAGTTGTGGGTAAAATGTATTGTATACAGCTAGTTCGGTTCCCGCTCCTTGTTGGTACACATCCAGATATACGCCGGTGTCATCCACATACACTCTTGATGTGTGATTTCCAATATCTTCGATATTTCGTATGATGCCGTTGTTATCTATGTTGGATGCAAAGGTTGCATTTGTTATCACTATGCCCTGCCCGTCAGGGTCCAGCATCATAGGATAGTTGTTCTTGTCCCTGGCTATTGCATGTATCAAGTCTGGATTGGAAAAGTCCACGCCCGTGTCCACTACGGCCACTACAACACCTCTACCGGTGGCATTGTACATATTATTAGCAACTGTGGAGCCGGTAACATGTCCTATATCTGCTGCCTGATTGTGCTGTGTCAGTTTTATGTCACGCATGGCGCCAAATAGTACATTTGGCCAAGAGTCATCCTGCACCACTATACCAGTATCTGTGATGTAACGGTATAGATTATACGATTGAAACGTGCTGGGATCAAACTGTACTATATTTGATGTATAGTTGGGTGCATCTTGCGCAAAATCAGGGTACTCGAGCGCCAATACAGGGATAGACACTCCAGATATGATAAGCAATACAAACGCAAACCACGTCCACATAAACTTGCATATATATTTCACATTATTATGTGCTTGTGAACATGGAAGATCAGTTCACACCGAGTAGATCATTCAATATATCTAAGATGTTTTGTATCATTTGGTGCAGGAGCAAGGGTAGTAGCAAGATATCCCAGCATAGAAGATATGCCCACTACACATGATGTGACATACGGCATAAAGGCTGCGCAAGATATTCTACATATGATAAAGAATGATATAAAACGCAGCACATAACATATCATCGGCTACGAGCCAGTGTGGCAATCTGTAGTGCTACAATCACACCTATCAATGCAACAACAGGAAAGAAGATTGAGTTTAACTGTGAGGATGCCTCCTCTATATTCGAGACAGATTCAGATACTGAAGTTACACTGGTATCAATTCTATCACTGGCCTGCTCCAGTGTCCCTTTGAACTCGGACACTTCTGCCTTTAGTTGTTCGAGTTCAGTAGATGTCTCTGCAAGTATTGTGTTTAGATGTATAATTTGATCAGATATATCGCCAATGTCTTGCTTCAAGACTGTAGTAGCTGCAGAACCATGCGATATTGTGCCTTGGCTAAACGCAACGGCATGAAACACGTATGTTCCTTCCTGATGTGGTGTATAGTCGGCATAGAATAGACCCCTATGTAGAGCCTCAAAGCTATCACTGATATCATGCACAGTATCATCTGGTAGATGGACATGGGTGGTTCCCAGTAAAGAGTCAGGATTGTTCCCAACTAACAGCCCATCGCTGGTAGTCTGGACAAAGACGCGCAATGTGTCGCCTACCGCAGCCATATCGGGGGCAAATATCAACATCTGTATACTGCGCTCAACTGGAGTCTCTACCAGTTCTGAAGACTCGGCAAACCGCACATTAATCAAGCTGGACTCATCACTCTGTTGTGTACTTATAGCTTCAATTGTATACGTCCCATACGGAAAAGTTACGGTGGCCTCGGGCCATGTCAATACAATATACTGATATGAGCCGTCCGGCTCTGCAGTTATCTGATCAAACCTAATAATGGCATCATCAGGTCCAAGCACCCGTATTACTACACTATCATGAGGAGAAGTCTGTCCAAATACAAATAACGGCTGGCCGGTAGTGTACACCTTACTGTTAGTATATAATTCTAAGTCAGCATACGACATAGATACAAATGGTACCAATAACAGTACCATCAGCAAAATATAACACTTCATAAAATATCATGCGCAGTATCATCTAATATTGGTTTACAAAAAAAGGAAAAAATTTAGAATTATTGTACGGTAATTTCTGTCGTTATAGGTGGTGAAAGTGCAGTCGGGTTATCAAGTGATTCCCATACAAAGGCAGTCACAGTGTATGTGCCAGCCATATCGGGAGTCCAAGACTCAGCCGGACTGAATGATTGTGAAGGAGTGAGTGAACCTGTAATCCAAGCTAGACTTACTACTACACCATTAGCATCTTGAACCTGTACCAGATATGCAAATGCCTGGTTTCTGTTCTGACCGTTTGTCAGATCAGCGGTTATCTGTACCTGCTGGTCAACAGAGACAGTATCTAGACTGTTTCCGAACGAGTCAACCACTCTCAAGTTAGAGGCGGGTGCTCTCTCCAGTGGAGGTACAATAGTGCCAATCAGTGTGGTGGCCGTGACATCGAGATCATCTCTCGTACTGTATGGATCTGGAAGTGTGCGGTCTTCATACTCGGCGGTAACAGTGTCACCCTCAGCAGCTCTGAGTCGGTGTCCAGAGGACTCCGTCTCGATTGTGAAGGATACAGTACCCTCGAATATTCCAGTCGCCTCATTCGTCTCCGTTACAGTCAAGTCAATACCACCAGCGTCTGAATCAGACCAAACGTTGATGTCAAAGTTATCGACAGCTTCTGGGTTTAGGTTCATGTCTGGGTCTATAACTCGAACTATGCCAGTGCCACTAGCGGGGTAGCTTGACTCAAGCCATTGTACCTCACCAATGTTCCAGCGAACTAGAGCAGATGTGACGATAGTAACATCCTCGCTGTATTCGTATGATACAGAGAGTCCGTCATCGTTAGTGGTTTGGAGTTTCCCACTTGTGGGTCCATCACCACCTGTCTCACCATCAGCGTCACTCTGTACGCCGTCACCATCAGCATCGTGAGCTGAGAATCCAGTCAGAATTATCTCACCAGTAAAGATGCCGGTATCTGTGCCAGTTTCAACCAATTTGTATCTGTCAAGGTCATGACCACGAGTAGATATCTTTAGTGGGTCGGTTGATGTGTCACCAATCTCGTCCACCAAGTCGCTGTCATAGTTGTGGTCAGGAGCTACTATAGTGATGTATACTTTGTCAGTCCAGGTGTAAACCTTCTGGTCTAGTTCTATGGTAGCACCAAAGTCAGAGGTTACAACATCAAGTCGTACATCCTCATCCTCATCACCAACATAGTTAGCGCCAGCGGGACCCCAGTCTACATACTCTAGTGTGATAGCCTCGTTTCTCTCCAACCTGTCACCATCCAACTCTGCAGGAATCTCGATTATAGTCTGGAATATACCAGTACTATCACCAGTCTCCCTAAAGTCGGTTGGTTCTGGATCAAATGCAGTGTCCTCTCCGCCACTGTCACCCATGGTGAGTGTAGCAGCATCAGAGTCCCATTCAATCAGGTCAAGGTCGTAGGTCTCGGCTTGGTCGTTGTCTAAGTCAAAGTCTGGTTCTATGAGTGTCAGTATCATGTCAGTACCAATAACATATTGGCTCTTGTCAGATTGTAGCACACCATTTCGTAGATCGAAGGTTGCTGAATCTGTGACAGTATTTGGATCACCAGATGCGTCAAGTGGGTCTCTGTACTCTACTTCAAGCGTATCGCCTTGTAGTATACAGAAGTGATCACTTGTGGCAAATCTGGGGTCGTCATGACCTTCATCGGATAGGTAGTATGGATAGCCATCAGGGGCGGTGTTTGGACATTCGCCGTTAGAGGGGCCGTCAGTATACGCAAGTTCAATGTCAATCTCAAAGACTCCTGCATCAGGAGCAATCTCCTGGATTGGTCCGAACTGTCTTACATCATCAGATGGAGTCTTGAGGAAGCCAGCTCTATCACCGGTCTCCTCTGGACCTCCAGCATAACCTAACACAAGATAGGATGAACCTCTCTTTACCATTACTTTGACGGGACCAGTTTTTTCTGTACCCTCAACTGCCTGACTAATTGTATCTTGGCCAGTGGCAGATACATCATAGTCAGTATCAGTTACTCGTATATGGATTGTTAGGTCACCAGCGTTGATATACTTCAAACCGCTATCACCATCAAATCCTGTAGAGTGTATGGGGAAGAATGATTCGTTATCTGGATCGGACTCATGGTCTCTATCATAACCAAAGTTCTCAGGCAAACCAAACGGTACCGGGTAAACGGTTCTGTCTAGTGAGACTGAGCCGGTGTGTGCGCCTACAGCAGAGCTGTCGCCCACTTCAATGATTTCACCAGATGCATCTCTAAAGTCTACATAGTTGACTTCAATGTCGTATCCAGTAGTAGTCTCACGATCACCATCATCACACCATTCTGCTGGTATTTGGAAGTCACCTACAAAGACTCCGGTTGCGACACCAGTCTCAACTAAGGAGAAGCCGGTTGCGTGAAGGCCATCGCCATCACCATTGAAACCACAGTCAGAAGTGCCAGGCCAATCTGCATCATCAAAGGTAATGTCTAGCAATCTACCTAGATCACCAAACGTCTCTTTGGTATTTATGTCAGCATCGCCAACCTTTCCGAAGACGCTTGAGCTACTATCACGTACTACAGTATAGATATCAATGAGTTCTGAATCTGTGTTCAAGTCTGGGTCGTTTAGAGTAACTGTGACAGTATCGGCAATCTTGTAATTGCCAGAATCAAATGATACGACACCCGAGTGTGAAGGAGCCTCCTGTCTGTCAGATACCTGTGTCGCAACGCCATCGGCGCCCAAGTCAAGGTATGTGACTTTTGGTGCATCCTCATCGGTCATATCTTCAAATACTATGAAGATAGGTGCATCGCTAATAGGATCAACACTGTCATAAGTGTCTTGATCTAGGACATTCAACTGATTCACCATGATATACTCCAGTGCGCCTTCAAAGACACCTGTGTTATCATCGGTCTCTTCAGCCTCTATTCTGATAATTTGGTCTGCAACACGTTCGCTGCCTTGAACTCCATCATCAGTGTATCCAAAGGCCATAAAGTCGGCTACAACAGGACCATCTCCAAGCATGCCATTAACTACAAGGACAATGTCATCATTGTCATTACAGTTGTCTAACATACCAAGAGCAGCATCTACGTTTAAGTAGTCACTTGCATCTCCGTCATCCACAAGGGTGGCGCTACATGCATCACTACCAAAGTCTGGAATCTCGTCAAAGTCTAGAATGTCATCTCTCTCTGAGGATGTTATAGCACCAGCTGCCACAAGACAGTCTAGTGTCATGTCAATATCATTGGTCATGCAGCTCTCTGCTACTACGGCATCAACGCTGTCGGCGTTGGTCAATGTAACACTAACCGGATCTTCGGTTAGAGACTCAAAGTGATAGTTAAAGTAGACAAAGCCTTTAAAGTCAGACCCATGGTCAAGCAGGTTTAATGGTTGACCATCATAGTGTAAGACCAAGGTGTTGCCATTAACACTGACGCTACCCCTCTTTGAGAAGGTTGTGGTTTCAGTACTCATGTAGTTATCATCGCCAGTACTATACATGGAATTATCATCCAGTGTGATTGGACTACCGGTGACCAGTGTTGGGATTATTGAGCTGCTATCAGCTACCAACATGTCCTCATCAGAGGCACCATTCCTGTTGGCATCATTATCTTCAATGATTACTGGAATCTCTTCGCCAGAGTTCCATGTATCATCGTCCAGTTGTATGTCAATGGTAGCAAAGCTGTTACCAACAACAATATCAATTGGAGAATCATTATAGTCAATGCTAGCAGTGGTACCTCTTCTGGCTGTTTCAGTTATCATTACGTTTGCGCCATCATCGTCATCACCATTTGTGAATACACCAGAGTTGGGAGAACTCTCTTCAAATCGGATAGAGAATTCCTCCATGTCAGCGTCAGTGATCATTTCCCTATCAAGGTTGGTTGATAATTCTACCACATCACCTTGATTCTGCCTATCTTTGTTAACTAACAATACACAGTTATCATCACACATTAAGTCTGAAGTATCAAGTGCCGTGTCGCCAACATTATCTGCACCATAGTATAGACTAGGATCATCTCCAGTAGTCATAGTCCAGACATCTTCGGATGTTGGGTCAATGTTTAACCACGTATCCGTAATAGTAATGTGGACATGAGCGCCTTGAGGATATGCACCTCTATCTAGCATCAATCCAGCATAATCTTCTACAGTATCATAACCTAGTGTAACAGTCTCTGTATCAGCTCCATTTTCTAGCTCTACGTCAATATCGCCTGCTTCAATAAAGCTGTATGCAAATATTGGCGTTCCAGATTTGTCATACTCTGGAAGGTTTGTGACTGCCGGCTCTTTAAGTGCATAATTAGAACTGGATTCATCGAATGGTTTCTCCAGAAGATACACATTAAGAACGGTATTATCGTCATATTGTATTTCGTCCATAACACCATAGTATATAGCACCATTGGCGCTTGCGGCCATAGCTTTGTCGTATTCAACAAAGTAGCCGTACCAGTTACCACTTTGAGCCTGCACCATTGGAAGTGGGTTATCATCCACAGTCACAATAGGCATGAATGACTCTCCGCGGTTCTCATCAGTTCGGTATTGATCGTCATTAACTATGACTTCAATAACCTGAGCACCGACAAAGTAATTCTCGAACATCTCGCTTTCGGCAGATACATACAATGCGTTGTCCGCATATGCGGCAGGTAGGACACCTGGAATAGCAAATGTAAGTCCGCCAGCGACCATGATCGCCATAAGTGTAATACTAGTTGATTTTCGTATTATTTCGTTTTCCATTTTATTGCGCATTCTTTGCCTTATTTGTATTTAAAACTAATGAACCAATCGACTGTGGGTATTAAACTGAGATCATGTCGCACTTGGTCATGGCTAACACCCATTAATATCATCCTCCATCCATTTTGGATTTTGGTACTTTATATCATTGGTCGCCCTCTTGTTGTGGTATGACATCATCTGGAGGCATCCAATTGTACTGCTGGTGTAGGTCCTCCCGGGCTGTATACCAATGGAACACACCCGAACCAACCATCTAGCAAACAAGCTAGTCATCATATTCAGGATATATTCCGGAGGTGAATATATAGTCAGAATTAGTCTTAAACCATGCCAGATACGACTCATCATTAGAGCCAGGAATGGTAGGATTTGGCCAGTGATACTCAACCCATTTACCATATATCGACTGGTTGTCATCATATAGGTCGCCAAGGGACACACCTCTACCATCTTTGACACTCTCCATATCATCCCCAACCAGATCTGGTGATTGTCCGTGCGCAATTACAGTGCCGTTTACATGTGTTATTGTAACGTATAGTTCATTATCATTGTACAGTTCATTTGTACCATCATGTATTGTGTTGATTGTCAAAGTAGGATTCATTGTAAATGAGGAGATAGTATGTTCCACCATACTTTGGGCCAGATGGCGACGGTCCACCTCATGTTGAGTCAGCTCATCGTATGGCTCCTTATAGCCAGGATATATCCCCACAGAGAATGTGTAGCCGCCTCGATTTATCAGTAGTGTCTTTTTCTCTTGTACAGCACCTCCTGCATCTGGATTTGGCCAGTTGTATTCAATCCATTTGCCATAATAAGTACTGGTTTCAAACAACTCCCCTAGATTAAGACCATATCCATCTGTTATGTTATACAGGTTCTGCCCCACCATATCAGGGGTGTAGCCATCTGCTACTATATCTCCGGTATGATCAGCTATAACCACATACAACTCTTCATCATGGAATAACGAATTATTCTTGTCATGTATTACATCAATAGTCAGACTCATATCTGTCCCAAACATTGTTATGGCGTTTTGAAGCATCATTTGAGCCGTTTCCATACGGTCTTGATCAAACTGTGTTAGTACATCTTCATACTCCTCATCAGGAGCTTCTGGGTACATCCCCACTGTGTACATATACTCGCCAAGGGTTTTGATCCAAGCAACCTTTAATGCGCTAGATTCTGATGAAAATGGATTTGGCCAATTATACTCAAACCACCTGCCGTACAATGAGATGTTTGCATCAAACAAGTCTCCCAAATGAACGCCTGTAGTATCTCGAATAAACTCCATATCGGCGCCTATCAGTGTATGGTAGTTACCATCTGCTATTATAGTTCCATTTGTGTGTATTATGGTAACGTATAGCTCTTGATCATGAAATAATGGGTTGTTCGTATCATGTATCATGGATAGTGCCAAAGATGGTTGTGTGGCATAAGCCTCAATAGCCTCATCCACCATATGTTGGGCCACTCTCTGACGCTCTCTATCATCTTCGGTCAACTCTATGTCGTGCTTAGGTATGTCATTCAGATATATTCCAGCTCCAAAATTGTAGCCCCACTTTGTCTTTATCCATGCAAGATTCACTTCATATGTAGAGGATGTGGGGTTTTTCCAATCGTATTGTATCCACCATCCATGAGGTGAGGCTTGCGCAAACAGCCCCTCCAAATTTTCTATATCGTATAGATTTGTTCCCACCATATCTGGGGTGGAGCCATGTGCCACTATGGTACCATTGAGATCTACTATAAACGCATAGATACTTCCATCACGAAATAGTAGATTATCCATATTGTTTATCATCGATATTGTATCAGCAGGACGATCTTCAAATGATAATATCGTCTGCTCGACCATCTCTTGGGCTACCATCTTCTTACTCTTGCCAAATTCATCAAGTTCTGGATGTGTTGCAAATGCTGGAGTTACAACTACAAGCAATATGGAGATACAAATTATTGTTAATTTTATAGACATAATATAGAAAGGTAAAGCTCTGTTTTATGTTTTAAGGAATATAGATACTTATGGGAATTATATAGATTAGAACACACCTGCGGAGGTTTTGGGGGTTAATGCTAAAACCATGGATTTCATGCCTATGCGCCACCCTACTCCTTAAATACCAGTATACCGTATTACACCTTATGATACGGATAATCAAGGTACCGCTACGAAGGGATGTGTTGTTTGCAGAGTGGGCGCACCGCACGAATCATGCGTCAAGATATGTGTACAACCGCGCCGTATCAGAGTATTTGTTTGGTGGCGAATATATGGAGAGGGTGGTAGTGGACATCCTGCAGCCCTTCAAACTGCCGGGCAAGCTGGATTTTACATCAGGTATGCTGGACGATGACTACCATACATATGATTTTGGGCCGTCAAAGAGGGCATTAAAGTACGGCATGCACAAACAGCTTACGGGGTGGCGCGCCAAACATACATGGCTGCGCGAGTGCCCCACATCGTTTGGTAGGGGCGCCATACAGGATGCCTCTATCGCATGTAGAAGAGTTGTAGATGACAACTCCGGCCACGCGCCATACCGCCGCAAAGACGGCCGCATCATATTGAGTTCCGTTACACCGCCTGTACGGAAAGATAGCCATACAGTACATATCCCCGGATATGGTACGGTGGAGACCGCCAAGCCCATCAATACATCATGGGACATGCGCTCATTCAAGATAGTTGATGTCACCAAACGGGTGGACAAGCATACAAAGCCGTCAGACCATATGTTTGAGCTGCACATAGCCGTGCGCGTACCGGTCGAACCACACCGCAATACTGGTATAATGCGGGGTATTGATGTGGGCGGCAAACACCTGGCAGTCACTGTCGACACAAATGGCAACGTTACAATACACAACACACGCCATAGAGCCATCCTGCTGGAGATAGATGCGCTAAAGAGTCTTCGTGACCACAAGGTACGGCATGGCCGGAAGTGGGGCGTATTGAACGACCAAATTAAACAACTATACAGGAAGGCTGATGGCATCGCCGTAAACACCATAAACCAGACCGTATCGCGTATCGTACAAGGAGTAGATGCCGTCATAGCCGAGATATTATCGATAAAAGATATGACGACACATGGCGGGAATTACAAACGCGCCATGAACCGTTCAATGCGGGAGAACCGACTTGGTGAATTTCTACGGAAGTTGGCGCAGCGATGCGAGAGGGAAGGCATCCCACTATATGGGGTGATGGCCAAATATACAAGCCAGACGTGCCATGTGTGCGGTACGGTGGATGCCGAGTCGCGCATATCACGCGATAAATTCATTTGTACTAATTGTACCAGAGTGTTTCATGCGGATGTCAATGCCGCCTGGAATATCCTGTATAGGGCGGCGGGGAACGTCGTCCTAAGACGGCCGGGGCACAAGGAGGGCTACAAGCCAACACCCGCCATGCTCCGCTCCATACAGAAGAGCCGTCAGAAAAGAGACAAGCGCGCAGCTGCGACTGTGTTCTTATCTATATAATTCCCATACTTATGCAAACCCTGTCACTGCAAGTCATTTAGGATACAGTCATGATTTGTATGGCGCGGTCTTCAACACCGGCCACCATTATGTACAGATTACCATCAATTAAAAATGCCGCAATATCATCAGCGCCCTTTAGAGAGTCAAAGCCATCTATACGATCAAAAGCATGTTGTACCGGTAGTGGATTTTCAGGATTCGACACATCAATGACTTGAACTGCATCATCAAGTATGCTGGACACAATAGCAAGTGTACCGATGGGAGAGGGTACTATCTCTACTTTGTTGGCGCCAGCTAGAGCCTCAAATCCATCAGTGTTATCAGATATGGCAGACACGGGGGCGGGCGACTCCGGATCAGATAGATCAATTATCTGTACTCCACGATCCCACTTGGCAGTTACAACACCATAAGGTACACCGCCAATACTTACAATCTCCACATCTGAGGCCCCATCCAGAGTATTAAAGCCTCTATTACCATCATACATGAAACTGGCAGGCCAGGGTATGGTAGGGTTGTTGATGTCCAGTACTAGAACGATATCATCATTCTGGCTTGCTATTACACCATATATACGACCATTTACAACCATCATGTCAATACCACTAGGTCCATCCAGACCTATTGCAGTCTCAGTCTCCTCCCTACCAAAGTCATCATCCCGAACATAGTCCACATCCCGCTGTACTACACTTAATGGAAGTGGAAAGTTGGGATTGGTCAAGTCGAGTATCTGGATTGCATCCTCTTCATAGCTGGCGACCATCGCGTAGATTCGACCTCCCAGAGACAGTACATCAATATCAAGGGCGCCATCCAGCGCCGTAAAGCCATCCTCTCCATCAATTGCAGGCTCTAATATCTCAGGTGATGCAGGGTCTGTTATGTCTAATAGTTGTATAGCATCATCCTCATAACTGGCAACTGCAGCGTATGTTCTGTCATTTACAACAAAGACTTCCACATCGGTGGCGCCATCCAGATCATTAGTGTCTACATCCTCCAGTAGGCTAACTACAGGTTGGGGTACACGAGGGTTTGTTATGTCAATTATCTGTACAGCATCATCATGATAGTTGGCAACTATACCATATGTCTTGTCGGATATTGTAAATACATCCAAGCCCCAAGAGCCTTCCACTACCAATTCAGTATCATCAACATCAAAGGCACCACTGACCAAAGCCGGGGAGGCAGGCCTACTCAAATCTATTATCTCTATGCCATCAGAGTTATGGTTGGCAACTATTGCGTATGGTGTACCATCAATGGTTACAGTATCAACGCCTAACGCCCTATCTAACTTAAAGTCATAGTCCTCATCATCCAGCGTATTGCTGACATGACGGATGTTTGCCCGACTGTCAATACTTATTATCTGTACGGCATCATCATCAGTTCCGGTTATTACAGCATGTGTGGTTCCGGATATTTCAATTAGGGATATCTCTGTAGCCCCAGCCAAACCGGTGTAACGGCCGGTACCATCCACAACTGTAACCTCATCTAGTGGCATTGTAGGGGTTGTTATGTTTACAATTTGAATAGAGTCATCGTTGTGACCAGTTACGATAGCCAATATGCCCTCATTGGTCTCTACGGTCTCGACATCAGTTGCCCCACTCATGAGGTCTGTCTGTGTAGAGTTGGGATATGTTCCAATTGGTAGTGGACGGAAAGGGTTGATTATATCTACAAGTTGTATGGCATCATCCCTATACCCAGCCACAATAGCGTATAGTCTGTCAGATATTGTTGTTATATCAACTCCCTTTGCGCCACCTAGAGCCTCAAAGCCATCTATACCATCTGTCGCACTGCTGGTGGGCGATGGTCTGTACGGATTTGTGATATCTATTAGCTGTATTCCATCATCATCATAGCTGGTCGCTATTGCGTATGTACCTCCTGCTAGAGTAAATGTCTCTATATCTTGTACTCCTCGCAGTGTATCAAAATTACTGCCGTCCAGCATAACACTTGCCAGTGTTGGGTTGTATGGATTTGTAATATTGAATATCTCTATGCCTAGTTTACCACCTATTATAGCGTAGGGCGTATCAGATACTGTAACTGTCGTTAGGTCCAGATACTCTTCTATATCTATGGGTTCTATGGTTTGGGCGGGTACCGGCCAAGTGGGATCAGTGATATCTATTATTTGTGCACCGTCCCCACTAGTTACAATAGCAAATACCCTCTCAGATACCATAATGGTCTCAACGTCCCGAGCCCTATCCAGAGCATCATATATACCAGGTCCATACAACACAAAGGCATCAGAGCCAGCCAGAGATACTAAAGAGGAGCCATCGTCACCAGACACACGTATGGCAGGGGTCTCTGTGAGGGCATCCTCAGATATTGTCCAGTCATGTATGCCATACATTATAACTGCACTGGCGCCCCGTAGATCTTTTAGGACATCATGTATGGGGAGGGTTGCATTTATCTCCACTAGAACTATTTGGTTAAATGTATCAACAGATGAGTCGGTGTAGTGTATCAGCGCTCCAGTTATAGGCTCATCAGGTATATTATCTGGATAATATATGGGGTACGCATCAAACCTCTCATTATCGACGTATAGTTGAGTATTCAGTACCACCTGAGTTATCTGGGATACAGTGGCTATCTCAGCGTATGCATGCACATACATCATACTCACAACGATAACGCTCAGACAAAATATCATACTATATGTTTGGTTCATTCTAGTACAGTCACCCACATTATACACTAGAGCACCTGGTGGTTTAAGTCTGTTATTAAGGAATATGTATGATCAAGAGTGCCCGTGCTTAAACACATCAATGGGGGCATGTCAAACTCTATAGTGCAGTATCCACCATTATGCCGATAAATAGTACAGCCAGGTAGGGACTTGAAAATTTGAAGAGTGTCCAAGCAGACTTTTCAGATGGTCGAACTACAACCCAGCCCGATAAGGCAAGCATCAAGCCGCCCGATGCCAAGGCAGTGGCAGCATACACTACACCAGACACGCCAGACAGAAACAGTGGAACCAGACTAAATGCTACCATTGCCATGGTAGAGGCGGCAATCACCCGGGCAGACATACTCTCAGACTGGACCGCCGTGAGCATGGGAACGCCGACCTTGTTGTAGTCGTCTTTAAAGTGCATGGTCAGCGACCATATGTGTAATGGAATCCAGACAAAGACCAGACCCGCCAGTACAAGTCCCATACTCCATAAATCGGCCATAGTGACAGCAACCCAGCCCACCAAGGGTGGTGAGCCGCCGCACAGTCCTCCCAGTATGATATTGAGTCGGGAACGCCGCTTTAGCGCGTATGAGTATATCAAGATGTTGTTCAGCAGACCAAATGCTATAAACGCCGTGGCCCACATACCCTGCTCCATACTAGTCGTATACGATATACACCATGCCAGCAACAGTGAGATGCCTCCCAGTATGTATCCAAAGTTTCGCGCCTTGACGGCAGGATATATCCTTTTAGATGGCAAAGGCCGTAGTTTTGTGCGCTCCATTATACTATCTATATCCCGATCATGGTAGTTGGTCAAGGTGTTGGCCGCTGCAGAACCAGCAGCCACCGAAAATATAGCCAGTAGCCAGGTCCAAATTGATACCTCAACACCATGTATGTTGGATGCCACCACCAATCCTCCAAAGGCTGTAAACACCAAAAGATACCATATCTTTGGTTTTGTCAGCTCATAGTATACGGCAAGCCTAGAGGAAGTCTTTTGCTTCTGCAATGTCAAGTAGCACCACCCGAGGCCATATATGGCATTGCCTTTTGACGTGACTTCATCTCTATAAACGACTCTGAAGAGAGTACGCCATCTATACGGCCTATCTTTTCAGAGACCATGTGATGCATCGACTCCAGAGACTTGGCGTATGCTGTAACTAGTATGTCAAAGCGGCCAGTCACTTCAGCCACCTCAAAGACGCCATCAATGTTGAATAACTCTTGCATTATATGATTACGTTTCTTTGTATCCATCTTTATACCTGCCAGTACCTTTACTGTATATCCTAAGGCAGCATTGTTCACCTCTATGGTAAAACGGCGTATGAGCCCCCGAGACTGTAATCTGCGTATGCGAGAGTACACCACAGATGTATTGACGTTTATCTTTGATGATAGTTTAGGGATGGATATTGAAGAATCGTTGGCTAATTCAGATAAAATTAATGTGTCTATATCATCTATGCGTGACAATATGTGTAATATTGGCAATTCGTATATAATTTTTGATGATTTAGGTATCTGTTTCACTTTTTGAAGTACTCTATCGGTGGGACTTTGCCAAAAAACCGACCCAAAACACATCCTGACTGCCCGTGCATACCCGGTTTGGGCCGTGTTGCAGTCCGGATCTGGACCGTCTAGATAACCGCCTGCCCTTGCGGGAGAAATCCGCACAAATCACTCTTAAATAGGATTGGCATACGCTAAACGTATGTTTAATTGCACGACATTGGCCGTATTGTTGCCTGTAGTAGCCTTGCTTGTCATCTCAATCCCGCCAGCTGAGGCAAACTATTGCATAGATATGGTGCTCATGCATCATGATACGGGCAATTCGGTATGTGTTGATGAGGATTATGTCGAAAGTATGATACAGTTTGGATTTTACATACCTGACATACCGCTGCCCACAGTAGTGCCAGGCGAGGTACCCGCGCATGCATGTCTCTCATACAATAATAGAGTTACATTTGGTACGTCCTTTCAGGAAGGTGTCATTCAGGATACAGTGACGCTGTCCATAGCGCCATCAAGGACAGAGTCTACAGCAGGTACATCCTCCCCGTTATACTCTACCACCAACATACAGGAGGCCAAAGTTGATGAGCCAGACATCATAAAGAACACGGCCACCGACATATTCTTGTCTGGTAGTCAGCTGAACGTCATACAGGCATATCCACCTGATGGAATATCTGTTGTAGGGCACAGTCCGATAACTGGGCCCGCTCTCTTGCATAAGGACATGTTGGCTGTGTTCAATGTGGGTGGGGATACAAAAATAACAATATTGAATGTATCTGATAGGACAAACCCGCAGATCCTTGATCGTATATTAATAACCGGAACAATGACAGACGCCCGGCTCATAAACAACACAATCTATGTTATAACTCAGGACTCCCCAGATAGGATACCTGTTGTAAAATATGGATCAGATGCAAAAAGTCCCGACACGCATTACTTCCCATTCTATATGGTTGATACCAGAACCATGATAACAGCGGTCAGTCTGGAGTCTGGTTTTGATGCAATTTCATTCCTTACGCCATTTAACATGGAGATATATGTCTCTGAATCAAACATGTATCTTGTTATGCCAGGGACCGGTTATTCGTCCGGTGCAAGCTGGCCTCCCGACCAATCTACTCGCGGGGCAATATGTGCCACCGACACTCAGGTTGTAAAGATAGGACTCTCTGGAACCGGCCTGTCATATCAGGGTGCAGGTACAGTACCGGGGTATCCAATAAACCAGTTTGCAATGGCCGAGAAGGACAACACGTTCCGTATTGCAACCACCACCTGGTCTGGCGTAAACTCTGCTTTCAAATTGGACAGCAATCTGGATATGCTGGGCGCCGTGTATGATATCGCACCAGGGGAGACGATGCACTCTGCAAGGTTTTATGGTGATACGCTGTATCTGGTTACCTTCCGTCAGGTGGATCCGTTCTTTGTAATCGACTTTTCAGAGAGTCCCATGGTTGTTGGCGAGTTGAAACTACCGGGATTCTCCGAGTATCTGCATCCCTATGATGAGGATACCGTAGTAGGAGTGGGGCGCGAGACCATAGAGGCACAGTGGGGGCCTGTAATCGACGGCATAAAAGTAACCGTCTTTGATGTATCTGATCCTACCAATCCTACCCTGTCAGACTTTGAGGTTATAGATGATCGTGACGCCTACTCGGAGATTCAGTGGGATCATAAGGCGGCGCTCATATCTACACGCATAATATCCATACCAGTCACACACGATGGTGTAACTACCTTTCATGTATACAATATTGAAAACAATATACTTGTAAAGAGGGGCATAGTGAAGCATGATGATACGGATTGGGCCCGCTCCCTGTACATAGGGGACTATCTCTATACGGTTACACCAGGATTGCTGAAGGTTACTGATTTGAACGGATTTGTGCCTGCCGGACAAATAATCTTGGACTAGTAGGTTCCTCCCGCAAGGACGGGTGCCATATATCACACCTCAACTATCTTTTTAAACATGTGGACCGTACTATAAGCTAATGGTACTACGTACATACACATTCGGCGTTAGATTCCGTAAAGGGTTCAAGAAGGAGATGTTGGCCAGACAGGCCGGCATGGACAGGTACGTGTATAACAAACTATTGGAAACCTTCAAGGAGGAGTACCGTCGAGCTGGGAGGGTCAACACTACGCGTGGTAGGATAAACGCGTGGTATACGGACTTGCGCAACCATTCAGGTCCGCGTTGGATGCGTCAATCCATATCCGGGGTGACGCGCCAAATATTACATGACTTGGGCAGGCATTATGACCAATATGTGGAAACAGAGAAGCTGAAGGCTGTCAACATCAAACCTAAGGCGGAGTTTGGTGAACCGCACTTTAAGAAATATGGAGGTCACATCTCCATCCCGTTTACAATAACGCATGATGGCACTATTGGTCAAGCGCGCTTCACCGATACACGTACAATCAAGATAGCCAAGATGGGCGAGGTTAAACTGTCGCGGGAGTTTCCCGTCTTGAATTACCGATACAAGACGGCCCAACTGTTTCAACTACCGGATGGCGGGTGGAGGATTACCATATCCTGTGATATACCCGATGAGAAGCCAACCGTGACGGAACCGACTGTTATTGGTATAGACCGGAATGTCGGTAATGTGGCCACACCTGACTGTGTGATGATAATACCCGAAAAGGTGGCACGCCGCATGAACAACGCCGAAAAAACAGCCTCTAAGGCACAAAAGATAGCGTCACGCAGGCAGAAACCCGACTATACGAATCGTAAACCTGGTTCTCGACGGTGGGTGAAAGCCGCTAAGAGGGCTGCCAAGAACAAACGCAAAGCTGCAAACATTCGAAAGACCACCGCGCATAAAATATCACGCGTTATATCGGACAGCACCACACATGCAGCCTTTGAGAAACTTCCTATACAAAACATGGCAAAGTCCGCCAAAGGTACGGAAGAAAACCCCGGCAAAAACGTTGCGCAGAAATCTGGTCTCAATAAGGCCATCCTGGAGCAGTGCTGGGGGCTGTTGGCATTACTGTTGGCGTACAAGTTGGCTGGAGAGATAATTTGGGTTGCAGCGGCGTATACAAGCCAACGGTGCTGCTCGTGCGGTTATACACACAAGGATAACCGGGATGACAGAAAGTTCTTGTGTAAACGGTGTGGCCATACGAGTCATGCCGACTGCAATGCGGGCTCAAACATAGAGGATGCAGGGCTGCAGAAACTCGGCCCGGGGGCCACGCATGGCCAACTAAAGTTACGTGATGTAACATTGCCAGCTAATACTGGCAGCGCCCATGTTGAGGGGCGCCTGGACGTGGAGGGTTCTTGCATCAGCTCCCCTGAGAAGCGTCAAGCACAGACTGGGGAACGATATACATCATGTATCGTCGTCCTCTGGAGTGATGTGTAATGTGTGTAGGTGCGGGAACCCACGTGCTTGCAGTAGGAACCCTTGTAGTATTGACCGTATCGGCACTCTCAATGGAGCCCACCACTGGATTGTTGGGCGTGGGGCATGAGTCCGAGGCATCTACATTCACATGGCCATCCCAATACGCTTATGCAGACATGGCATCTGTCACACAGGCTCTGCATGTCGGAATCTTCGCTGGTGATATCCATATAGGGTATGCGGGCAGCATCTCCAAGGGTGATGCGTTGTCCCTCGAAGGCGCATTTGACATAGCATTATTTGAGTCAGATGGTCGCACATATGCGGCTGTGACATCATACCGTGACAATAGTGTCCAGATACTCGATATAACACACCCATATGGTATCACCTCTCTTGGAAGTATAACGGATAATGATGACTTACGCTTGTCCGGTGCGCTGTCCATTGCCACACTTGTGGCAGATGGCCGCACATACGCCGTCGTTGCAGAATATGACGGTGGCATCCAGATACTTGATCTTACTGATCCGTACAATGTAACGCCTGCCGGCAATCTGGC
>VYCS01000006.1:251-15783 GCA_009843815.1 Cenarchaeum sp. SB0675_bin_21 | reverse complement strand
GCCACCTCCTTCAATCAGGACATCTCCGCCTGGAATGTCTCCTCGGTAACGGACATGGGCAGCATGTTCCGAAACGCCACCTCCTTCAACCAACCCCTAGATGCTTGGGATGTCTCCTCGGTAACGGACATGGGTGGCATGTTCAAAGGGGCCGCCTCCTTCAACCAGCCCCTCGACAGCTGGAACGTCTCTTCGGTCACCAACATGACCCGGATGTTTGACTCCGCCGTATCCTTCGACCAGAACCTAGGCGGCTGGTACGTCACGATCGACAACGCGTCCATCGACAGGGCTGACGTCCCCGGCGCGGTCGGGATCATATCTACTACAAATCCCTTCTTGGATGGACAGAATCCGATCTACCGGATAGAACTCGGCGGCGACTCGGACCGGTTTACCATAACCGACGGCAACCAGCTAAGCATGGTCTCGGTGGCCGCCGACCGGACTACTTATGCGGTCACCATTACTGCTACCGGGGACCCGGTCTTTGGGGACGGCAACAACCGGCGGACCGTCGAAGTTACCTTGGAGGACAAGCCCCGCTAGTCCCGCTGGCCGCCGGCTCCCCCTAGGCGGCCATCAGGGGCTGGTGCGGCACCACTCCTGCCCATACGGTACCCGCAGACGATGCCGCCTTCCGTCACGGCCATCCGTGCCAGGATCCGGGCGACGACCAGAAGGCCACTTCCTGGCGGCCTCTGCCGACACTGCATGCCGCCTACCGGGGGTCGGTGATCCTGCCCGCCACCCGCCCTGCCGTATGGGGGAGGCGCCGTTCTTCAGGCGTTTCTGCTAGGCCGTATGCTGTCACACCCCGGGCAACACGTGAGTCTCGCCGGTAAAATACATAAGCACGGCCGGGCATGCCCGAGTGGCCCCGGCGCAACCGGCCATACCATAACGGTTACTGCCAACGCGCATACCGGCACCGGAAGCGGCAAAAACCCAGACCTGTTTTTGCTAGACCGAAACATAAACAACACAGGCAGCAGATGGCCCGATGGCGCAAAAAGACTGTCAGGACCGCCAGGGCAGTCTTGGTATTTTCCAGTGAATTGGCCGTCAGATGGGGGTTTCTGTATAATCACTTTTATATATGGTCATAATTTCCGTGTTACATGCGTCTTGCCATAGCCTTGATGATGCTGGTACTGACAGGCACAGTTGGATTGGTTGCTGCTCAACCCTATGTAGACACTGTTACATTCATCAGAGTGGGTGAGGCAGAAGATGCTGTTGAAGGATTACAAAACGGCACATTGGATATGTACTATTACAGCATACCTCCACATCTTATAGTTGATGCCGAAGACCTTGTTTTACACACGATACCTGCGGGCGGTTCCCTAAGTCTGTTGGTGAATCCTGCCGAGGGTGATGAGTTTAACCCATTCCAGTTGCAACTTGTACGTTTTGCCCTCAACTATATGGTTGATCGTGATGGTATTGTGGATGAAATGTTGGGAGGATATGGGGCCCCTATGATATCACCATTTGCACCCCACGACTCTTACTATATCACAACCTTGAAGCAGACTGAGTCGCTTGGCTTCTTTTATGATATTGGTGTGGCTCAAACCATAATAGATGGCGCCATGACAGATGCTGGAGCCGTGATGGAGGATGGTGTCTGGACTATGAACGATAAACCTGTACAGATAACGATATTCCTCCGGGATGATGACCCATTACGATTAAGCATTGGGGAGACGTTGGCATCGAATCTGGAGGATGTTGGATTTGTAGTAGAGCGTATGTATGGTGATTTGGCATTAGTGTATGATGTTGTGTACGGCGCAGACCCCGGCAATCTGGAGTGGCATATATACACTGAAGGCTGGGGTGGCTCATTCTCTACGGATAGCAGCAGTAGATTGGCCATCTTTTATGCACCATGGACCAACAATATGCCGGGAGGTAACAATCAGGAGTTTTGGAATTATGAACATGCTGAACTCGATGAAATAACACAGAACATATACTACGATAATTATGATGATGAAGAACACCGCAATGATCTTATACAGCAGGCTACGGTCTTGGGCGTGTTTGAGTCAGTACGAATCTTTTTGGTAGCACAAGCCGACACATTTGTGACAAATGAGCGTGTAAAGGGTGTGGTTAATCACATAAGCGGTGGAATATCCAACAGCTTGACACTTACAAATGCACAGACTCCATCTGATGATCTAAAAATTGGTGTGAGACACCTCAGCCAATCTTCTTGGAATCCGATAGCTGGTTTTGGTGATGTATACAGCTCAGATATCGCAGGACCACTGGGCATACCATCTGCAATAGGACATCCACATACAGGCTATCTACTGCCCCACGCAGTACAGCGTAATGCGACTACTGCCGGGCCGGATGGAACTTTGGAGGTACCACCTGATGTATTCCGTTGGGATCCATACACGCAAGAGTGGATGGAGGTTGGAGAGAATGCTACGGCTATAACGATGGTGACACTAAACTACACATTCAGTAACTGGCACCATGGCCAGGCTGCAGATATGAATGATGTCATATACACAATGTACTTTGAGCGTGAATGGGGTACAATTACAAGTGAAAATGATACAACTTGGGATACTGCATATACTCAGGCTGTGAATAGCAGCCCGGATATACTGGTTGGCGCAAGACCTACTGGCAATGACACTATGGATGTATACATCAACTACTGGCACTTTGAGCCCACTGCACTTGCCAACGCAGGAGTCTGGTGGGTTAGCATGCCTTGGGAGATAATGTATGCGATGGAGGGTGTTGTAATTGGTGGTGACACAAAGTTCTCAGACACTGATGCACTGACCAATAATGTTTCTTGGCTGTCACTGTTGGATTCGGATGACGTGTCACTAATTCGGGCGAAACTGGTCTCTTTCTTGGAAGAGGGTAGCGTGCCCAAGCCTCTGGAGGGAATGGATTCTGAGTATTACACTGCCAGATATCAGGCAGCAATATCTTGGATTGATCAGTATGGACATGCATACATAGACAATGGCCCCTTCAGCCTTACAAGCTATGATGATGAATCTGGTATTGCAGTCTTGACCGCCTTCCGAGATGACACATACCCGTTTACCAAGGGAGTTTGGTCTCACTTTAGCGAACCAATATTCCCCACAGTGGTTGGTATATCTGCACCTAGTCTCAAGACAGATGAAAAATACGACTTTGATGTCTTTACTACAAACACTGACGCGCTAAACTACTTTTTGAGTCATGAGACCGGAGTATTGATAGACAGCGGCCAGGTCAATGCGACGGGAGCCGATACCATAACCATACCTGCCAATACTATATCTGATGTGGATACGTGCTCATTGAAGCTACGTCTTTATGCGCTGTCTGATGTAATACTGATACCGGATACTTTTGAAACCACAATTGATGTGACACAATGTGGCACATCTGTGGAGGAGAGGCTAGCCGAGCTGGGAGTGACCGAGAAGGGTGAATTCCTAAGAACTTTGGCTAGTGTGGTAGAGTCGGCAATGGAGAGCGATAGTATTGCTGTGGAAGAGATAATACGAATAGTGGATGATGAAGAGCTAAGCGAGGCATCCATCATACTACTTACCATAATACTGGATGATGCTGTTGATGCGGACAGCCTCTTTGAGTATCTACAGCCCTGATTGAACCTTGTGATGCCCCTACGCTTTTCGTTTATATGAAATACCCACACAATCCCAAAATTAGTTAGCCCTCTATGTAACATCATATACTTCACCTGATGGCTCGTCTACCACGGTGTATCTTTGAGCAGATCAAGTTTTGCCATGATCCTGGAGTGTTTTCTTCTATTCCATACGTATCACTTGTTGATCTTATATCTTAAATAGCGAACTGATTTTCAGAACTATATAGTTATATGAAGTTCCTTTTACATTAAATATACTTGAAGACATTATATCTGGCTAATCCGTACGGCTTTTCTGAGTCACAACGTCAGACAATACTGCCACAACTTGTAGATATACTAGAAGAGATGGGTTTTACAGTGTGGGAACCATTCACTAAAAACCAAGACTTGACACAGTACAATGATCCATACCGCGTAGGACAGGCAGACATGAACGATGTGTATAACGCCGATGGCATATTTGCCGTTGTAAATGGAACTCCGCCAGATGAGGGTGTCATGGTGGAGCTGGGCATGGCCATTGCCAAAGGCAAACGCATCTTTCTCTTCCGGGATGACTTTAGACGATGTACAGACACTGATACATACCCATTAAACCTGATGTTGTTTGTTGGGTTTGCCAAAGACACATGGAGAGATCACTACTATACAAGCATTGATGAGATTAAATCTCCCAGAAAAGCACTATACCAATGGGTGCATTCCCAGCAGATATAGAAATTATTTAAATCAGGCAAGTTACAATTAATCTGTATAATGACACAGATGTCTGATGCGCGTCAAAACCGCATCACCCCACAGATGAAACAGGTCGCCCGAGACGAGGATGTATCTGAAGACTGGCTTGTCCGTCAAATAGCACGCGGCTCCATAATCATACCCTCAAATAATGTAAGGCCGCAGACCATACACAATGTAGGTATAGGAAAGGGTCTAAAGACAAAGGTCAATGTCAATATAGGCACATCTACACTACATGAGGATTTGGCCATAGAGAAGGAGAAGGCACGCGTCGCTGTTCAAAATCACGCAGACACCATAATGGATTTGAGTGACGGGGGAGATGTGGGCGCAATACGTCGTGCATTACTGGCCGAGGCGCCCATTACATTTGGTACGGTTCCCATATATGAGGCGTACAATATGGCCATTACAAAGTACAAAAATCCCATGGCACTGACAGAGGATGACTTTTTAAACGCCTTTGAGAACAATGCCAAAGATGGTGTCGATTACACCACTATCCACTGTGGTATTACACGTGATATAGCAAAACGTATACTAGAAACAAAACGGTATGCTGGTGTAGTGAGTAAGGGCGGCACCATTACGGCTGCATGGATGCTACACCACCAAAAAGAGAACCCATACTATACGCACTATGACTACCTGATGGAGGTGGCAGCAAAGTATGATGTAACGTTTAGTCTTGGTGATGCACTCCGGCCCGGATCCATACTGGACGCACACGATGAACTGCAGGTGCAAGAGATGATCAATGTAGCCAGACTGACTAAACGTGCGCATGAAAAAGATATACAGGTGATGGTGGAGGGACCAGGACACGTTCCATTAAACGAGGTGGCGGCCAATGTACGTCTGGCAAAGTCTCTAATCGGAGATGTTCCGTACTATGTATTGGGGCCGCTGGTGACCGATATAGCCTCTGGCTATGACCACATAGCCAGTGCCATAGGCGCAGCAGTGTCTGCAGCCGAAGGTGTAGATTTGCTATGTTATCTGACTCCGTCTGAACATCTTGCATTACCCAACGCCGAAGAAGTAAAGGAGGGCCTTATCGCTTATCGAATAGCTGCGCATGCTGGAGATCTTGTAAAGATACGTGATAAATCTATAAAGTGGGACAGAGATATGAGCGTGGCAAGGCGCACACTAGACTGGGAGAAGCAGATATCCCTATCAATAGACCCCGAAAAAGCCGCTCGTATACATGCAAGAACCGGCCAGCATCCAGGAAATAATGTGCCCTGTACAATGTGTGGCGGTGCATGCGTTTACATAATGCTCCCCAGCCAACGCTCCTACGCTTCCCAAGAGCAATAATAGTATACTGTTTAAAGCTGGCACTGTATCGTATAGTGTTAAATCTGTGGGACGTATCCACCTATATGCAACATTCTCAGAGTTTAATCGCACATTGCCATGCGCCAAGCACAGTACAGAATGAAGCCATATGCCCTCTGTTATCTTTGTTGAACATGATGATAATGAGCGTATGTCTACAATTCCAGTCTCTTCATGTATCTCTGTGCGCATTCTATACGGTATTGTTTCATCACCCTCGATGGTGCCGCTGACCGCCGACCACAGTCCTGGCATTGTGGGCATAAATTGACTACGTTTTAACAACAGTATCCTGCCACTCTGACACAAGATGGCAGTGACGGCCCGCATCAGGCGTCTATGGCATTGGCCATCTTTATCATCTTTTTGTAAGCTTTGGCTGAGCTCGTACTGGACTGTATGTTTTCTTGACACTTTTGTATATACGCTAGAATCTCTTCAGTCTTTGACTCCTGCGTTGCAGTAAGAAGTCTACCTATATCCTTCCACAACTCTTCAGCATGCTTTCGCATCTCTGGATTCGATATTATGGTCTCGATTAAGTCTGCAGATTCAGACATAATCCCTTCAGATAAAGTGCGTTGTAACTTAAAGGTGGGCCCCGACATCTTTTCAATCAACGGCGTCCTACCATCCTTTGATATCACACTTGCAAAGCACAGATTCACTAAATGTGGAATACCTAGTATGATGGCCATCTTTTTGTCATGCTCTGATGCATCTATTGTGACAAAGTTTGCACCCGAGAAGAGTTTCTTGGCTACGTTTAACTCCATCTTGGCATCCCGAACAGGTATGGATACTATGTTACGGTTTTTGAGTGTGCGAATTCCTGGCCCAAACATTGGATGTATGCATACAGGGTGTATCTTGGCAGGCGTACGGGACAGAGAGCTCATTACCTTTGATTTTTCTGATGATATGTCTATAAGATAAGATCCACGCTTCATCTCCTTTGCTATGAGTCGTATTATCTCTGGAGTACGTTTTGTGGGTGTACACAACATTACATAGTCGGCCTGCAGTATGCCACTTATTAGAGACTTTGCTACTTTGACATCCTTTGTGGTGATTTCAGATTCAGTGTCAAAACCCGTAACATCAAATCCAGAGTCCACAAAATATTTTGAAAACCAACTCCCCATCTGTCCCCCAGATCCAATTAATGTTATCTTCTCCATCTCTCCTCCTTTAGAACATCGCATAGTATATTCATTCCGTCTGTAACTCTGTCAGTACCAGCAGATATGCGAACAAACTCTGGATAGTGACCAAAACCAACTCCCGGAGCCAATGCCAGACCCCTATCCAAACATCGTTCTACCAAGTCAATCCCCTGTATTCCATCTGCCCGACCAAATATATACATGGCTCCATCCGGCCTCATAAACTCCAAGTTTACCTCACTGGCCATCTTGCACATGGTATCAAGCCGTCTCTGTATAGTTTGAACATTGTGTGTAGTATCATGGTTCAATGATTTAAGAGCTGCGTACTGAATAAAGCCTGGCACATTAGTGAGGCAGAGTGCCGCAATACGACTCATACTGTGTATTATATCTGGATGCGCAACACCATAACCTATTCGAAACCCCATCATGGCGTGCGACTTTGAAAACGACTGTGTGACTATGCTCTTTTTATACCCGTACTCTAGTATGCTCTTTGATGGTATACTGGAGTACTCGCTGTATATCTCATCACTGAGTATGTACATGTCGTTCTCCCTGGCATGTTGCACAATCTGGTTTATGACGCTTGGTGATAGTACCTTGCCGGTGGGGTTGGACGGATAACAGAGCACAATCATCTTGGTCTGGTGAGTTGTAATCTTTTTAATGTCTTGTATGTCTAACTCCCATCTATCTTCAAGTGTTGTATGTATGATATGTGGTTTGGCGCCGCAATGTATGGCTGCCTCCTTGTAGGCGGGCCATGTGGGTTCAGGGATTATAATCTCATCGCCCGGCTGTAGTAGTGCGTTTATTGCAGCAAATACAGCAAATCTAGCTCCCGGCGTTATGATCACCTCATCTGACTGTATCGATGTATTGTATCTCTGTGATGTATGATCTGCTATAGCTTGCCGGAGTGCTGGCATGCCCGTGGGCAGGCCGTACCTCGTGTAACCTTCTTTGAAGCCTTCTGCCAGAGCATCCCCTGCTATGGGCGGAGGTGCAAAGTCCGGCTCTCCCACCTCCATGTGTATGATATCTCTACCGTTCTGTTCCAACTCCTTGGCCTTTTTGAATATGAGCAGATGTGTGGGCGTAGGGCTACTCTCCATATATACGGCCTCACTTATCAGGTGGTTCAGAAATCTGGCAGCGATATCTTGATTTAGATTTATGGATTTGGCCTCATCTAGTATGCGTTGACGCAGTGCAAATTCACGGGTCCCATTCGATATGGATAGCCCTCTTTGACGTTTTATATCTCCAATCTGTCCAGTTATGTCATTACGTCTCTTTAAGAGGTGTATCATCTGTAATGTTATATCATCAATACTCGCTCGTAGAGTATCAAGAGAATCAGTCATAGTACTGCTCCTATGTGACCTGTCAGCATGGCGTGATCTGCTAGTACCAAAGATGCCATGGCATCTATAACCGGCGGTGCCCGTGGTACCACACAGGGATCGTGCCTGCCTTTAACCTGTAACTTGGCAGTCTTCATGGTCTCTGTATTTATGGTGTACTGGGGTTTGGCTATGGATGATGCAGGCTTGAACGCCACACGAAATACTATGGGCATTCCATTGGATATGCCCCCCAATATCCCGCCAGAGTTGTTGGTCGTAGTCTTTATCGTATCATTCTGTATTGTGTATATGTCGTTGTTTTTTGAACCAGTACTCTTTGATCCCGCAAAGCCAGAACCAAACTCCACCCCCTTTACAGATGGAATAGAGAACATGGCGGCCGACAAGTCTGACTCTAAGGTGTTGTATATGGGCTCTCCCAAACCTGGAGGTACATCCGTTGTGACCGACTCTATGATACCTCCTAATGTATCTCCATCACTACGGGCTTTGATGATGGCATCTCGCATGTCTGCGGCGGCATTCTGATCTGGGCAACGTGTGTCATTTCCGTATATAATATCATGTGTAATATCATCGGATATGTCTGCCTGTACATCTCCTATGCTTGTGGTGTATGAGTGAGTCCGTATGCCTAGTGTACTGAATAGTAGTTTACGGGCTATGGCACCTCCCATCACCTGCGTGGCGGTGAGCCTTCCGGAGAATATGCCTCCACCCCGTGGGTCGTTGTATCCGCCATATCGTACTTTGGCTGTGTAGTCTGAATGTCCTGGTCTTGGCATATTTAACAGGTTGTCATAGTCTGTGGATCTGTGGTCCTTGTTGTGGATTATCATTGTTATGGGAGCACCTGTGCTTCTTTGATGATATACGCCTGAGAGTATCTGTACCTTATCTAGTTCTTTTCTCTGGGTGGTTATGCTGGATTGACCTGGCCGTCTCAAGTCTAACATGGGTTGAATGTCAGACTCATTTAGTGGTAAACCTGCAGGACACCCAGTCAATACTGCGCCCACACATGTCCCGTGACTTTCACCAAATGTTGACAGTACTAGTTTGTGACCAATTGACGCGCCAATCATATTATGTGGTTATAGAAAGGCGTAATTATATTTTATATCGTGCAGAAGGTGTCAAGAAACGCTGACCTACACGTCATGCCCGCAAGGAGCCCCATCCATGACATAAAGGAGGTGAAAGACGCCGTTGGGCTGTCAGCTAGAATCATCAGGAGGAGGCTGATGCGTCTAGAGGAGTTGGGGCTGGCAGACTACAAACGTGGAAAATTCACGATAAAAAGCGAGGTTGTATCCCAACCGCACCATGTGCTGCGGAGCATCATCCCATCACTGATGTCGCTCAAAAAAGCCAGAGGGTTCGGTAGATATTACAAGCCTACGGATGTTAATTTTGTAAAGAAAAATCTCCCGGATGGCTCGATCATAACGCTTGACTACAAGGTTCACGAACTAACAGGATTTCAGACACCGCTGGACTTGCATGTATGTGTTGACGATATGGAAGACATCTCCAGGTTTTTGAACAGCAATCGGTTTCGGGAGGGGCGAAAGGGCAATGTGGTACTTCTCCCAAAGATCGGCTCCTTTGATAATTTAATTGAGAGGGCGTTCCTCGACTGGGCTGTGATGTTATCTGCGCGTGTTGTATAACACACGCATTACACAGCTGCTACACACTTAGGCTTGCGCCCAATGCAGTAAATGTTGGTGGTGAACCACCATCCAGAGGAGTATGTGACGATACTACACACCCAGATCTTTACTCGTTTGTACTTTCCCATTGTGGACGAGTACGTGCCTTACGAACTAATTTGAATGATTCCCAACCAGATACTACGTTCAATCCCATCTATACTTGGTATATTCAAACGCTTCCATACTCTGCCTTCAACCTACGGAGACGTCTGTGCGACTCTTTTATACGGTCCTCCACATCAGAAGCCATCATCCTATATTTCACCAACTCGGCGCTCACCTGATCAATCTCGGCAGAATCCGTCAGCATCATCTCCCGGCGCGTCAGAGCTTTGCAAAAGTCAAGAAACCCTTCCATTGTTTTTGTGTCGTCCCGTATACTACTCTCCAGTATATGTATATCGTCGCTAAATGTCGCCAATGTCTCTAACTGTCTCGGCGGCGCTCTCTGCTGTCTCTGCCAATTCCGGATTGTTATTCTGTCTGGCAAGCTTGGCAAGCCTCTCAAACTTTTGCGCCCGTAGTTCATGTTGTCTCATTAATAATATTATATCTCAGCATTTTATAAATATGATGATCTGTGGGTGAACTGTTCTGTATTGTACACAGCACGTCGTGTATAACGCGTATAGGTACCACATACGACTCTAACCATACGACTCTAGTGTGTAATATGACTGAGTCACCAGACAGGACGGTTCAGTTGGGGCGCGTTATACAAGATATTTGTTGGTAGGTTGGCAGTTGTTTCAACCTACCAACGGTGTCTCTAGTCAGGTAGACATTTAGTAGTAATAAGCTAGCCATCATATGGATGGCACGGGTCGAGGTGCCTGTCGGTGTGAGGGTTATGCGGGTCGTATTTCGTGGTCGGTAGTTGAGTGGTAATTAAACATCACATTCAATACCGACATCTGCGCAGTAGTATGCTGTCAAACGCGCATTATACGGCACGCGCAGATAACGTCACAGCCCATATGCCATTCGGCAGTTGGAGAAGGGTCGGGGTACCAAGGTGGTAGCTGAGGAGCTTTGTGTAACTCAGAGGCACATACAGCGTCTGTGGGCCAAATACTGTAAAACCGGCACGATTCATGTTCAAGGACATGCAGGACGACCCGCCAGCCCGCCACCATCTGAACAAGAGATAATAACAGTACTGGATGTTCACAGCAAAAATCTCGAGGGCGTGGTGCGTACTGCAAAAAGACTGCGCAAGGAGGGACATAATATAAGCCGTAACCGTACATATCATATAATGAAGTCCAAGGGCATGGTGGCAGATTCAACTATAAAGAATAGGCAACGCAAGTGGGTTAGGTACGAACGTATATACTCGAACGCCATGTGGCACACAGACTGGCACACTATGAAGGATCCGCGCATGAGGGAACTAAACCTCATAACATATCTGGACGATGCTTCTAGATGCGTCACGGGTGCTGCTCTCTTCAATGAGGCTACCTCCTTTAACGCAGTAGCTGTACTCAGACAGGCAGTGGATAGGTTCGGCGTGCCAGCGACCATTTTGTCAGACAATGTATAATGCTTCGTAGGTAGAGGAGGTCGCAAGAAACAAACCAGTTCTTGGACCCCAACCATGTTCGAGAGAGTTACTCGGCCTTAACATAGGACTGATCAACTCACGACCATATCACCCACAAACCAATGGGAAGTTAGAACGATTCCACAGGAGTTTGGAAGATGAGATTTGGTACTATTTGAGCCTAGATGATTATATCGAGTACTACAACACTGCCCGCCTACATTTCTCGCTTGACATAGACAACTATGAAACTCCATTAATGGCATTTCACAAAAAGAAGGCAACTGTTGAAACAAGAAGTCAAAACCCTACATGGATGGAGGATGATATTCATGACTGATGACCAGAATGTAGCGCGACATGATTTCCGGATAAAACAGGATGTTTTTTGCACGAATACCTTTTTGTATTAACAGTGTTCGAGCAGCGTAGATTGTGCTGTACGTTACCATGCTTGGCGCGTGGGTAGAATCGAGACGGCCTCTGCTTTCCGATAGCAGAGGACTTCAGATGCATCTAAAGATGGTAGTTTATGATGTGCCATTTTATATATAAATGGAATTTTTTGTCTAAAATATATATAGTCTGCACATACTATTATTATTGCATGAATGAGGATAAGTATGCATCAATGTTGAAAAGTGCAAAGGATGCAATCAGGTTTGCCCAGGAGCTGTCCCCCCGCCCAATCTATGACATAAAGGGGGTGAAAGACACCGTTGGGCTGTCAGCTAGAACTATCAGGAGGAGGCTGATGCGTCTAGAGGAGTTGGGGCTGGCAGACTACAAACGTGGAAAATTCACGATAAAAAGCGAGGTTGTATCCCAACCGCACCATGTGCTGCGGAGCATCATCCCGTCACTGGTATCGCTCAAAAAAGCCAGAAGATTTGGTAGATATTACAAGCCTACAGATATTAATTTTGTAAAGAAAAATCTCCCAGGTGGCTCGATCATAACGCTTGACTACAGGGTTCACGAACTGACAGGGTTTCAGACACCGCTGGATTTGTATGCTTATGTTGATGATATCGAAGACATCTCCAGGTTTTTGAAAAGCAATCGGTTTCGGGAGGGGAACAAGGGCAACGTGGTACTTCTCCCAAAGATCGGCTCCTTTGATAATTTAATTGAGAGGGTGTTTCTCGACTGCGTGGCGAGCGGCGGGCGAAGTTTTCTGGATGCCGCAGCAATCATGCTGACCCATAAGGACGCGATAAAAACTAGAGTAAGGTTTGCAGGAGACACCATATGGAAGGTGCAGGAGGACATGTTGCGAAATGATGCCACTCATTAGAGAAGCTGTTTGTATTTCCCGGGATTTTGGAACTACTACGTTTGTCGGGGCGGTTGCAGTCACACTGCATACTGGCGAGCAGCGGCAATCCATGGATTTGGATTTTGCCGTTGCCGA
The DNA here is from genome assembly GCA_009843815.1 of Cenarchaeum sp. SB0675_bin_21. Lineage (GTDB taxonomy): Archaea > Thermoproteota > Nitrososphaeria > Nitrososphaerales > Nitrosopumilaceae > VYCS01. The sequence goes on along the minus strand of VYCS01000006.1, from coordinate 2,823 downwards.
GCAGATAACAAGCGATGAGCTTTTGGACAAGGGATACACAGTCGACCAGTACAGTGGTAAAAAATTTACGCCAAGGGGGTACAAGATTGACGTGTATGAAAAACGAGACTTGAATAATATTCCGCTGAAGTACATCATAAAAACGGCAGTGGCAATCCCGGTGGACAAGAAAGGAACCGCAGTCAACGTCATCACATTGGAAGGATTGGTCATTACAAAGTTTAGGGCAGGACGTGATCAGGACATCGAAGACCTCCGAAGGCTGGCAGTTCGCTGCAGGTCAAAAATTAACTGGAATGAAATCAGGCACCTTGCCAAGTCCGATATGGAATACTCGCAAATAGAGCAGGCCCTACGCCTTTATGCAGCCTGATAAGTCTTGTCAAGACTGTCTAGTGCAAGGTTGGCATCTGGTGGAAAAACCAAAACGTATTAGCGTGTACTAGGGAACAACAGGATTCGATAGTCTATCAGGCGAAAGGCGATGCTCATGCGGTTTTTGTCAAAGTCCGATGGTTTCAGTACGGTCAGCCGTCAGCATTCTGGGGATCTCCTTGCAGCTGGGGATGGCTGCAATCATCGATTCCGGCTCTCCGCCCGTTATGACGCGCGCCATGCAGGTACGGGATAGTGTACCTGATCTTAACGTTTCGGTCAGTTGCACCGCGGAGATATTCGAATGTGGGACAAATTCGTCGAACCGGGTCATCGCACCCAAAATCTATCATATCATATTGTCCGCTAGTACCCACTCGGAGGTATCGGGGCCGGCAAGCGAACTCCGGTCACCAGCCAGGAACTTTTCCTTTCATCCGTAGACGGTCCGGGGTACAAAGTTGCACTCGCGGCACATCTCCGCCATGCTGGTCTGTGGCTTAAAGGTCTGGAGTACGATGCGTATCTTTTCGTCCGTACTCCACCGTGATTTCTTGTCTGTCATACCCTAGCTGGCCTCCTATCGCTAAAGTGTGCATCGCTGATCGGTCTTATTCCAGCAGGGTCCGCCCCACACATCTTGAAAAGAAATACCATCAACGTCATGCAGTGTAACAACCCAACATGATTTTCACATAGATGACTCTCATGATACTGGAGGATGAACTATTTCTAAAAAATGTACAGAAACTTATGCACTCTGCTATGCGAACAGAGATGCGCCTCGGCTTCAACCGTCCCTCCGGGCGGGCACGGTACGGGGTATCGGCGCGCAGCCGGCCATACCGAACCTCCCTCTGAACATATTCACATTACCCATCCCGTACAAGACCAAGGCTCATCGAGATGGGGACCGGGTTGGAGGGGTCGGTTACATCCACGATACTGGTACCGGTAGGCAAGAGTGATGTTATCGCATACGTGCGGTCTCCGCTTCTGAACACATCAGAAAAAAGTGTAATGAACCCTGGGAACTCTTCAGGAGTGGTGGAAAGTTCGGATTCAGCACCCAATATGTCAGCAAAAAACGTAATGAACTCCGGTACAAATGTGTCCGAGAGATCACCGACAGGCCAGACTAGTGTCTGGTTGGTCGGGTCGGTGATGTCTATGATGATGTGGACTCCTCCAATTAGGGTTGTTATCATAGCGTATGTGCGGCCTTCACCTTCGAACACATCCATATGATACGGCACAAGAAAGATATATTGGCCCAACATCCCAACGGTGGCCTCCTGCTGGATGGGGGACGGGTTTGTGGGGTTGGTGATGTTCATGATGTCAATGTTGGTGGCGGATGCCATTATGGCGTATGTATGGTATTCACCTCCGAACACTCCAACACCAAACGGATCAAACAACAAGCTACGTAACTCCGAATCATCAAGGGCCAGTGAGGTGGGGGACGATGGGTTTGCAGGGTTGGTGATATCTATGATGTGTACTCCGCCACTTGGCCAGGCGGCCACCATAGCATACATGCGATCCCCGACTCCAAACACCTCCATGTCGAGCCGAACGCTCATATCGCCAAGATCTCCTGAGCCGTCAAGGACCGCCGAGGTGTGTGTTGGGTTTGCAGGGTTGGTAACATCTATGATGCGGACTCCGCCACCATACAGGGTGGCTACTATCGCGTACGTCCGGTCCTCGACTCCGAACGTTTCTACATCAACCTCTTTATCTACAGCGCTGAACTCTGCCACGCCATCAAGGACCACCGAGGTGTGTGATATGCTTGCAGGATCTGTGACATCCATGATCTGGACGCTGCCGTCATACGAGGTAGCCACTATCGCATATGACCGGTCCCCGACCACAAACTCATCCATGTCATGTGAAAAGGATAGTGCGTAGTGCTCCTCTGAATCATCAAAGATGGCCGAGGCAGGAGCCGGGTTGGCCGGGTTGGTGATGTCCATAATCTGCGTGGCGTTATCGTACAGTGTGGACACCACAGCGTATGTGCGATCTCCGACACCGAACACCGCCCCTGCTAACTCCGTGTTGTTCGTGGCTTTTAGAATCACATCTGTCAATTCTTGACTCACTCCTGGCTCTACGTCAACTCTCACCGAGTCATCAAAGACTGCCGAGACTGGGGCCGGACGGGCGGGGTCGGTGATGTCCATTATCT
>VYCS01000006.1:0-241 GCA_009843815.1 Cenarchaeum sp. SB0675_bin_21 | reverse complement strand
TCAAAGACTGCCGAGACTGGGGCCGGACGGGCGGGGTCGGTGATGTCCATTATCTGCACCATGGTACCGTAGGCGGTCACTATCGCGTACGTGCGGTTCCCGCTCCCGAACACGGCCACATCATTAGGATCGCGCAGGGCGCCAAACCCGCCCAAGCCGTCAAAGACTGCCGAGACTGGGGCCGGACGGGCGGGGTCGGTGATGTCCATTATCTGGACGCTGCCGCCATACGAGGCGGCCA
>VYCS01000011.1 GCA_009843815.1 Cenarchaeum sp. SB0675_bin_21 | reverse complement strand
GTTATGATTTTGCAATAAATCTTGAATGTTTGTTATATGACACTTGTATTATTCTAATATCCACTGCCATATAGTTGGCTTGGACTATGATGCCAGTCTGAGTAATACAATGTCGGCCAATCTCAAATACCATGATACAGTGACATTCACACAGGTTGATGCTATGTTCTATTCGCAGTATTTGCGAGAGGAATCCTCCATATGCGTGTCCAAGAGTATGCGGGCTCTTAATATGATTGCAGACATACCTAATTGTGACATTATGAAATCTGCCGTCTTTTGAAGTGAATCATGTCTACCGTACCCCTCATCATAAGTCATCTGTATGGTATGTCCACCCATCTCCAAATGTACTACTATTACATCATACGGCCTATCCTCTTGTGTTAGCCTGTATAGGTGTAATTCGATCTTTTTAATTAACATGTCATGCATGTTAAGTGGCTCTTGTAGTATTACGACAACATCATCTGGTAACTTTTGTGTAACGGCGTTGGGGATATCATACACATTCATCAAAATTATAATTGTAGTACCATACATAATTGTTAAAAATGTCTAAAAAATCACAATTGCATTATATGTGAAGTCCATCAAGAATAGTTTATAGAAACCCCCTCATAATCAAGATGTAGTGAGCGAATTTACTGGTCATAACATTCCACATATACAACTAGACCCGGACATGACGATATCTGATCTGATTGACGTTTATGCATCATCTGGATTTAATGGGAGGAGTTTGGGTGAGGCGGCAAAACTATATCTAAAGATGATTCAAACAGATGCGACCATATGTCTGACAGTGTCGGGGGCTCTATCACCGGTGGGCATGGGTGGCATAATACGTTCATTGATAGAGCGGGGATTCGTTGACTGGGTCATTACAACAGGAGCCAACGTATACCATGAGGACCACTTTGCGTGGGGCCTTCCTGTGAAACAGGGCTATCACCATGTGGATGATGCTATACTATTTCAGAAAGAGATTGTGCGGATTCGTGATGTCTACATCAAATTTTATGAAACATTAGAAGCTCAAGATCAGGTAATTCAAAAATATTTTGATGGTGTTATGGACAAACGTCCGTTTACAACTGCCGAGTTCTGCAACCATATAGGTGAGATGAGCTACAAATATGCTGAATATCCAAACAAAAGTTTTGTAACTGCAGCATACGAGTATGGTGTTCCCGTATACATATCGACACTGAAAGACTCATCATTAGCTCTGAATTTAGCTATACAGCGACTCAAAGATAAGAGATACTCACTGGACTTTGTACGCGAGATTCTAGAACAGGCTGCAATAGTGTACAACTCAGAGTCATCCGGAATATTAGAGTTGGGTGGTGGGGTCCCAAAGAATACCGCTCAACAGACCGGACCTTTACTGGATCAAATACTGCGCAGAAATGATGGCGGTCAAGATTATATAATACAGATAACTGATGCTAGGCCCGACACTGGAGGCCTATCTGGTGCCACACTACAAGAAGGAAAGAGTTGGGGCAAGGTACAGAGTGCGCATAGTGGACTTGTCACTGTATATACGGATGCGACCATAGCATTTCCCATACTCGCACTATATGTGATGAGTAACCATGTGCCACGAAAGCCCCGCCGTCTGTATGAAAAACTTGGCACATTTTACGACAAACTTGCCACAGACTACTTTAAAATGACTTAGCCCCACCGTGCCCGTTCTAAATCTCTGTCCCCCTTTGACTCTTTTTTGTACTCTCGGTAATGTTCCTTGCACAGCACAGATCTCTTACTCTTGACACGTATTCGTAGGCCTGCACTCTCGACCTTTGTGGTGTTCAAAGATCGTGACCCAATATTGTCGCATCCATCCACGCTGCAAGTTGTACCTTTGGACACTACTCCCATAGTAATTATTTTCATTTATCATGATATAAATCCCTTTTACCCCCACGAGTGGGAATTATATCGTTGAATCCATGGCATACTATTGTACTGTCAATAGTATCCATGATGTTGATGATGTCTGTGACCGCGACTGGGAAGTTGGTGAGGAATGGTAACCTCTGGGAAAAGCGGGGGATGGCGTCGGAACTGGGAACAGACTAACCATAGATTACGATGTGTAATATAGAAGGAAGTGGAAACGTTTGAAAACGACGGTTTCACGCTCGTGCTGACAGACAAAAGCCATCAAAACTCGCGCACCTTTGGTTCGTGTGCGATCTACATGCGCGGCTCCGTCGAACCGGTGCTGATGCCGTCCGGTAATCAGAGGCAGACTGTCTACGGTGGCGCGACCTTCATAAAACACATCTGCCTATCATTGTCCAAAAAAGCAATCGACAGGTCGTTCATCAGGTATCTGGACAAGCTACTGCGCCGCTTCGTCAGCCGGCCGTCATCATTGACAACTCCGCGTATCGCGACCAGAGACGCGCACGGCGGTACCTGAAAAGGAACAGCGGTTTTGTAAAATTAGTATTTCTACCCCCGCACTCGTCATTCCTGAACTCGGACAACTGGCTGTGATGCGAGGACAAGGCAAGGATATGTGGGATGTTCAGGCAGCCGACCAAAAGTTACTTTAGGTGGAAAGTGATGCTCGTGTACGAGTCACTTGAGATAATATTCAATCCGCGCGACATTTTGTTCAAAAACTTGGACAAGATATTTCCAACATAAAGCGTACGAAGGGAATTTATGATCCCAACCATGTATGCTGATTGGATATACTCGACACATATTATGCTGCCAGATCTCCGTATGTGGCATTCTGCTGAGTTTCGACGGGCATCTTTTGGCGCCTCCAATCTGCAAAGGAGGCCAGATAAAGCCGGACTCCATCCACCCCCACATGCTTTAGGGCATAATATGCCAGTGCCGAGAGAGTGCCCGAGTCGTTATCATACGTTATGACGTTCGATTCCACGCCTATTCCCCTGTTGGCGAAGAGATGAAGCAGCTCGTCCTTTCCTCGCAGCACGGAGCTAGGCGATGATAGGGCTCGATATGGTATGCTCACAGCCCCCGGAATGTGCATCGCAAGAAAGTCCAGCCTTCGGCGGCTATCCACCAGAATTGTTGAGCTGTTGGCCAACTCCACATCCCGTATGGTGGCCACCATGCTTGGGTTTGTCTTGACGGAATATCCGACGTGCATAATGTCAGGCACATCATAATCGTACTCCAATCCCTGCTCCAGCCAATTCGCATAGGAGCATTCCAACAGCGACACGTTCTGGTACCCGGCATGTTCCAAGCGCCAGGCCACCAGGGCCGCGGCTGTCCCAAAATAGCCGTCATATATGACCACGAGAGGACCATTGTTGGATATGCCCAAAGAGCCGGCCAGTCTTGCGGCCGTCCCTGCATTCTGTTCAGCCACTATACTGGAGACGGACAGATTCAGGGCGGTGGGTATGTGACCTGCCCTGTACTCGTCTGCAGTTCTAGCATCCACCACATGGACGCTTCTGTCGGCTATTCCGGATCTCAGCGCATCCGTATTCGTTAGCACTCCCATAGATTATTTAGTACACCCCCGTCCGATGACTATCTTGTATGGAATGTCGGTCCCATAGTCGGTGTAAAAGTCAGGGTCATCGTCCCGGCTGGGCGGGGAGATCAGCGGGGTCACCATGTCTTGCAGGTCGGCAACGGATGTCTGTTCGGCACCATCGCAGACTCGGCGTATCCACGACTCCAGATTGTCCCCGTCCTGTTTCCTCTCTCGGAAGATGTCCAGCAGGTGGAGTATTACTGGAATGACACGTTTTGCGGGAACGTTCGCGAGTTTGTGGCCCAAGGTGGAGTCGGCGCCAGTCCTGCCTCCTATAAGCATGGTGTATGCAGGATACATATCACGGCCGTTCCTGCCGCTGCCACCGTACAGCCCGACTGTAGCCACGACGTGCTGACCGCACGAATTAGGGCAGCCGCTAACCTTTATTGATGATCCCCAGAGATCCTTGTCTTCGTCCAGTCCGCGTTTCAGAAACTGGCGCTGTATCTCCTTGGCCATACGGTGGGAGTTGGTGAGTGCCAAATTACACGAGGACATGCCCACACAACCCAGTGTGGCGGCCATCGTAAGCGCCCCGGTTCTGGCCAGGTTAGCCTTGAGCAGGCGCGAGTACAGGGATACGAGATCGTCTTGGTGTACGTACCGTAGTACCACATTCTGGATGAGTCCCAGACGCGCAGTACTCTCACCCGAATATTCCTCTATAATATCAGCCAAGTCAGAGAGCTGCCGAGATGAGATGTCGCCGGCTTCTAGGGTTACAAAGACTGTACGATACTCTGGTTGCTTCTGCACAAACGTGCTGGTCTGAACCCACTTGGAATAGCCTGGCTCGACCACCTCTTCGGCCGATATGCGGACTGGTCGGCGGACTGCGGCAGGCATATCCTCCAGATCAAGGTTCACCCTAGCCGCCTGCGTAATGCGCACGGCAGTCCTCTCTTTTAATATCAGGTTACGGAATTTTTCCCAGCCCATCTGCTCAACCAAGTACCTAAGCCGGTTCTTGTGCCTACTCTTGCGGTCTCCCAGCCGGTCATAGACCTTGAGAACGGCTATAAGCGTGTATATGACATTGTCCTCATCGGTAAAGTCCTCTATCTGTCGAGCTATGCAGGATTTGGCACCCAGCCCGCCACCAGCAAAGAACTTAAAGCCGCGCCTTGCCTGACCGTTCACCGTCCGGATTTGTGGCACCAAACCCACATCCGCCGTCCGGGCCCGACCATGGTTCTCACAGCAGTCGTATGTAATCTTGAACTTGCGAGGAATGTTCTGAGTCATTGTGTTCCTCAGAAAGAAGCGGCTGGTTGCTTCCGCGTACGGCGTAGGGTCAAATACCTCGTCCGGACAGACACCTGCCGTGGGGCTACACACTACATTGTGAACGGTATCACCGCACGACTCCCGACTGGTCAGATCCACCTCCGCAAGACTTCTCAGTATGTCTGGAACATCCTCCAGTACGACCCAGTGCAGTTGCACGTTCTCACGCGCAGTGATGTGGGCGCTGCCTATCGAGTATTGCTCACTGAGCAATGAGAACCGCCTCAGTTGCTCGGGCGATATGCGGCCCGCCGGTACCTTTACCCGCAACATTGAGTAGTCTGAAGTCAGGCGCGTAACATAACCACCATTATGTATGCGATACTTTACAAATGCATCCGGTGGATACGTGCCCGCCCTGTATCTCTTCACCTTGTCAGCAAAGTCATCAACGTCTCTCACATCTGCCCACCTGAAGGTTGACTGTTGGAGCGGATGGGGACACATGACTCTAAAATATCCTTTATATCCTATAAAAATATCTTGGTGTGATCGGGACTGTTGTGTAATTCGATACTGATCCCATTGAAGCCCGCCCGTTAGATTTTTTGATCGCTGATTCCCCACACTCGGCAATGAATAGACGGCCAGACTATTGGACATGCTACCACCTGAGACACAGTAGCAAAATGTCATTCATGATTGACGCCGTGGTAAATTTGGTACGGGGGCACCCGTGCCCGCTCCAAGATAGGAGCAGCCGGGGACGACCCCCATTCACTCCAAGGACAAACTAGACTTCATCCGTATACTGATAGTCGCTTGGCACAAGACCTCCCGCGACATGGAGAGACCTGTAGGTGATAAAGTTACAGTCCTTGCCGGCATATGCCGGCAGCACCCATGTTAAGGGGCGCCTGGATGTGGAGGGTTCTTGCATTGGCTCCCTTGTGAAACATCAAGCACTGACTGGAGAACGGGGGTGCTCCATGTACAATTGTTCCTTGGCGTGACATGTAATGCTGCAAGCCGGGGAGCTGCGCGCTTGCACAAGAACCTGAGTGGTATCTACTCTGTTGGTGTAGTGGCAGTCTCTCCCTGAATACTGATCTTTGGAGAGTTGTCTTTGTATGTGTCATGAACACTACCTTGCAATGTGTCTGCAATGGTCCATCCAGATGCAGTTCCTGCATCTTCAGTATTACTGGCGGTAAACATGAGGCGATATGCGTTTCCTGGCAAGGGGTTGTCCACACTAAACACCACATGATATGTGGTATCTGCATCCAAACGTATCTCATCGTCGGCGGTAAATGTGTAATAACCCTTGGAGACAGGATTGTTCCCGTATAGTGTACCTATCAAATCTTTCGGCACACCTGAATCATCAGACGCTATACTTATACGGATATCACCAGGAGATCCCGCCAGAGAGTCAAACCCGGCAGTCAGACTATACAACACATACCCATTGGTGTCTGGACCGGTGTGAAATGCCTGCGATATGCCATCTGGAGTATGACCGACAAACAACGAGCCAGGACTATTCTCTTGTGCAAGGTTGCTTACAAGGTATATGCGCTCAAACTGCAGTGTAGCTATGGGACCTCCAAGGAATTTACCCATATCGCGTATGCTCATTATGGTTTGATGCGGAGTAGTGGCATCATTATTTAGTGAGAACCCATCTCCATTCTCAGTACCTGCATCATACGGAAATAACTCGACTAAACCGTGGTCTCTCCAAGAACCGTCACTCTGTAGTAGTGGCATACTCGATACGCCAGCAAACCAATCCGGACTTGGAGCTATCATTGTTGCCAGCGTCATTGATGCATGTTTACCAGACATCTCAACCTCAAAGGCTGCAGAAGGCGTAACGCCAAAATCAACACCTGCCTCTATCACATCTGATGTATGTGGTTGAGATGCAATAACCTCAGACCTTAACGTACCTGTTGTACCCAATTCGGCCATTCTTTCGGTACCTGGGCTAGCAAGACCGCCAACCTCCCAGAGACTTACTCCAGCATTGTGTACGCCTCCTATTAGGGTGGTGAAGTGGGCATTACCTGGTATGACAACATCTGGTATTAGTGCATCTTTTGTAAATGCACCCTTAAACACAACCCGATAAGCCGCCTCTGTGGGTGGAATCACATTATACGTGACAGTTTCTACAGAGCACTCTGATGTATGTGATGTGTTGTTATACTTAGCATATATGATATGGGTGCCGACCCCAAGCTCAGCCGTCACATCCACCATATGTGTATCCGTACTATCGGAGATGTTTGTTGGAGGACTGATGGCATTGGTACAATTATCCAAGTATAATGTGAGTGTGTCCCCTCCCTCGGGTACCATAACAGATACTGTGGGTGTGGTATCACTCCCCACATACGTTCCATCATATAAGGCTCCAGCAGTCACCACTCCGTGAATGGATGGCGGCGCAAGATACATCTTCTGAGTATCCATCTCCAGCCCTGCTGCGGGACTGCCCAGTATAACCGCTAATACGACAACCCCCGCAAGCACTACATACATCATCAAGAGGCACTGTGTCATTCTATTAAAGATTTTGATACGTCTGCAAAGATGTACATCTGTATATCTACTTTCTGACTGCAAGTATACTTTGAAATATCACATATGTGTGATTTTACACCATGCTGATACTGCATATGGTTAACCCCAAAATCTCCAAAGAACGAGGATCGGCCAGTTGATATGGAGTCCTTCAAGATTATATAACAAAAGTAATATGTAACAAAAGCGTAGTAAAACCAATCTTGGCTGAGAGGTTGTATCGTTATACGCAATTGTGCGAACAGGTGTTGAGTTTAGATGAACAGATACGGTTTGCAGGAGTTATAAGCGAGAGGGGACGTTTGGTTGCTGGCGGAATGCGCGAGGGTGTAAAACCATTAGAAAAAGAGAAAGATGATGAGGTTCTGTTTATGGAGTTGGCTCTACGAGTTCGCATGCGCCGAGAATTTGATCGACAACTTGGCCCTGTAAACTTTGCCATGGCATCTAGGCGACGTGCAATAACTATGAGCTTTAGAGTGAACAACGACATATTGTATGTGGCCGCCGAACCTGATGCAGACTATTGTAATCTTCCTCGTATGATACTAGACACAATGAAAGACTCCTCCCATAAAGACCACAAATAGAACATCATAATGTCCGTCTCCCTAAGTGGAGCTATATGATGATCTTTTAGATTGGCCGATATCATATTACTCAGACTGACATCATTAGTCTAGGTTACATACAGTAGTGGGTATCCGAATAATCATACAAGTGTTATATAACAAACACCCAAGGTTTACTGCAAAATCATAACTTATCTATAGAACAGTTCTTGATAAATTCCACATGTGTAGTATTATCAAAAAACCCTATGGGTTTAGGCTAAATTTGGAACATTTTGGTCTTGCTGGCTGAGAACACAACAAAATGACACATCATACCATTGAAAACTCTGCTATACTAACCAGTGGATTGTATATGCGCAACTCATCACAAATTTGTTTTACCTTCTCCATGGCTACCTGTGAACTCTCTGCACTCACAGAAAAACGTAATCCCTTACTGCAACGTATCTCTGTTATGTCATCAGTACCACTCCGTAATACTAAATCGGTGAGTATTGTACTGCCCTCAGGATCACTTATTTCAGGTTTGTTCTGTATGGTTACAAGTACTTTGTAGGTGCCCACACATTTTACTTCATTTCAAATTATATATAGATAGTTTTTTGTCATATTGTTGTACTGTAATACGATACGGCAGCAGACTCTTGGATAAACCTGCATGTTGATATCTGAGTCACTCTCAGATTCTATAATTCAGGTTTGCCGTAGAATACTTACCTATAATTATGTGATACTTTATTCGAATACCATGGCTCGCGCGCGATACTGGAAGATGACGCCTGAAGAGGTGGCTGATTTAACATACGATGAGCAGTTTCTGTTAAACTGGGACATAAAATGTGTGCGCCAGCCCGAGGAGGATGCTATATTCATAGGGGTCTTTATGTATAGGCGCGGCACTCCGTTGGACTATACGCCAATACAGGGCGTAGTGTTTTATCACAATCACATATCTAATGATGAGGTATCTCGTATAATTCAGCATCTGAAGAGTAGGTACGGCGGCAAAGAGACTAAAAAGGGTGATAGGGTGTTTTTAACAGGATCTAAAGAGTTCTATGATCCTGCAGGCATATCGTCATTGGCGCTATCCATGGAAGAGTCCTTTAATACCAAATCCGTGATTACCTTGGAGTTTGAGGGTATGAGTCAAGAGGCGATGCGCATTGCCGGTCTACCAGACTCTAAACTATTACCTATACCGGGCAAGTAATATGAATCAGCAAACGTAGTATGAAATTATGTCAGGTCTAGACGGCATAAGCGATCATCTTGAGGAGCTGCGCAAGAGAGTAATACGCATATCTGTATCTGTGATGGCTGTAACTGTATTTGCTATGACGTTTCATATTGAGCCAGGTGTCTTGTGGGGCTTTCCTGTATACTACCCATTGCCAGAACCCATGAACAACCTGGCGGCCCAGATTACAGACTTTATGAGCGAGCAGTTAGTGCCCGAAGGTGTAGAACTAATACAGACCGCACCAGGCCAAGCATTCTTCTCTCAGGTGTATATTGCAGCCCTGCTGGGAATTGTGGTATCTGTACCCGTTATAATACGAGAGGCAGTGGCATTCATATCGCCGGCCCTTCGGCAGGCTGAGATACATACTGGAAGATTCATAACATTTCCTGCCTTGTGCCTATTTGCTGTAGGCTGCATATTTTCGTATTTGATGGTCGTCCCATTCATATTGGATTTTTTGTACCAGTATGGTGATTCTGCTGGGCTGATAACATTTCTAAATATCATGGATTTTGTGGCGTTTGTATTACAATTTTTGATAGCGTTTGGACTCTCTTTTCAACTACCTTTGATAATGTATGCTGCATCATATTCGGGTATAGTAGATGTAAAATTTTGGCGGAAGAATATACGATACGCCTTGGTAGCCATAATAGTATTTGGTGCCATAATAACACCAGATGGTAGCGGAATTACAATGTGGTTTGTAGCTGGGCCCATGATAGCATTGTACCTTGCAGGCATGTTGATAATCGAACGAAAGAAAAAGTCCCTAACGTGAAGCACCCAGTTTATGTGCGCAACAGCATAAGCTATTTTTGACTAGCTGATTATACGTATTCAGCATTTGGTGCATGGTCACAAGCATGAATTTCCAAAACTAAAAGTCAAAGATTTAAATCACTTATTATATAATATAGTAATAATGTTTGAAAATCTGGCATTGTTTATCGCAGGTCAGGAATGGATTATACTTATTGTAGTCGTGGTTGTGCTGATATTTGGCGCCCGCAAGATACCCGAATTGGCCCGCACGTTCGGCAAGGCCAAAGGTGAGTTTGAAAAAGGCAAGATAGAGGGTGAAAAAGAACTCAACAAATACAAAGATGAAAAATCCTAAAACTCTAACTGTAATTTGACATCATTCAGCAAGGCTGTATAGTCACTTAGTATACCTTTACTTCTAAATCCAAATAAACTAACTTTCCAGTCTATGGACATATTTACTCGTGTACCATCTGGTATCTCTTCAAGCCTTTGAACTACACTACTGCCCTTGGCATCGCCGCCTATTACGGTGTATGTGTGTACTGATGGTGCCTCAAAGAGGTGCTTTACCATACACTTGTATGTCTTGCCGTTCAAATACATGGTCTCTTCATTGACCGCAGATTCTGGACGTTCAGAACGCATCTTGACTTTTACTACTGTATTATTTATCTTGGACAATTCAGCATGATTCGATAATAATTCATAGACTGAACCAATACTTGCCTGTATGTCCATGGATATTGTGCCCTTCAGGAACCCTCGCCCCATCTCTTGTAGAGATCATGGTCAATGTCAAACTGATCCAAGCACTTGCCAACTGCATGGTTTACCATATCTGATATGCTCTGGGGTTTGGTGTAGAACTCTGTCATTGGAGGAAGCATAACCACGCTCAGTCGGGCCAGTTTTAACATGTTCTCTAGATGAATTGCCGAGAGGGGTGACTCCCGCACCATGAGAACCAACCTTCTCGACTCTTTTATGGTGACGCCGGCTGCGCGCGCCACCAATGTGTCGTCATATCCGTTTGATATTGCTGCAAGTGTCTTCATACTGCAAGGTGCCACGATCATACCACCAGTCTTATGAGTGCCACTAGATACACTAGCTGCCATATTGGTATCCTTGGATGTGACACTGGCTAATCCATACACGTCCTTGAGATCATAATTGGTCTCCATGAGTATACACTTCTCTCCCCACTTTGTGACTATGAGGTGTGTATCATGACCTAGTCGCTTTAGCTCCTCTAGTAGACGTATGCCATATATCGCTCCTGTGCTACCAGTTATGCCGATAGTTAGTATGTTTTTGTTGCTCAACTAAAACCACTTACACATTACGAATAAAAAAACTGTACGATGACTAGTGCCATTTTTGTAATGCACACACATGGCATCTTGGAGAAGACTGACACATCAATTAAAAGAGTTATAAGGATTTTCAATTGAATTACAACACGCTTCGATAGCTCAGCCTGGTAGAGCGTTACCTTGGTAAGGTAAAGGTCGCGGGTTCGGATCCCGCTCGAAGCTCCTTATGTTTAATGAAACTCTTCTCAATGGTACGAGTGTAATGGGTATGGTGCTCCCTCAATACCTGTGACTTTTAAATGATGTACTTTAATCACATGGCAGTTGAAGATAGAAAAGATTGTAATTGGAGCTAAATTCGGATCTGCAGAGGCAGAAGTGGCGGCACGTGATGTGGCGCAGACGTTTATACAGCGGGGATGTTGCGTATATGCCCTATCACCAATATCGGTGGATGGAGCCATACCCATAGAGGTAATTGAAGACTTGGGAGATGTACAACTGGATCTGGCCGTAACACTAGGTGGTGATGGCACCACTCTACGTACACTGCGATACCTCTCAGACGAGACGCCAATACTCACCATAAACGTTGGGGGGAACAGGGGAATATTATCTGAAATTACACTGGAACAGCTCCCTCAAGCCATATGTCAGATGGAGTCTGATGACATAATACTGGAGAAGCGAATTAGGGTTGTGGCATCATACAATGGTGAGGAGTTTCCACCGGCGTTAAATGAGATATACATTACCAGATCCAACCTCACCCGTACTGCAAATATGATGATAAAATTCCAAAACGACACTGTAACACAAAAGATGGATGGCGTAATGATATCTACGCCCAGTGGTTCTACGGGCCACTCTTTCTCCTTGGGAGGGCCCATACTACACGAGAGCCTTGATGTATTGATAATCACCCCCGTGGCCCCAATGTATAGATTGGCGTCCATCGTTGTCCCTGATGATATCATAGAGATAATACCATCTCATGACTGTAGTATTGTAATGGATGCTCAGGTAATAAAGTATGCAGGATTCAACGAAACTATAACAATAAAAAAGTATGATAAGAGGGCGGTCTTCGTACGACTCAAAAAGAGAGGACTACGACAGATGAGCAAGATGGGATTTTAGTCTCTATTTACTAACTTTTTGCGCAAGACGCTGCCACAGATGCTACATATGCGCCCTGGTGGTCGCTGTGTGCGACATGCCGGACATCTATATCTCCATATGCCTACTGTCTTTACTCCAGAGGTCATAACCGGAAACACTGACAGTCCTAGATGTCTGGCGGTATTGGAGATGGCATAATCATCAGTTATTATGGATTGTTTCATCTGTAACGCCAGTGCTATAACAGAGATATCTGCCTCTGACAGTTGTGGTCTATCGCCAGCTCTTTGTGCAAAACCCAGTACCTGTTTTACATACATGTGATCTGGCGAATATATGGCAAGCCTGCCCAAATTTACTAATGTACCTATGGCATCCTGCCTCTTTTTAATGTGTGATATCTCATCGTATATCTGCGGTGTCGTACAATAAGACTCCAAAGAACCAAAAGGTACGCCAGCATAAAAGGCACTTGCATCCAATATGACACGACTAGAGTCAATCAAGCAAACATCACTCCTCTATGGGCGCCCAACCATCACCACGAAACAGATACTCTGTGTCAGCAATAGCCCGATATAATCGCCATCTAACAGTCTTGGAGTCAAAACGATACGATATGGTGGCAGTATTAGGAGGAATCTTGTCTTTATCAAGATGGTATGGTAGTAACTCCAATACAAAGTCTATCTTTTCGACAGAGTTGTCAAACCACTGTTTGTCCTCTGAATCCATGGTAAAAGTGATGGTGGGCTCTCCAGAAAATATCAAATTCACCTTTAGGGCATTACCCGAACCCCGCCGCCTCTTTATCTCCTTGAATAGCGACTTTACCTTCTCCCAGCGTCTATAGTCGAACCAGATAAAGAACTCTTCACTAAATGCAACAGGTATGTACAGTGATAGTTTGCTGACAAACTCAACATCGTCAGGCTCTATCTCATCTTGTACTACATCAAAACGGGATCTAAAGTAGCCATACAAAACCTCTATCTCCCAAGGCGAGATGCCATAGTATCGAAATACTGTCTGTGCCATTACTACATAATGCAAGTACCAAATATATATTACAGATTGTGGTTATGATGTTGTGAAGAAAGAGTTTGTTGTGAAGAGCATAGATGCAGCTCCAGATGGTTCTCCCTATGTTGTAGTATCTCTCTCCTCACTAAAGGATGTGAATGAGGGTAACGTCTCACCCATGTCGCCGTTTGGACAGCAACCTAAAATGATGGAGTTCACCAACATGAATGATATGGTAAAAGACATAAACAGAATGTTTGCCGGTATGAGTGGATCTGCAGGACTTACTCAAATAAAGATAGACATGCACGAGTACAAAGATATGGGCCTTTCGGTAGGTGACAAAGTATATCTGGAGTTGACCAAAGCCGAGACACTAGGCATTTAGAGAGTATGCACATACTTCCACAGATAAAATACACCTACTGTACCTATCACAAACAACATGGGCTTCCATGCTAATACAGGTATGCTGGGCGTAGAAAGTTTCACCTTATAATCATCATAGATGGAGCGCACGTATCTCTTTATGCTATCATTCCAGACCTTGTGGTCGATATTATACTTATTTAACACATCTTGAATCTCGTATATTACAGGCGTCCTCTGGCTGAATAAGTGTTGAAGGTAGTCTCTTGAAACTTCGACCTCTGCATGAATGCCTATTAGGCCCTCCTTTATCTGCACCATGCGCACGTGTAACTCCCAGGGCTTCTTTAATTTCAAGTTGAAACCTCGTCCTAACTGATTGGGCTGCTTGTGCTCAAACTTTACTTTGGTAAACCCCTCCTTGGAGAATATGCGGCTTATCTCTTCAAAGCTATTCTGTACCACCACGTGCAGCTGTTCAAGCCCTTCATAAGCGTCAATTCCAATACGCCGGCGTACTCCATCTACCATAAATACCGTCTTTGGATATCGGGTCGCATACTCCATGGTCTAAAAATTAAATTTTTATATTTAAATTCGTTACGTTGCAGGGTTCCCCTCCAAGTGGAATAGCGAGCTAAACGCCCTCTAAATTATACAATATGGGCGATGAATATGGATAGATGTGCTCCTGACACATCAGTATAATTATTATTTGGTTAATGGATGCCAACTGTTATGGCAGTCTTGGAAGGATTGGTAATATTGACTATAATACTGGTGGGGGTCTGGGTAGGATATGCCTACTGGGATGGTTATACACACAGCGATGACTATGGAGAATCACATCACCACATGCCTGATGTATTACCTGCGTCGCATTATCCATCACCACTACAGATACATACATCATGGCACTAACCCAACGTGAAAGAGTAATAGTTGCAGTATCCAATGCTCTAACAGTATATGCAATCAAACGCAGTGAGAATGCTATACCGTCCAATGTAACACCTCATAAATTTGTCCTGGACCATGTACAAGAGAGTATTCGTCCCTTGGTGTCAGTGGATATAATCGATGATACGTATGTTGCACTAACAAACGGTTCATAAAAGGCTCACACTTTGCTATGGTTATGGTTACAGTATCCACCTTGGGATCTCATTGCGCATTACAACTCCTGAAGGGTGCAAAAGATGAGGGACTAGACACATTACTGGTATGTGAGAAACGACGATTGAGTCTGTATAGCCGATTTTCATTCATAGACAAGATTGTGCCGGTGGACTCTTTTACTGACATATTGCAAGAACCATGCGCTTCTGAGATACAAGATACAATATTGATACCTCACGGAACACTGATATCACAACTAGATAGTGAGAAGATTGAGAGTATACAGACGCCAATCTTCGGCAACAAATACATACTGAAGTGGGAGTCGGATCGTGAACTAAAGGAGCAGATGATGAGGAAGGCCGACTTGCCTGTGCCAAAGGCAATAAACTCACCAGATGATATAGATGATATGGTAATTGTAAAACGCCAAGGCGCAGCCGGCGGCAAGGGCTACTTTATGGCATCAACTACTCAAGAGTATCATACACGTCGAAAATCTCTAATAGCAGATGGTGTGATATCGCCAGATGAACCATTATACATACAAAGATACGTCTCTGGAGTTTTGGCATATCTGCAGTTCTTTTACTCACCAATACGTGATGAGGTGGAGTTTTTTGGATGTGACCAGCGTCATGAATCTGACATAGAGGGTATCTCCCGCATACCCGCTTCGAACCAAATTACTTCAAGTACTCCATCATTCAATGTTATAGGGAATAGTCCACTAGTTCTCCGAGAGTCTTTATTGGATGAGGCATACAAGATGGCTGAAAGATTTGTAGATGCTGCTAGGAGATTAGCAAGTCCGGGTATGAACGGACCCTTCTGTATAGAAGGAGTGTATGATGCTGATGCCAAGTTCAGCGCCTTTGAGTTCTCTGCTCGTATTGTCGCGGGTACCAACATATACATGAACGGCTCGCCATACTACAATCTACTGTTTAACGAACCCATAAGTATGGGGAGGCGTATATGTCGCGAAATTAAAGATGCTATTGCAGTGAATAGTCTAAAGAACGTAATTACATAGTCAATCATTCCAGTGGACAGCACTCATTACTCCACGTTGTGACTTTATCACATATCTATCTCGAAGTTTGACACTTATCAAGTCGATCACCAATACGGCCAACAATACAACCAACATGAAGAATGCCGCCTTACCCAGTCAGGGATTGTTGTTACTGCATAAGCGTATTGTGCAATTGGAACATAACCATCACAGCCAGCAGCACTAAACCTAATAGTATGTTTTTATCGTTGTAATTTGGTTCGTGGCAAACCATTATTCAAGTGACTACACATTACATAATTACGTTATAAAACGTGATAGTTTTGATTCCATTCTATATGATGTACTCTGAGACCAGACCTGTATCACTATCTGGAAACCGCCACACTGTAATAATATAAGATACCTTGTCTGTATATTGGTGTGTCAAAAAGGAACATAAATGTAAAAGTATCATCTACCGCAACACCTGATGATGTAACACAACTACAGGAGTATCTGGACGAACTACCAACCGATATAGTACTATCAGGATTAAGTTTCGCTCAAGCTAGATGGCGTCGACAAAACTCAGGTACCTTGAAGGTGGGACGTAAAGGAGTCGTTGACATGGAGGTGGATGCGGTAACTCCCGAGCAGGCAGCGTGGCGTTTGAGTAATTGGAAGATGATGATATCCGAATACAAACAACGTGGCTATAGTTACCCTACAATATCAAGAATTAAAAAGAGATTATGTAAAATATCAAACTAATCATGCCAGTTCACTTTGGCGTTTTGGTGGTTCCCGTTGCTGTATCTGTGCAGATACGATATTGGACTCTGCAAGTAAATCTTGTGGTACAGCCGGTATGGTTGCCTCAGCTTCACGAGTCAACACGGTATGTGCTTCATCCAATATGTCCATGGCCTCACGGTTTCGGGGCATATTTGGAGCAAGTAGGTCTTCAGAAGTTATGCGTGACTGACTCATCATATCGCCCATTATCTCTGATAAGTCATTCATGGCATTGGATGCTTCGGGGATCATGCCTGATATGGTAGGCCCTAGGTCTCGTATTATCGACATACATGGACTTAGTGTTACTACTATGTCTCCTAACTCTGAGACGGTATTGAGACGTATTTTCACCTGCTCCATAGAGAGCTTTGCTGTAGTTACCATACTCTTCATCTTGCGGACATGACTTAGTTCATTGGCGTACATTTCGGCATATCGGTTGTTGCGGGCACGTTGTGCAGCTATAATGCGCTCAAATATCTGTTCCTCTTTTATACGCAACTTTTCATCAATGGCCTGCAAGCGAGTTATGGGAATCTCCAAGGTCTTTTGTGCTTCCGCTATCTTTCTGGGCGTTAATGCATCTTGGTTTTTACGTTTTAGTATGTTTGAGAATCGTTCACCTTTTTTATTATTATCATTCCAGTAATCCGTTATCATAAGTATATGAATAGTTCAATATATCGTTAAAAACTAGCATGTAACTGCCCCCTCATTTACCACGGTGACAGATGTGCAGGGTGACAAATTTACACCATACATTACAAGGACTAACCAAAAGTATATGTGAATATCTCTACACCTGGAGTTGTAATTCGTAACTCCAACATATGTGTGCCGGCAACATCTGACGTCACTATGTTGTATAGTCCAGGCTCTGACACCTCTAATATGTAATCGTCTAAACTATATCCCTGATAATTGGTAGCGATGGGTTCGCCATCAAGATAGACCTCTATGGTTCCTACACCTTCAGTAACTATATTCACCTCTTTTGCAAAGTATTGTAGATGTATTGCACCTGAATCTGACTCCAACTTCATACTTTCCGGACCATTCTGCCATGTTCCCACCATGTAGAATTTGTGTGTATCTAGCGTATCTGGGATACTACTATACGTGATGGATTGGTTGGGGCGAAATCCTTCATCATTTCCCAACTGTGAGCGTCCAGCTGCCAGCTTGTATCCAAGATATAGTTCAGGTGTCCGGGATGACGTGTGCTGGAAAGACTCTAGTTCCACAAGGTCCTGTGAAGGCATACTTGACTGCATTGCAAAAGCCCGCTCTGCTAACAACTCTTGTATTACTCGTTCGGTCTCCTGATATGCGCCCTCGCCTATGTGATCATACCTGATGTATCCTTCATGATCTGCGATATATTTACGAGGCCAATACCTATTTTCAAACGCCTTCCAAGTATCCATGTCGTTGTCCATAACTACCGGATACTCTATACCATGCTTTTCCATGGCCGCTATTACATTTACTGGATCTTTCTCAAACTCAAACTCGGGACTATGTATGCCAATTATCAACAAACCTTGATCAGAATATTTGTCATCCCAGGCGGTTATGAACGGTAGTGTGCGTATGCAATTGATACATGAATATGTCCAAATATCATATAACACAACACTATCTTGAATTTTAGTATTTAATTCCTCTGGAGTGGTATTGATGTATTCTGCAATACCTACAATCTCTGGAGCCACCCTAAAGTTGGACTTGTCCACGGGGGATACTGTAAACTCTTGTACTGCCTCTTGCTCTATACTGCCTAGGTAGACCGACACCAGACTCACGCCAGCAGCTATTACGATACCTAGTATTATGGCAGTCTTTATCTCACTCTTCATCATACATCATCCTAAAGCGATCAACTCATTTAGTAGTGGAAAATTAGCTAAATATGCCAGCTGGTTGGTATATACCAATATACCTAGTATTATTATGAATGCACCTAACATTATGGAATAATACTTCAAATGTCTGCCCATGGCCCGAATTATTCTCTGGGCTCTTGAAAAGAATATGGCCATCAGTATGAATGGAATTCCGAGACTTAGCGAATATACTAATAATAGATTAAAGGCGATTGCGGGAGTTGTAGCCGCCAATGTTAGAATTGTTCCCAATATTGGACCTACACATGGAGTCCATCCTACAGCAAATGCCAAACCAAACACAAACGACAGTGGATATGATGCCTTCTCCCGGCGTACTAGAATCTTTTTTTCCATATTTAATGCATTTATTTTTGTAGAGAGAATTAAAAATGCACCAAAACCGATTATTATAATACCGCCTATTTGATTTAATAAATTAATGACCTCTCCGCCTACTCCGACAAATATACTGTTTATGGTCACTCCGATCACGGAAAACACCACCGAAAAGCCTAAGACAAAGAATACTGAATTTAATATAATGTTAGTTCTATTGACCACAACCGTACCCTCTTGGGATTTATTGATGTCTGCCAGTGTGGTCCCTGATATATATGCCAAGAACGCCGGTATCATGGGTAGAATACACGGTGCCCAAAACGAGCCTAGTCCTGCTAATGCTGCTATGGCCAATGTAACTTCTACCATGATATTATAACTACTACCTAATGTAAAAACCTACTGCATAATTGACAGTGTTTCATAATTCGCATGTCTTTCGACTGCGGATCGGCATCCCGCACGGTCCGGGATCCACATGGCGGCCGGCCTGTCCAGATTGCGTTAGATCACGAATTATGAAATACTGTCGCTTAATTTTTCAAAGTATTTTATTATACATGGTAAAAAAATGCTATTTTATACCAACAATAAATAGAGTTCCGTGTTCTCTCTTCCATTTAATTGGACTGTCCGGCTGTCGCACCCTATAATACGATGCATCAAAGCCAGATTTAACAAACATCTCCACCCACTCAGACTCGGAGTGCAGATGCATAGTTATGGGCATCGAGCCCGCCCAACATTTAGTATCTGGATTTTCGGTATAATAATCTGTACCGCACACAAATCGACCACCTGTAAGTAGCATTGAGTATATCTTTGATATGGACCTTGACACAGATTCAGTATAGTATAATGACTCCATTGAAAATATCAGGTCAAATGGAGCAGACGTCCATCTATCTAGGGACATGATGTGATATTGCTCATGCGGACGTCTTTGTAATTTTTTGGCATTTTGTATCATGAGACTACTTTTATCTATACCTACTGCTCGTGTACAGTGTGGGTTGGCCGCCATGCGCCGCACCACCCATCCGTTTCCACACCCCACATCCATAAATGAGAATGATTTATCCATGCGTATTGTATTTAAAATCGCATCTACACTGTATTGGTGTCCTGTTGCCATAGTTTTATCGCGCCCACTAGTGACAAATTCATCAAATACCCGGGATATGTCATCCATACATTTCTGATAATATTGTACTGTATTTTAATTACACAAATTTAAGTTGAAATATGTGGTAACAACGCCTTATGAACATCTTGTAGTTCAGTCTGCATCTGTGTAATTATGCGTGATGATATTTTATTGGGAATGGATTGGCGAACCTTTCCTTTCATATACTCTACATCAAAACTGCACAAATACCCTTCCTCACCGGTCACTAATCGAGCATCATCTATCATCGTGGGCGTGGTCTGATATGTCTCTATTAGCAGACTGTCTAACTCGTTGAACAGTTTGGCCTTCTGTTCGTCAAGCTGGCGTATATTACTTCCCCGAATATCATCGGTCTTATCTTCTAAATCTCGACGAAGCTCATCATTTTGATACATCTTCTCGAACAATTCCTGAGGTTGCAGCTCCCCATACATGGATATTAGTTTGTCTGCAATTATCTTGTCAGATATTTTTGCAAACTCTGACTCATGCGATTTGGTCTTGTCAATTATGCGGGACAACTCCAATTGACAATCTATTACGCGTTGGTCCAGCTTGTAATACAGTAACACATGAAACTGTATGGAGAGGTGGGCAGATATTATGTAGTTGCCCACCATGGTGCTAAACTTGACAAAGATACGCCGTATATCCTCATTATTGGTGGTGGTGACACCATCACTACTCCATCGCGGCAAGCGTCCAATAACACCAGCAAATATCTGTTCTATGGGTGCAAGATCAAATGTGGACTGCTCTGTAACTGTGGCATCGCCCAGCATCACAGGCACCTTTGTCATTGTTACACGATTACTCATTATGGTATTGTATGTTGCACTGATATCTTCTACAATACCAGACAGTTCATCCAACGGACCTGTGGATACTCCTATGCGCATATTCTAACAGTATGCCACTATCTTATATATTGACATCAATATTTTATTTCTCGTGACGACAATACGATGCGACCATTGCGGAGGTGAGATATCGTGTTATTATGACAAGGAATATGAGGGTATCCGCGGCAAATGCAAACGTTGTAAAGTGGATTTTCCATTGGAGTAGACTGTCAGACTGTATAACCGCATCTATAAATTAATTATGAGGTATATTGTATTATCATCAATATGGCAGGGGACATACAAAACTTGGTTGAGCGGTGCTACAAAACGGCTCATAACAGACAACAGATACAGTATAGTGACTTGGAGATGCTCTTTGATATTCCACATGAGTACATACATGTACTGACAAAAGCGGCGGGCAGACTAACTATTGATGCGCAAGGTAAGTCGGTGGATGTTGAGCAACTGAACAACATAAAGAAGAACGCATGCAGTGAGGACTGCTCATTCTGTGGACAGTCTGCGTTCTTTGACACCGGCATAGAGACGTATAGCCTACCACCATCCGAACAGATACTATCTGATGCGCAGAGGGCAAAGGAGCAAGGAGCCTCATCATACTGTCTGGTGGCGGCCTGGAGAGAACCACCTTTGAGGGACTTTGAACGAATATGTGATATAGTAAGAAAAATACGTCAGGAAGTTGACATATCTGTGGAGTGTAGTCTGGGTTTTCTCACTGAACAACAGGCTCGGGCTCTCAAAGAGGCGGGTGTCAAAAGATATAATCACAATCTTGAGACGGCGCCATCAAAGTTTCCTGATATATGTACAACACATACATTTCAAGATAGGGTAAATACACTAAATGTTGCCCGAGAAGCGGGTTTGGAACTGTGTACTGGCGGCATAATTGGTCTGGGGGAGAGCCGTCAACAAAGAATGGAGTTGTCTTGGGAGATAAATAAATTAAATCCTGAAGAAGTAACCATAAATATTTTAGTACCAATACCCGGGACTCCTTTGGAGCTGCAGACTCCCTTATCACAATACGAGATAGCTAGAATGTTTGCTGTGCTGAGATTATTACTGCCAGACTCAATCATAAAGATATCTGGTGGCCGGGAACGCGCCACAAATGATTCTGGCGAGTCCCTCCTACTTGGAGGCGCTAATGGAATTATTACCAACGGATACCTGACCATGCCCGGCAACAGTTCGGATAATGATGTATCCATGATACGACGCGCTGGACTTGAAGCATAATCTGTCCCATCTGGGACCTCATCTGAATAATTTAAGATATAATGGAATATATCGTACACTACAACATGGACAAACCAAAGGAACTCGTATTATAATAGATGGAAAGAGTATGATAAATTTAGGTTCCAACAATTATCTGGGAATATCATTAAATGATGATATTGGTGAACATTCGTCCAGTTCTAGATTGATATCTGGCAACCACACATCATATGATACACTTGAAAACATATTGGCATCGAATCATTCTCATGAACGGGCACTTGTATATCCAACTGGATACATGGCAGTGTTAGGTGCGATCACATCTTTGGGCGCATCAAACTGTACCATACTCAGCGATCAACTAAATCATGCTAGTATAATAGATGGTTGTAGGCTGTCTAATAGTAAAATTCGTATATTTGAGCATAATGATATGGATGATCTACGAATCAAAATACGTGATATCGATACTGAGGATATACTGATAGTTACTGAGGGGATATTTAGTATGGACGGCGACTACTCTTTGCTACCAGAGATTGTGGAGGTGGCAGAAGAACATAACGCATTCATATTGTTGGATGATGCTCATGGGGACTTTGTGGTGGGGAATGGACATGGAACAGCTGCTGAACTCTCGGTGGAGGGTACCATATATGCCACGGTAAGTAGTCTGAGTAAAGGGTTGGGGGCTCTTGGTGGCTATGTCTCTAGCAATAACGAAGTTGCAGATGTTCAGGTGAATAGTTCAAGACCATTTGTATATACATCAGCCTTGCCACAGGGCCTCATATGTAATGCCATAAGAAGACTGGAGATGGACTTGGATCTACGCCGACAGCAACTATGCCGCAACGTACGTCGATTAAGCAAGGGTTTGGAGAGTCTGGGGCTGTGTTCTGGAAGCCAGTCTCATATAATACCGATAGTGATCGGAGATGAACAACGTGCAGTTAGATTTGCAGAAAAGTTGGCTGCCTCGGACATATATGCAAAAGCCATACGATACCCCACTGTGCCATACAACTCGGCAAGAATTCGAGTATCTGTTACGGCAACCATGTCCAACCAAGATATTGAAGATATACTGTCGGGTTTTGAGTCTGCTCAGAGATTAACGTAACTGATCAAAGTTACCAAACATGGGAGAACCCACAAAGAATGCTGCCACAATTATTGCGCCTAGCACTACGCCAATTATAATAAACCGCTTATTCAATAATATTGCCATTTAATTGCTAAAATAAAACGTTTCTATGACAGCAATATCTATTTAGCAAGCTAACTTATACATCATGTAATGCCGCAGATTGGTGAAAAAGCTCCCGAACTTGCTATATCTGAGTGGGTACAGGGACTCCCCACTACTTTTGCCGACGAGAGGGATCATGTAGTCTTAGTGGAGGTCTTTCAGGTGAACTGCCCGGGTTGTTTTCTGTACGGAATACCAGAGGCAATAAACATATACAATCAATATGCTGATGATGGTATTCGTGTAATGGGTGTAGCTACTGCCTTTGAAGATTATGACAAGAACACGTTAGAGAATTTACATGCCCTAGCCGAGCATGGGACCGTTATAGGTGAGACTCACCGTGCACTAAAACAGTACGGACAACTAGAGAACGGCACCCTTCCTTACAAGATCCCCTTTCCATTGGGTATGGATGAGTTGACACGGGTCAATGGGCAGGTGAGTGATGATTATATAATGGCATACATCAAAGCTCAACTTCCAGACTTTGATAATGAGAGTTTAAGTCGTCGTCAGGATATAATACAGAGAGTTCGAAACTATATGTCGACAAAAGAGTACTCGGCCAAAACATTTGAGATGTATGCACTGCGCGGAACACCATCTACAATACTGATTGACCGGCGGGGTATACTTCGTGATGTCGCTTTTGGACAGACTGGTACAATAGAGAGCAAAGTTGTAAAACTTCTTCAAGAAGACTAGTGCTCCAATGCATCCTATTGTATATAATATCATAAACCTCCAAATTTTACTACGACATCGCAATCTGTTCATGATACAATTCTGGTAAACCTTGACTCTTGCCTGGAAAGCCCTATTTCATAGAAAATCGTTTTTTCATGCTGGGGTCTTTGTATATTCGAGGGTGCATTACATCAGCCAATATCACCTCAAACCAATAATGCACTCCGTCTTTGTAAACAAAGTATGAGCCTACCAGACGCATATTGGGATATCTCTCTAGGACTCTATTTTCGGCGACTGTGCGCATGTTGATGGCAGCCTTTATTTTGGTCACACCAAGATGTTTGGGCCTACGGCCTCCCTGAGGCCTCTTCTTTCGCATACCACCGGTACCAACCCTCATTCTAACTACTACGATTCCTTGTTTGGCTTTATAGCCCAAACGTCGGGCCCGCTCTATTCTACTGGGACGGTCTATTCGTGTAATGGCGTTCTGTTTTCTCCAAGACACAATTCGCTGCCTAATGTCTAGCGAATTCTTTCGCCATAACTGTACCCATTGTGCGTCTTGATGGTTTACCATATACGCAGTACAGTAAAACCCCCTTTATTAACTAGTACTTTGGTGAATCCGATACTACTAAAGTTCACGTATCCAAAAACCCAAAGTAAATGTTGAGGATTGGTATGTTTGATCATGATGTGCACCACATTCTAAACTGTGTAATTTGAGAGTGCATAATCAGTAGAATGTCTAGACTAATGTCAGTTTTTGGCATATGCGACTTGTATAACTTTGATGTATCATAGACGGGAGTCAGGTGATGTTGGTTGATTGCCTCGTTTGATGGACAGTTTAGATGCAAGATGTAGATTCTTTTTTAAATTGGTTTTGTAATGTATGTTAAAATGGTAATTCAATACATGTTTATTTTGATTCTGTGTATATCTGGTATATCTTATGCGTTTGCCGAACCATTGATGGTATACACGGATAAGCAGATATACAATCATGGTGATCATATCGTAATAACCATAACTGTTCAGGACGTAACTGGAGACAACGCCATCATGCATATTCGAGACTCTTACAACGTGACTAGCTCACCCATTCCCATACCTGTCTCTGACAGTAACACCGTGTGGTCAGCACCATTTCCGTTTGAGCGTGAAGTATTCGCCGAAGATACATATCATGTCGATGTGACATATGGAGACTTGTTTGCCAGTACATCATTTCAGATAGTGGATATTGGTAATGTTGTAGTTCCGATATGGGTAAAACAAGTAGCATACTTATGGGCCAATGGTGAGGTCTCTACTTCTCATTACATTGATGCCCTCGAAAATTTACAAAACCTTGGCATAATGCAGACTAGCAGTGATTATTATGAGGATGATCCATTCATACCATATTGGTTAAGCGGCATAACCATGTGGTGGCTAGGTGGGCTGGTTAGCGATGATGAGTATGTTACAATGATGCAATACTTGGCCGATAATGGTATAATTCACGGTCTATGAACTTTTTTGTCTATTTCTATATCTGTTGCGCAGTCTACCAGGTAGCCAGAGTACTAACAGAATGCCCACGGCTAGTGAGAACCCTGCCGTAGCTGCAACTCCAAGTTGCAGTCCAGCACCCTGAGTTTTATACTCCACAGCACCACTTGTAGTGGGAGTTGTTCCACCTGATGATGTGGCTACACATTGATTATCAACAAGAGTTGTACCTGGACCACATGTCAACTCTTTTTGTACACATTGACCATCCATGACTTCTGCACCACTTGGACACTCTAGTGTTACTGCATCTGCTAAAGCCTGATACTCTGATTCTGTTATGCCCAAACCTTCGTAGAATGGTATATCTGAATAGTACTCGTTGTACCACGCAGTAAATGTATTATCATTCAGATATCTGTCTACGTATGTACTCAACTCCACACCAGGCTCGACAAAGCTTAACGGTCCAACATTCGTGGCAGTATCGGTTATTGCAGGCGATATTGTAATCGGCTCTACTACAGCCGGCTCTACCACAACAGATTCTACGTCGGACATGCCTGTAGATTCAACTACAAAGACTAGACCAGTTAGAATTAACGTAACTTCGCCGATGGGGACATTTATCTGCAATGTAGTATCCGTATCAGATTGGTCTTGCTCAAACTCTACCGAGGTACCATCAACAAGAGCATCAAAACTATCTCCCAGCATTAACAAGGAGTTGTCCATAGTTATTGTGATGGTCTCATCATAGGTTAACAGATCAAAGACTACCATATCCTCAAAGTCATCAACCGTGGCAGATATGGTATCGCCACCATCCAGCATAATGCCGGGTACCTCTTGAGCCATCACATCGCCAACAACTACAGTGGAGATCCCGATCAAGAGTAAGAGTACGGCTGATTGTAACTTTGCGTTATTCAACATATGGCATACAAACTTCCTAAATTAAAACGATTACTAAACATTAAATTACTCCACGTTCAATTTGAACCAATTTTTCTGCTATTACGTGGGCCGCTAACTTTTGTGCTTCGACAGTCTGTGCCCCCAAGTGAGGAGTCATTACTACATTATCGAGATTAGATAGTGGTGTATTGTCGGGAGGTTCGGTCTCAAAGACATCAAGTGCCGCGCCACCCAAATCTCCATTCTTTAATGCTGTATATAGGGCCGCCTCGTCAATTATTCCGCCTCGAGATGTGTTTATTAGACAAGCCGTCTTCTTCATTAGAGACAACTTTTCGGCATTGATCATGTATCTGGTAGATTCTAGCAGTGGTACATGCAACGACACATAATCTGAACTCTGCAAGAGGGTACCCAGATCAGTCTTTATCAATCCCACCTCCTGCGCAAACTCGGGATTGATTGGTACTACATCATATCCAATGATATTCATGTTGAATGCTCGAGCTAACCGACCCAGTCGTTGCCCAATATTTCCCAAACCAACAATTCCTAAATACTTGCCTTTCAACTCGGTCCCCTTGAGACCCTTCTTCTCCCACACTCCTTCTCGCATGGTTCTATCTGCCCGGGGTACATGTCTGGCCAGAGACAGCATCAATGACATCACCAGCTCAGCTACTGCATTCATGGCGCCCTCTGCGGCGTTTATAACACGTATTCCCTTTAACTTTGCAGCTTCTTGATCAATATTATCCAAGCCAACCCCTACACGAGCTATAATTTTGCAGTCTTTGGCGGAGTCTATTATCTCGGCAGTTACTTTAGTCCTGCTGCGGACCACTAGGGTATCATACTGTTTTGCAATGCGCAATAGTTCATCCTGAGTTACTTCGGGCTTATAGTTGACTTCCATCCCGTTATCCTTTAGGATTTTTGGTAGTATGCCATCCACAGCATCACACACCAATACCCTCTGTGCCATGAATTGCGTGTATAGTACACCTCATATATGGATATTGGGCAAATCTCTGATATGTCGTACCCAGACCTTTTGTGGTGCCAAAGAGTTGCATATACTGTTGATGGAGACTGCAACAATAAAGCATATTCAAAAAATGAAAATAAAAAAAAGTTTCTAAGATGGTAATCCTAAGCTTTCAAAGGCTGTCCAAAGAGCAATTGCTCCTTCGTCAATCTTTTGCTGAGCAGCTTCGTCAGTGTACAATCCGTGTACGTTTATTGCTGGATGAGCAATGCTGTTCATGCCCATGGGTGGAACCGCATCACTGGGGTTGCCTATTGCATAAGCATAAGATGGTCCTGTACCCAATCCTGCACCTTCAAGTGTCGGGTTTAGGCCAAAGTAGTCTCCAGCCACAAACACTGTGGCAGCTCCGGTGTAGATTGCAGCATAATCGTGGTTGACTGCGGCATATGTACCAGGTTCATCAAAGACAAGATCTACGATCATGTTCTGTGAACCGCCCAATAACCATGTCTCAGTTGCAGCCGACTGTACTCTGTTGCCTTGTATCACTCTGTCTAGTATCTCACCCACTATGTGGAAGTATACTGGCTCATTGCCTTGGTTCTCTACGAAGATTCTT
This sequence comes from Cenarchaeum sp. SB0675_bin_21, assembly GCA_009843815.1. Lineage (GTDB taxonomy): Archaea > Thermoproteota > Nitrososphaeria > Nitrososphaerales > Nitrosopumilaceae > VYCS01. The sequence continues at coordinate 45,185 of VYCS01000011.1, read as the reverse complement.
ACGTGTTGGTCAGTCTCAACATACAGTAACTGGGATTGATACTGCTTAAACTCAGACTCATTCCATGGCTGAGCCACGAATATGTTTGAGTTTGCGTCACCCTTGATCAAGTAGTTATGAACTCCGTTGGGCACATACCCAAATTGCATGCCGTTAACAACGGTTGCAGTGTTTTGGTGTTTGTGCATTGCAACTGCATCATATGTACCTGCATCAGTAAGGTATAGTTGGTTATACTGTAGTTGGAACTCCAATGCATCAGCACTGTAGTACTGTCTATCTAGAACAACTTCTCCGTTTTCGACTTTGGTCTTTTCTACCATTAATCTGTCGTAGCCGTCAATTGGATCAACAATTGCTATACCATACATACCAGACAGTACGTGCTGGTCCATGGCTAACAAGTCTACACCAGAACAGTGATACTTGAAGACACCTGCAGATTCGGCAATGTAGCAGTAGGTAGCAGACTCACCTGGTTGTACTGCGCCAAAGTAGGCAGAGGACATCTGAGATGAGTGCATGTCGTTACCGTGTGCGGTCATTTCCTCAGCTGGTATTGTGAGTGTCATCTTTACAACATCACCTTGTGTAACACGAAGCGTTGGTCCTGGTACTTGACCATTAAAGACCATGGCATAGTACTCACCACCACCCATTATTGGCAACATTACAGATTCGCCAATTAGGTTAAACTCTACCACGTTACGGCCACTATTCTCCAATGCACCGCAGTCTGTTTCGGCAAATGCTTCTGGCATTACCAATTGAAGACCGCCCATGGCATGGATTTGTTCAATAATAGGATCGACTTCCATGGCTTGTAGTTGAGATGTACTATAGTTACTACCAAGTAATATTGCTCCAACAATGGCGACTGTTGCCACTGAAAGAATTAAACTAGTAGTCTTTTTCATTGCGTATAAAGCAATATTGTAATTATATATTTGTTTATCGTATCAACGTTTGTTGGTGCAAAAGTCGTACTTACCAGTGACCCACCACAGTATACTGTCTCTTATTGGCGCTTTTGGCTCCGCCTATGCCTAATTTGAAGTTCAATTTTATTTTAGTATATTTAAGGTAAGACCTGAAAATTTTTCTGGTTTAGGATGTCAATGAGTATATCCTCACACTATGTGTATGCCTATCTAAATCAGAAGTGATTGCAGTCCAAGTCTGCACCTGAGGTCTGCGTAAGTTGTAACAATGATGGTTGTGACCTGACATATGATATCTTAATTATATGAGCAGCTGGATTATTCGTATCTTAGATTTGAAGTGTACGCGATACAACTACAAATTCAAATAATGGAATATGTCATGCAAAACAATGTCAGTTAGATATGACGAGGACTCTTTGGGGAAGGTAGAGGTGCCCAGTGAGGCATACTATGGAGCATTCACTGCTAGGGCTTTAAAACAGTACCAAGTAACAGGCCATGCATCACATCCAGCACTGAGAGACTCGTTTGTCATGATAAAACGATCTGCTGCAATAGCAAATATGCGTACCAACTCCTTGGATACTGTAAAGGGGGATGCCATCACTCAAGCATGTGATGATATACTGAATGGCAATCTAACTGAGTGGTTTGTTGTAGATATGATAAACTCTGGAGCCGGTACTGCATTTAATATGAATACGAATGAGGTCATTGCAAATGCGGCCCTGCGCATATTGGGCAAAAACTTAGGTGAGTATCAGCATTTACATCCAAACGATCATGTAAACATGTCTCAGTCAAGCAACGATACATATCCCACCGCTATGCATATGTCAATTTTGATGGGTGCAAACAAGCTGATGCCTGAACTGAATCTACTGATCAGATCCCTACAAAGTAAGGCTGAAGAGTTCAGCAAATTTCGTAAGATAGGACGGACTCACCTTATGGATGCATTACCACTTACACTGGGCGATGAGTTTGCAGCATATGTTGTTGCAGTGACCAAGTGTACTAAATTGGTACAATATACAATAAAAGAGTTGTACCCGGTGGCGCTAGGTGGGACGGCAGTGGGTAGTGGGGCCAATACACCAGATGGTTATCGCAGTATTGTGATATCTGAGTTGGCAAACATATCATCATTGCCTCTGGTTATGGAACCCGATATGCGACATGGACTACAGAGTCGGTTTGCCGCAGCCGCATTCTCTGGAGCACTACGGGGCCTGGCAGCTGAGTTGGGCAAGATATCCAACGATATACGGCTTATGGCATCTGGACCCATGGCGGGCCTCTCGGAGATTGGAATTCCTGCTGTACATGCAGGTTCATCCATAATGCCCGGCAAGGTAAACCCGTCACTGGCAGAATGTATGAATATGATATGCTACAATGTTATGGGAAACGATGCATCCGTATCGATGGCTGCAGGCGCCGGTCAGTTTGAGTTGAATGTAATGCTACCAGGTATGCTAAAGTGCATCTTGGAATCTACAGACATGTTGTATAGGTTTATCCCTGTATTTCGTGCCAATTTAATAGAGGGCTTGACAGCAAATACTGCGCGATTACAGAGTGATATACAGCGCAGCCCAGTTATAGTGACTCTTTTGGCACCTAAAATAGGCTACCAAAAATCTGCACAATTATACAAAGAGTCTCTGGCTACCGGCAAGACAATACGGGACTTAGCAATATCTTTGAATTTAATGACCGCCGATGAGGTGGATGAGTTACTATCCTGATGGCTCGCATATACGTTGAAGCTCATGGATGTGCCGCCAGTTATTCGGACTCTGAGATGATATCAGGTATATTGTCTGGAGCGGGTCATACACTTACCGGTGATAGGAGTGAATCTGACATAGGCGTGTTGGTCACATGCTCGGTCAAGGATGCGACTGCGAACAAGATGATACACCGAATTAAGACCATGGGAGATCGACCTTTGGTGGTGGCAGGATGTATGCCCAAAGCAGAACAAAAGACGGTGGAGAAGTTTGCAGACAATGCTAGTTTAATGGGCCCTAACTCTATAGGGAGTACTCTTGATGTGGTGAATGATACACTAGTTGGTATACGTCGAGAGGAGCTGAGTGTTGATAAATCTGACAAACTTACTCTTCCCAGAGTACGAATAAATCAGTCCATATCCATAGTGCAGATAGCAACAGGGTGCATGAGCGACTGTTCATTCTGTCAAACTAAATTGGCCAAGGGCGACATATCCAGTCATCGTATAGGTGATATAGTTAGGCAAGTACGCCATGATGTACAGGATGGCTGTAAAGAGATATGGTTGAGCAGTACAGATAATGGGTGCTACGGATTAGACATAGGTACTGACCTGCCTAGCCTGATCAATGCTATAGTGAAGATAGATGGTGATTTTATGATACGTGTGGGAATGATGAACCCAATGTACATGCCTCGTATACGGGACTCTTTGTTAAAGTCGTATGAGTCAGAGAAAGTGTACAAATTTTTACACCTACCCGTACAGAGTGGAAGTGATGATACACTGATGGAAATGCGTCGTGGCCATACCAGTAAAACCTTTCGTAGTGTAGTTGAACAGTTCCGACGTAAGTTTCCACGCAGTACCATCTCCACAGACATAATAGTGGGATTTCCCACAGAGACCGATGAGGATTTTGCTGGCACTGTATCATTAATCAAAGATATGCGTCCAGATATGGTAAATCTGTCTCGGTATGCTGCAAGACCCGGCACCGAAGCTGCACAGATGACCCAAATCAGTCCGGATATCGTAAAACAGAGGAGTCGCACACTACATGACATTACTAGGAGGCTATCTCTAGAGTCAAACAAACAATGGATTGGATGGCAAGGCGAGGTGTTATTCTCGGAGATGTCCTCAGGCGGAGTACGAGGGCGCAACAAAGCGTACAGACCCATACATGTTGATGGAGCAGAACTATCTGTATGCCAGAATGTTTTGGTAAATAATGCCACCGAACATGGCTTAGCTGGGATAATTGTATAAAATACACTATTCTCAAAGATCACAAGATGGATTGGCATAATAATTATGCCTTCTTAAGCTTCTGTAGGGAATTATGTACAAAAGTACACAGCCTCGGCTGTACACTCATGCCTTTTCTGACGACCTCGTTGTATAGAACGGAGCATGGCGGGTGTTGGCTTGTAGCCCTTCTTATGCCCCGGCCGTCTAAGGACGACGTTCCCCGCCGCCCGATGCAAAATATTCCAGGCGGCATTGACATCCGCGTGAAACACTCTGGTACAGTTAGTGCAAATGAATTTGTCGCACGTGATACGCGACTCCGAGTCTACGTGACCACACATATGGCACGTCTGGTTTGTATATTTGGCCATCACCCCGCATAGCGGAATTCCCTCCCTCTCGCATCGCTGCGCCAACTTCCGTAGAAACTCACCAAGTCTATTCTCCCGCATGGAGCGATTCATGTGTCTTTTATAATTCCCGCCATGTGTAGTCATGTCCTGTATAGATAATATCTCGGCTATGATGGCATCCGCGCCTTGTACGATACACGATACGGTCTGATTTATGGTGTTTACGGCGATGCCATCAGCCTTCCTGTATAGTTGCTTTATTTGGTCGTTCAATATGTGCCACTTCCGGCCATGCCGTACCTTGTGGTCGCGCAGGCTCTTGAGAGCGTCTATCTCCCGCAGGATTTCTCTATGGCGTGTGTTGTGTATTATTACATTGCCGTTTGTATCGACCGTAACTGCAAGGTGCTTGCCTCCCACATCAACACCCCGTACTATACCCGTATTACGGTGCGGTTTTACCGGTATATGCACTGCAATATGCAATTCAAACATGTGGTCTGACGGCTTGGTGTATTTGGTTACCTTCTTGGTGACATCGACTATCTTGAATGACCGCATATCCCATGATACGTCAATGGGCTTGGCGGTCTTTACTGTGCCGTATCCGGGGATATGTATGGTATGCTCATCCTTCCGTACAGGCGGTGTAACGGAACTAAGTATAATGCGGCCGTCTTTACGGCGGTATGGCGCGTGGTTGGAGTTGTCATCCATAACTCTTCTACATGCAACCGAGGCATCCTGTATGGCGCCGCGTCCAAATACCATAGGTAAGTCAGATATCCAATCTGACTCTGCGCGCCACTCCGTAAGTTGTTTGTACATGCCGTACTTTAGTTTCCTCTTTGATGGCCCAAAGTCATATACCTGGTAGTCATCTTCCAGTGTAGCTGATGTAAAACCATCCAGTGTGTTTGGTAGTTTGAATGGCTGTAGTATATATACCACCACCCTCTCCATATATTCGCCGCCAAACATATACTCTGATACGGCCCTATTGTACACATACCGTACCACATGGCCCATGCGGTGCGCCCAATCTGCAAACAACTCATCCCTGTATAGCGGTACCCTGACTATCCGTATCATAATGTGTTATACGGTATATGGTATTTAAGGGGATTGATGCAGTCACGAAATCTGTGTTGGGTCAGCATTGACTCTCAAAACAGAGGCTGTGTACTTTTGTATGTAATTCCCCTTCTGTACTATCTACGTGAGTTGGCAACCACTGTAACATGTGTGAGTTGGGGCCGTAGTCGGAGGATCCGATCTTTGTAAGAATGAAAAAGGGCAAAGGGTGATGGTTAGACTGCCAACCTTGTGGCGACCTGTATGGGGGTCATCCACTTGTTGGTTCCTTCGATGGTTATCCCGGCGGCCTAGTCAACCGGTCGGTTCAATACATGCCGTACTGCTGATGTACTCGGCAACGAACAGACTATCTATGCGAACCATTGGACCTTCGTTGCCCTGTATGCACTCGGCATGCGTGTGCATGTTATGCTGGTGTGTGCTCAGGTGCAGGATGAGCTGCGCGCCTGTTTCAAGATTGGCTACCCCGACGCGCAGCGAACCGCCGCCGATATGGGCGTTACCTTCGAACTCCTCCTTGGCGTTGGGGAACCGCTCGTACATTGTCAGATACGCCGGATGTTCCGCAAACGCCTCCATCAACTCCTCGTTGGACCGAGTGTCGATGCTCAGCCTCCCAAGATCGCTGTACAGCACCAGCCCGGGGACGACCGTCAGCAGGAACAGGGTGAACAGGGTAATTCCCATGCCTATCCCTAGATAGTATGCAAGGCGTTGAATCTTTTCCAATGGATGGTACCCGCGAACAATCACATTTATCTGTGTCTAGCAAATACATCGTCCCGATGGAGGCCCTCAAGAAAGCTACCTATATCACGGTCATATCAGTATCACTCATACTATGCGTGATATTCGTGTTGATGGCGATACCCAACCTAGCAACTACCTGGGAACATCATCAAGAGCGCATAGATCCCGACGAGGCAATCGCCGCGATACGGGACGATGCCGCCTACCGGGCACTCTACGAACGATACCCAGACGCGGTTGAAAGGGTCAACCAGGACCGCTACCAGGTGGAACTGGAGGCTGGGGTAATGAACACTGATACCGGCAACCAACTCGTCCTGAGGATATATGCCTTTCCGGGAGACCGCCACATAACGGTGCATTGCTTCTACATGGCCAACGACGAGGAACAATACGTTGACGGACTATTCGCCGCCGAGTTTGTCAGGACGACAGACTGCATATCCGCACCATGACCGCCGAGGTTATATCGACAGGCAAACCCACCGCAGGTAGTTTTGGGCCGGGCGTGAGCCGAACCCGCTAGGGCCTAGTTTTGAGTGACCTCCTACCAATTCTTGAGAAAATCAGAGCCCAAACACCCAAAGTCTTTGTGGTGGACTTTTATCTGTAGTGCTGACCAGAACTAGCTACTGCCAAATTGTGAGATGAATAACGAATCTAATCTGTATGTCTAAATATTTTGATAAACAGTCATGAAAAATTATCCAAATATCTTTTAAACTCTTAAAACATACAATCTCTGTGACAGGTAATAGAGCATTGATTATAGGTATTGGTGGCGGATCTAGATTAGCAGAGAATACGTATAACATGCTAGATGCGGACTGCCTAATCGTGTCAACTGATACGGCAGACACTGCGTATCCTCATCCACACATACGTATTTTGTGTGATAATATGGTGAATCCTTCGGTAGAATCGATAAGAGCCTCTTCACAGGAGGCAATGGATAGTTTGTATAGAGTGATGGTTGAGTATGATACTGTAATCGTCCTGGCCAATCTGGCAGGCAGAACGGGAGCTGCTATAGCGCCTCTTATAACAGAGATGGGCTATAAACTACAAAATACGGTAATATCGTTTTGTATAATGCCATTTCGATTTGAAAAAGATCGTATTTTTAACGCTGGAGTCTCTCTACACAAAGTTCAAACTAATTCAAACTCTCTGGTTATACTAGATAATGACTCTTTACTAGAATGCAATCCAAATCTTACTATAGATGAGTGCTATCGCGTAGGAAACGATGCCCTGGAGAGTGTTCTGGCATCATTTGGCCGCGCCCAATTATCGGGTCAATCTGTAGTTGCAACAGGCCCAGAAAGGAATGATGCAGATGAATCACTACATGATGCAATAAAGATGTTATACGCCACAGCGCCCCCCAACAGCGTAAAGCGATCCATAATTTATGTGTCCGGCAACATACCGGTGGGGACTGTTGAGGAGATATCTAAACTGACTGCCGGAGTTACAGATGCATCTGTAGAGATAGTGACTGAACATGATGATACAGGTGTAATGCTGGTCTCAGCATTGAGTACACTGGGCAAGTTTGAAGCGTATGATCCCTTGAATGACATCCCCACAAAACTTGATGACGAATACCCTGATGGTGTGGGTGTGAAGCTCTTTACAGATACAGAACTGTATAGTATAGAATAACTATTTTTTATCTTCTTGAGCAGGCGGCGTATCTTCAGTTTTAGATGTGGTGGTCTCTTTTACAGTATCTGCCGACTCAGTCTGATCTGACTCTATCTGAGGCGTCTCGTCTTCTGCCCTTTCTGGCTTGGTTGCATCAGGCTCACTGACCTCCACCGATGAGGTCAGCTCTCCATCGTAATTCATCACAATGACAGCGTCAGTAGTATCGTCCTCTATTATCTCTACAGTTATCTTGCGGGGCGGACTCCGAACACCTCGAGCCCATATTGTTTCAGCCAATTCTGAATCTATCTTTACATGGTCATTTCCAGTGTGGCGCTTTACATATTCTCTGATCATGTTGATCGCTCTAACTGCCCTATGCTGTCTTTGAGATAACAACACCTTGCCTAGATTTATCGTGTAGACATTCTCCATGGACATTTAACCCACTCTCGTCCTGGCACTTCTCCATGATCTACGTTTTGGATTGGTTCGTACTCCCTTCTTTGTCTTTAATATGACCCATGTGGGAACAGGTCTTGCCTCTTTTGATTTTTTAATGAGTCGAATCTTACGGGATGATGATTTACGTGCAGCCATATCAGATACCAAACAGGTGCTATTTTTAAACTATGGTTTTCTTTACTTGGTATAGGATGCGCGCCGTTGCCCCCCAAATTATCATATCCTTGTAGTATAGATTGAACATATGCGGACCATGCTCGGTATCTGGTTCTAACGTGTCAAGTAGGGGCTCTAGCGGTATCTGTAAAATACGGGATACCTCTGCATTTGGAGACAATTTTGGGATGTCATTTAGTATGGCCACAAACGGCAGTATCATGAACTTTGAGTTTAGAGTACGAACGGCATCTAACTGCCCGATTACGTTCTGACGATCAACTCTCAATCCAACCTCTTCGTGAGTCTCCCGTAGTGCCGTGTGACACAAATCAATATCTCCACCCTCGGGCTTACCTCCGGGAAATGATGCCTCACCAGCATGTATGCGCATATGTTCGGATTTTACGGTCATTATTATGTGCGGACAGCTTCCGTATATGAGCAGTAGTACCGATGCGGGCTTCAAGCCGTTTGGCTCCAGAGTTGGGTTTAAAGGCGTGTTTAAGCATGACCTAACAGTACTCAAATCCATACATGTCATGTATTATGGTGATATTTCAAGAATTTTAAAGAAGGTATCATAACAACAGTACATGACCCTGACATATGAGGCAAATCCTCCCAAAGTTACACCAAATACTACAAACACAGACAACATTGTACAATTTGTGAATAGACTTGGGCGTACGGCCGAAGTATGTGGTGGTATTCACATAACCGAAAATGTTCTGGGGTATAGTCGTGTGTCACCAATATTGGTAGGACATCATCTTTACGAGTACATGCCTGGCGTTATAATGACACTCACAATGCGTGTTCGTGACAAAAGCACATCGGAGATAGATGCATTTGTACATGATGCAATAGATGAAGAGTTTTCAGGTGTACTGGTGGTAGCTGGAGACGGCACTCTGGATTCACCAAACCTGAACCATGCCCCTAGCAGTGTAGTGCGTAGACTGCGCAAGGACGGTATAGACAAAAATCTGAAACTATACCTATCTGTACCTGTAAATCCAGTTTATACGCGTATGACATCAAAGATCAATGCGCAGCCGCATGGCTTTATGACACAAGTTATACAGGACTACTCTCAGGTGGAGGACATAATGACAAACCTCCCAGACTTTGATATAATTCCAATTGTTCTATATCCGTCTCCCAAAAACCACAAAGCCGCCTCATTTCTGCAGATAGATATGTCTCAATATGTCGATAACTTTCCATCATTTGTTGATAAGATACATGATCTGACCGGTAATGTCTTACTGACCTCCCCCGGAGATCATGCAAGTCTGTATGAGTTTTTGGCGACACATCGATATTAGTGTCGGATGGATTGATACGCAAAACAGAACCACATTTCATAAGAATATATGTTGATCATAACACGTCAAATTCACAAAGACACTGAATCTGTCTTGTATCGTATAGACATCTCAATCTGTATACATCAGAGCACTATTTGGCTCGGGAGTCTATTATCTCTCGCATTGCTTTGATGTGTTTTGGATTTGTGCCACAACAACCCCCAATTATGCGGAGGTTGGAAAACTTGTCAAGAAAGTCATCCAAGATGGATGCCATCTCATCCGGCTTCATCTTATATACGGCAACTCCGTTATCATTTTCGGGCATTCCTGCATTTGGTACCACAAGTATGGGATGAGACGACTCTGCATTCAACCATCTTATACTGGGAGTCATCTCAACAGGACCTGTCGAGCAGTTTAAGCCGAACACATCTATCCCCATATCTGCCACAGTTGTATATGCTGCCTGTATTGGTGTCCCCAAAAGCATTCTGCCGTACGGATCCAACGTGGCATTGACAATTATGGGCACTCGCCTCTGTGTGGATTTTTGAGCGCGTAAGGATCCCTCGATGGCCAACTTTACCTCTAGAATATCCTGACTTGTTTCGATCAATAGTGCATCTGCCCCACCCTGTATCAGTCCGGTAGCTTGCAGTTCAAAGGCCTTGGATATCTCATCTAGAGGCTTTTGTCCCAAGTCGGGATCATTGGTACTAGGAAGGTATCCTGTGGGTCCCATACTGCCTATGACATATCTTGGAGTGTCTGTATACTCTTGGCAGACACTCTTTGCCAACTCGGCCACGTTCTTGTTAAAAGATACTGTACTATGACCAAATCCATACTCATCCAGCTTTATGGTATTGGAGCTAAATGAGTTTGTCTCAACACAATCCGCCCCGGCATCCAAATATCCCTTATGTATATTGCGTATCCATTCCCGATGTGTGACTGTCAAACCATCATTAAATCCATCTTGATCATTAGGAAAATCGATTGGCTGTGGATTTAAACTCTGAATCTGTGTGCCCATGGCCCCATCAAACAACAGTATCCTGTTTTTGAGTGCTTGAGAAAACGACTCCACGGCTTTTAGACTACCTTTAGTAGTTTATGTCTTTTGACTTTTTCCACAGTATGATATTATTCGTCAGTATAAGTTATCCAAAATCTAGGTAAAACTAAGAATACCTAGTTCTTGAACCTTCATTTATGGCGATTTTCCTACGATTGAAACTGTCCAGACAAATCCACAGACTACATATTTGATCGCATCTACATTGGAGTTGTAACACACTGCGCCTATACAGTGAATCATATCACTATATCTTGATGTCGAATTTCCATAGATAATATGGAGTATGTGCCAATCATACACTGTGCAGATTCAAAATGTAGTCAGAGCAGCCACGTTCTTTCAACACGCAGGTATAGCCATGATTATAGTCTTTATACCCATAATGGCCAAAGATATAACTGCGTCATTTCTGGAGGTTGGACTCATTGTAGCCTCGTATAGTCTGGCACAGATACTATCGGAGTTATACTTTGGTCGAAGGTCTGATGCATCAGGACACCGCATGATATTCATTCGAGCGGGCTTTATCGGATGCGCCATTGTCTTTGGCCTTCATTATTTTGCTACTGATGCATTGTTACTACTTGTGGCTCGTATATCTGCAGGTATCGTCACGGGCATAATGATACCTGCATTTGTAGCATACTCGTACGAGCTGACCGGTGACGGACGGCAGGCAGCAACTGTAATATCCTTTCATGCATTGGGCTGGATGGTTGGTATACTGGCCACAGGTGTGGTTGGAGATATAGGCCTGGCATTCTTGGTCAGCTCTGCCTTTTTTGTTGGGGGATTTGTTTTGACTCTCCGGTTGCCAGAGGCGGGTTTTGGTTCGGGCCCAGTATCAGGTTCCATCCGTCGCATAATATCAAAGAACAGATATCTATTTTGGGCAGTACTGCTACGACACATTGCTGCAAGTGCAGTATGGACAATACTGCCAGTGATATTGGTGGAATATATGGATGCGCAACTATACCATATATCTGTAATATACGTCGTGAATACATTCACCGCTTTTATAATCATGAATATGATGGTTCACAAGATACAGATCACGGATCGTCGCAAGATACAGGTGGGACTAGCCGGAATAATTCCTGCCATTCTAGGAATGTCCATAATAAACGAGTGGTGGATGGCCATGCCGTTTATGGTACTAGTGGGGATATCGTGGGCCATGCTCTTTGTGGGAGGTAACTTTTACCTAATGGAACGTAATCCACACTCTACATCCTCCGGCCTGTTCAGCTCTACAATATCCGTGGCTACTGTGATAGGCCCTGTGATTGGAGGTACGATAGCAGCCATCACCGACTATCAATACGTGATGTATGTATCTGCAATTATAGCGGGCGGTGGTCTGATGTCATCAATACTGATACCTACCTTAAGCCCCAACGAGACATCACCCGATCCTCCACCTTCTTGAAGACGAACCCATCTATACCAATACCAATACCCATTATCAGTATCATGATTGCGATTATCTGACTGACATCATTTAGTTGACGTCCTACATTCAACAAGAAACCCAGACCTAAAAATGAGAAGAGTAGCTCAGCGCCAATTACTCCCCTCCATGCAAAGGCCCAACCTTGTTTAAATCCAGATATTACGTATGGAAATGCTGCAGGTATCAGCAGTCTTATAACCATATCTCTTCCATTTGCGCCCATGTTTCGAGCCGCTTCAATGTAATGAGGATTGATGTTCTGTATTCCTGAGCTGGTGTTTATGGTTACTGCAAATATGGCGCCTATTGCTGTCACAAAGATTATTCCCTCATCGGTAAGACCAAACCAAAGTATTGCCAAGGGCACCCATGCCACAGAAGGTATGGATTGAAGTCCCAAGACCAATGAACCTATGGTTTGATCAACTATCTTGACTCTGGCCATAAATATTCCCAAGACCAGACCGCCTAAAGCCGCTATTAAAAAGCCAGAGACTAACCTGAAGAGACTAGTCCCCATACCGTGAAACAGACTACCGTCACTGGCCATGAACGCCAAATCTTCAACAACTTGGTATGGTGATGGGAATATGTTGTTGGGCCACAACTCGGACATGGCCACCGCCTGCCATACGGCTATAAGTGCAACATAAAATGCTATTTTTTTGGTTAATAAAGGGATCATCTAATATATTCCACCCCTTTGTAATCCTGCAACTCTTTGATATATCTCACTTGTGGGATTGAGATTGGCAAGTATGCCGACCCGATGAACCATAACCACCAATTCATATCTGTACAGACACATCAAAGACAACCCTGTGTAATCTTTATATCTAGATTTATTATATCTCGGTCTTTCATACGACCATCTTGATGTGTAGAATGGTGGACTTTAAGAGTATACATTATGGACTTCCTGAAATCATGTATAGCCCCTCTAAATTATACCCATTTCGACCTAGATATCCCAAGGCATCTGCACGTTCAGCAAATACGTCTATCGAAGTACTTACTGTGTCAGTCGTAAAGTGAATGTTCTGTAATGCTATATCTATTATGCCATCCGGAAATGCCCGGCCCAGTTCAGACTCCACATACTTGTTAAACAACTCCCGCGCCTCTGTGGGGTTTTCACGAATCCAGTGTGCAGTTGAATTATGTGTCTTTAGCCATGCGGATACGGTCTCTGGATTCTCTTCCACAAACTGCTGTCGGGCTACCAACACTACTGATGCAAACATCCCGTCCTCCCATAGCTCCTCCTCATGGAATAGTCTATGACCATTCAACTCTTCCACAAGAATTGTGGCCCATGGCTCTGGCACCCAGGCTGCATCTATCTCTCCCTTTACAAAGAGCGTATATGTGTCCGGATTGGCAATATTTAGCACAGTCACACTTCCACCCTTTTCTGCTGGAACAAGATTGTGCTGTGCAAGATAGTGTCTTAGTGATATGTCCTGACTGTTTCCTATCTGTGGAGCCGAGATTCGAGTGTTATGCAAATCCGATGCTTGCGCAATCTGTGAGTCTGGGTGTATCACAAAGCTACTTCCGCCACTGGCAGCACCTGATATTATGCGAACCGAGCCGTCTGTAGACTTTAAGAATCCATTTATGGCAGGTCCTGGCCCAACATACGCCATATCTATAGAACCCGAAAATAAGGCCTCTATGGCCTGTGGACCACTATCAAACAGTCTGACCTCCAGATTTACTTCCTCCCCGATACTCCTCTCGAAAGAACCCATCTCCATACCTATTACGGGAATTGCATGCGCAACATTGGGAAAGAATGCAACTCGAAACCTATTCTCATTGGAATCCTCAAGCATCGTGGCATAGACAGCTAGTCCCACCATAACTGCACCCGCACAAGCCATGACTAAAATTTTAGGTATCACACATTAGGGGTGTGTTCCACTAATATAAAACCCCGAAGTCTTCTCCGGCAGCCCTACACTAGTCATTGATGGCCTTGTAAATCGAAAGTTAAATAATCTTGAAGAATAGTATATGTTAGAGAAGATATTGAAGGGGTTTAGCTTTGAGTGGAAGATTTGAAAAACGCATAGCGGTGAGAAAGACCTTGGATCCTATGACTCGATCTGTGGATCTTGACGGACGTATCATAGATTGTAACGACAAGTATGCCCGTATGCTCGGATATATGAAAGACGAAGTTATCGGCATGTCAATCTTTGATCATACTCCGGAAGAGAGTCACGAGCGACTTAAAACCATATTTAACCAATGGAGACGTCATGAATCTGTCAACAATCGTCGATTCCCACTGATTACTCGAAGTGGTAATGTATTTGATGTTTTAATAACAGTGGGGGATGTGGTTGGTAGTGATGGTAAACTGGTTCGAAGTCGTACAGTACTTTTAGACTATGAGGAAGTACAAAATCTGCAAGAGTTGGTAAAACTCAGCAAGTATGAAAGCTTGTATGAGCATTCACCAGAGATGTACAGAACTGTAAATACTGACGGTATAATAGTACACTGCAACAACAGGTATGCAGAAAAGATGGAGTATGCAAAGTCTGAAATAATTGGCCGTAACCTAGTAGAACATACTGCAGACAAAAGTATCTCGGATATTTTAATAAATATGGCACAGTGGCGTTTTAGTGGTGTATGCCATAGTGGTGAAATATGGATGAAGCCAAAGACCAGCAAAGAGTTTCTTGCCCTAGTTACCCCTACTAATCTGTATGATGATGAGGGTGCACTGATAGGACGTAATGTAGTAATACAAGATATGACAAAGATGCAAGAGACGACACAAATGTTGGAAGAACGTCGCAAAATTGATCAAATGAAAGATGAGTTTCTTACAGGGATAACCCATGAATTAAAGACTCCGTTAACTCCAATTATTGGATTTTCCCAAGCATTAGGAAAGCCAGGAATGTTGGGAGACCTTAACAAGAGACAGGCTGATGCTGTAAATACAATCCTGAACAATGCAACTCATCTGAAACAATTGGTGACGGATTTATTAGACATACACAAACTGGAGCTCGGAAGAATGAAGTTCAAGATGGCTGAATTTGATCTCAAAGATCTATTGAACAACGTGACATCATCTATAATACATGCTGCAAATGAAAAAAATATAAAGATCAAAGTTACATCCAAGACGAGAGGAACGATTGTCGGTGATCAGTTCCGTATAGCTGAGGTAATGACGAACATACTGTATAATGCGATTGACTTTTCTCCCAATGATACTGGCAGAATAGAGATAATTGTTGAAAAAGAAGATGAAATGATAAAGTTCTCCATAAAAGACAACGGCACAGGTATTCCCGAAGATAAGCAGTCCGAACTATTCAACAAATTCTATCAGATTGCCACATCTATGGAACGTCGGCATGGTGGGACTGGCCTAGGCCTCTCTATATGTAAAGGATTGGTAGAAGGTATGGGTGGAACCATCGGTGTTGTAAGCAAGATGGGTGAGGGCAGCACATTTCACTTTACGATAAACCCAAGAGGTGTAGAATCTTGAAGATACTGGCCGTGGATGACAATCCTGATATCATCAAGCTTGTGCAATTAACGGTCGAAGTGATGGGCCATGAATTTGAGTCTGCTGGTGGCGGGGTTGAGGGCCTAGAAAAAATAAAAGAAACAAAGTACGATATGGTGTTTTTGGATTTGTCTATGCCTGACTTTACCGGTATGGATGTTATTGAATCATTGGAGAAAGATGGCACGATAAAAGATCAACACATCATACTCTTTACCGCCTCGTTTCTTGGAATGGGTGAGCTGGAAGAGGAGCTGATCAAAAAAGGAATTCACTCGGTTCTTGCAAAACCTGCAGATATCGATAAAATTATGGATAAAATCAACAGTATTGAAGCAATGCTGTGACTGTATGTCGGTGGACTGAAATACTTGATACAGAGGTAACTATATGAATTAGTAATGTAATCTTTAGACAATGCATTGTACATGGATGTGCTCATCACTCATCTTATTTACACTGACCATATTGATCATAATGCCCGACACATATGCACAGATGTCTGAGTTGCATTCTAGTACCATATCGGTTACTTTGAACGACGCTGATACATACAGCACTCACAATATGGTGGTATCATGCTCTGATTCAGTACTGGTGTATGGAATTAACTTGATCATACAGCACAATGATGCTGCAGACAGGTATGCCATACATGAGAATACTATACGACTAGGAGCACATACACTACAACATACATCATACATATCAAATAATCATAACACTGATGTATTGTTGTTTGGAGAGGTCATAACAGATTTAAGATACCCGCTTTTGATACCAAAATATACGTCGCTAATTATACCTGTACAGGTACACGATAATACGCCGGGAAAACCTGCCAAGGCAGTATTAGACATTACATATGTATCTGATCCTGAGGCACAATGTACTCAAGTAGGGCTTTATGGACCTCAAAGGATTGGTTTTTTGGATAATGTGAACCCAAATAGTGTACATATAGACCGGCAGAGGCTAGAAGCTATCAATTTATCTGTAGACGACTATAATGAATATCTGAAAGATCTGGGAGAGGAGTGGTGGATAGATGTGGTCATTAAAGATAACAACTCTGACACTGAAGTATCATTGATAAAGACTAGAGAGTTTCATGATGAAGGCATAGACATCATAATTGGACCGTCTGCAAGCAGCTCAGTCGCTGCAGTCTATGACTATACTAAACGTAACGACATGTTACTAATATCATGCTGTTCTACTGCTCCCTCATTGGCCATACCTGATCATATATTCCGCATGGCCCCGGATGACACTAATCAAGCTCAGGCACTAGCCGCCGTTATGACTGATGATGGAATAGATACGGTAGTCACCATATATCGAGATGATACTTATGGTCAGGGTCTTAGCGATGAGCTTGTAAATGCGATGGAACAGCGAGGTGGCATAGTTGCCTCTACAATACATTTTTCGCCTAATGTAGAAGATCTTGATGCAACATCCCTTGTCGCCCGCTTAGCATCTGTAGTACAAGACCTGAGTGAAGTGAATGGTTCAGACAGGGTAGCTGTAGTTGCAATATCTTTTACCGAAATTACAGATATAGTGGAGGCGGCATTGGATTATCCAGTACTTAGTCAAGTACGCTGGTATGGTTCAGAATCTGTTGTCAATCTAAGAGATATGACCGAGGGCGAACTTGGTGTATTCTCAAATACAGTAAATCTCAGCGGCGTGATACAACATGTCTCTCCAAACCCGTTGAATACACAGATAGAGAGTAAGATACGTATGCAATTAGACCTGTTGGAGGATGAATCTGTAAACATATTCGCATACACTGCATATGATGCCATACTGGTATTGGGTAATGCGATGCTGACTACACAGAGTTCACAAACAGATTCATTGATAGACGCACTACCTCATGTGTCTATGAAAACGTTTGGGGCGTCAAACAGTGTCCAATTTAATGAAAACGGGGATCTAGCTGCTGTCGACTATGGCATATGGAGGGTAATGGATGAACATTGGTCCCTGGTGGGCATATATACGCAATCATCAGATACAATAACAGGGTTGCCATGATGGACACAAACGATATATCCAAAGAACCACTAAACATACTGTTCAATCCGGACACCATATCAAAAAAGAATGTATGGGATATAGATCTGGCGGAGATTTTAAACATGTTGTCTATGCTACTGGAGAAAAAAGAGAACAAGGATCTTCAAGTAGCCGGAATAGCCGCCCTGTCATCCTCTCTGATATATAAGATGAAGGTGGACAGTATATTTGCTCTTCAGGCAGAGGCCATGGCAAAAAAACCACCCCCACAACGTGTACACATGGATATACAGACAATACCTATGCCGTATAGGCATCAATCTACATATGCAGTATCTGTTGATGACCTGTTAACACTATTACAGAATCTGGTTGTATCCATGGCAAATCCCCGGAACCACCGATCTGGCGCGCCAAAAACTACCATTGAACCAGCTTTTGATATTGAGGATCATCTACTATCGTTGGAAAAGATCATAGGCCGGTACCAAGATCTCATTCTACTAAAGATAAAAGATAACGACCGTGTCAGTCTTTATGATATTGTAACTGGATTAGATTCGTTGGACTCCATTAGGTGCTTCTTTGCAGCACTGTTTTTGGCTCGGGACCGGCAAGTAGAGTTGGAACAAAACGGTGAAGATATCATGATAATGTTACCAACAAATGATATACAATAGATTGGTACTGATGCCACATAATTATATTTGAGAATGATAAAGCACAAGAGTCACACAAGGCATATCACGTGGTTAAGATGACTGGTGTTCAGACACTCAACAGACATAAAAGGCAAATCGTTTATTATGTTAACTACGCTATCCATATTTAGATATGAAGATACTCATCATAGATGATAATACAGACATACGAATGTTGTTAGAGATGACTATTAACGCGATGGGTCATGAATTTAATTCTACTCCCAGCGGGTTGGAGGGTTTGGAGATGATAAAGGGAGAGATATATGATCTTGTGTTATTGGATTTGACCATGCCCAACTTTTCTGGACTTGACGTTTTAAATGCCTTAGATGAAGAAGGATTATGTACTCGACAGCCAATAGTACTATTTACTGCATCATTATATCTTAGCACATCCGATATGGAGGAAAAACTCATGAACAAAGAAATCCATTCTATACTGTCAAAACCTTCAGATATTGATCAAATAATGCAAAAAATAAACGAAATACAGGCAGAGTATGAGTCTAAAAATAAATAACATATCGAAAGATGGAAATGTGCTGTGACTAGGTATGAAAGCCTCTCAGACACGATCTAGAACCATTTGTGAAGAAAATTACTAATCTAGTTGGTAAGCTTTGACTTTGGCGGTCATATCGTATAGCATGCGGAAACACAACAACAGACATAGCATCATTCTAAAATCCGTATATAGCCACAGTGTGGAATGTCTGTGTATTTGATAATGTTGATCGTTTTCAAGATGTTTGCTACAATGCTTGCCGGTAATTTCCCACAACGTATTGAATGTGATGATCTGACCAACCCATACATAACAAAAAAGATGGGCCAGGAGAGAAAAAACCTAACAAGAAAACAGCCAGGCAACTGCAAAACATAACCGGGAGTGGGTACTCAAAGATATGTCTGACTATGCTCAAAGGGCTGAATCTACAGTTCTCTGACAAGATCATACAAAGTGGAATATAGGCGACTTTTATCGATTTATTGTATCCATATGCACCAACGGCAAAGCAAAGAATACTGTTGTGTGACAGTACGAGAGTAAAAACAGAGTATGGCGTAGTTGCCCAGTAAAAGATCACTCTACAATAAAATCAAATATACTACATGTTAAACTACCATGTATCTATGGTGTTGCGCATGGTAAAACGCTCCAAGCGATACGGCTATCATGCAGTGCAGTCGATGATCCATCGACATACATAACATACCACTGTACGCCAAGACCGCTTGGGCTTGCCATACGGGGCGGGATTAACCGTCTGGTCCTTTTGTTTGGATATGATCTTTAGATTCATATAGCGCGCCACATGCTTATCAATCTGACTGTCCGTAGGGGTCCGCAATGCCGACTCGCAGTAAAAAGGCATGCGAATTATGAAATTCTCGGAATTCAAAAACATTTGTCTGCTATATTTAAGTATAACCTTAAAAAATGAATATTAAATGATTAAAACAACTTTGGCAATCGCAATGATTGCCATAACAATGACCATAGCAGGAACAGCTTATGCAGATATACCCGAAGAGGTGATGGTGGGATCAGTCCTGCCGTTGACTGGTGGGTACAGTTCTGTAGGGGTTCAGGTTGATGCCGCAACACAGTTGGCGGTTGCAGACTTTAACGCATATCTAGAAGAGATGGATGCCGGTTGGCAGTTCGTACTTTCTAGTGAAAATTCAGAAAGCACCGTTCCAGCTGCACTTGATAGAGTTACTACGCTTAAATCCAAGGGTGTTGATATTATATTCGGCCCAGCCGGATCAGGACGCGTAAACGGTGTGATTGGCTACACAGATGAAAACAATATGCTGGTACTGTCTTGTTGTAGTACAGCACCAACACTAGCCATACCAAACGACTCAGTATACCGTATAGTTGCAGATGACACAAATCAAGGTAAGGCAATAGGCAAGCTCTTAGAGGCAGCAGGTGTTGAAGTCGCAGTTCCAGTTTGGATTGGCGATACATACGGAGACGGATTGATAGGTGAAATTACTGATGACTTTGAGTCTCGTGGAGGCACAGTTGATGATGGCGTAAGGTACAATCCAGACGCTGTAGAGTTTTCCGTAACTGTGGGAACACTAGCTGACATTGTCCAAAAGCATGCAGATGAACATGGTGCAGACAAAGTAGGCATACCAATAGTTGCATTTGATGAGATAGTATCCATACTACAGACTGCAGACAACTACCCAGTACTAAAACAGGTACACTGGTTTGGTTCTGAGACCATAGCAGATTCCACCCCCTTAAAAGAAGACAGGATAGCCTTTGGATTCGCCGAAGAAGCGAGTTTTACCGCAGTCCAAGTGGAAGTTGATACTGGTGACAGGGCTCAACACGTAAGAGAAGGACTAGCTGATAGATTCGGCGATTCGCCAAACGTATTTGCATATACCGGATATGACGCTGTATGGCTGGTTGGCCTAAGCATCATAGAAGCAGACAGTGCAGAGGTAGACGACATTAAAGCAGTAATACACAAAGTCGCCGAAGAGTACACTACAGGAGCTCTTAGGTCTACTGCGCTTAATGAAGCAGGAGATCTGGCTACTGGAAACTACGGACTACGAACAGTTGAGAACGGTGAGTGGGTAAAAGGTGACATATACTACTCTGATACCGACACAATACCACCTCCAATACCTGAAGGTACTGTTGTATTTGCAGGCTCGCTACTGCCACTGACTGGCGGATACAGTTCCGTCGGCGTGCAGGTCAACGCGGCCACAGTATTGGCAGTAGAGCACCTCAACAGCTACCTAGATGCTAATAATGCAGGCTGGAGTATGGTATTATTCCAAGAGAATACCGCCAGTAACCCAGTCATAGCACTCGAGAAGGCTCAGACACTCCATTCACGTGGAGCTGACATTCTCTTCGGCCCTGCGGGCAGCTCACGCGTCAAAAGCGTCATGAACTACGCAAACGACAACAATATGATATTATTATCGTGTTGTTCCACATCTACTGAGCTGGCAGTGGCAGATGATCGTGTCTTCCGAGTTGTGGCTGATGATGCCAATCAAGGAAAGGCATTCGGCATACTACTCGCTCACGAAGGTATAGAAGTTGCTGTTCCCCTGTGGATTGGAGACTCGTACGGTGATAGTTTGAGGAATGCTGCAATGAGTGAATTTGAAGAGCGCGGCGGCATGTATGATGAAGGTATACGGTACAATCCCGATGTAAGAGAGTTCTCCGTATCCATAGATGCCCTGGCCAGTACAGTCCAAGGATATGTAGATAGTCACGGCGCAGACAAGGTAGCAATAGTGGTGGTTGCATTTGATGAGATTGTATCCATACTACAGACAGCAGACAGATATCCCGTACTAAAGGAGGTCAAATGGTATGGTTCTGAGACATTAGCACAGAACCCATTCATAGCAAGAGATAGAATAGCCAGCGACTTTGCCATTGAGGTCGAGTTCAGCGCAATTCAAGTACCTTTGGGTGATGGTCCCAGAGCCCAAGGTGTTACAGATGCTCTGTCAGTACCGTTTGGCGGTGTGCCTAATGCATTCGCATACAACGCATATGATGCAGTATGGTTAGCCGGACTAGCAATAGAGAGGACAGGTAGTACTGATCCAGCAGACATTGCAGCAATATTGCCACGTCTAGCAGAATCCTATGCTAGTGGTGCCCTTAGCTCTACAGAACTGAACGAAGCAGGCGATCTTGCCTTGGCCATATATGGTACATGGCGTCTTAATGCCGACGATTGGTTCGTGGAAGACGTAATACACATAAACGACGAGAGCGTAGTTCCGTTTCAATAAACCATAAATCTAATTTTTATTTGTTTTTTATTCATAAATACTATTTCATATTCGCTATCTTTAGAGCATGATGTATATCCGTGGAATACAGCCGTCCTGTCAAAAATACATTTATACCTGAACCATATAAACGCAACATATGAAAACACAGGCTGGACTATTGGCAATTATGATTTTAACGGGCGCTAGTAGTTTGGCATTTGCTGATAATCACAACATTCCCCCAATCACATTCTCTGTTAATGCCGAAACATATGAAGAAGGCGACACTATTACAATATCTGGTACAATAAAGGATGTCGACTCAGAACTGCTAGGTGCAGTTGTTGCACAAATTATTAGTCCCACAGGAAATCGGGTTGGATTTAGTCAGACTGTAGTGGATGTAAACAGTGGTGACTTTAGACTGGATATAACTGCTGGAGGCCCACTCTGGTCAAATAGTGGAGATTATACCATATTACTGACATATAACGCAAATGATGTTGAAACTACAATATCATACGTACGTGTTGAACCTGAACCAGAACCCGTACTTCCAAACTGTGGTGAAGGCACCATGCTAGTTGGAGATACGTGTGAAATAATACCGCCTGAACCAGAACCCGAACCTGTGGTAGTGCCGCCACCTCCCCCTCCTCCAGAGCCCGAACCAGAACCCGAACCTATAGTTTGTGGAGAGGGGACGCAACTGGTTGATGGTAAATGTGAAGTAATACCTACAACTCCCAGTGGCGGGTCATGTCTGATTGCCACAGCAGCATTTGGTACTGAATTGGCTCCCCAAGTCCAATACTTACGGGAGATTCGTGACAACACATTACTGAGTACTTCATCAGGAGACTCATTTATGACTGGCTTTAACCAACTGTACTATACAATATCTCCCCCGATAGCCGACTTGGAAAGAGAGTATCCCGCATTTCGTGAACTTGTAAGTCTGGCAATCACGCCCATGCTAGCATCATTATCCATCATGAGTTTAGCTGAAGAAGGCTCTGAAGTATCAGTGCTTGCCTTTGGAATCGGGGTAATAGCGCTCAATGTAATCATGTATGTACTGGCACCGACCTTGTTTGGCGTTAAAGCATATAGGCTAATACGCACTCCCAAAACCACTAAAACCATTTGAAATACAATAAAGGATACGTGAGTGGGAATTTGCCCAACATGAATGAATCTAGTCCTGCCTTTGCGCAAGGTACGCATTTAGTCAACGTATACATGACTTACAGAATGTTATGATACATCAGCAGCATGCCACACAACATAACCATTAAGCATTACGTCCCTAAACTCATCAAAGCGTAGATATTTCACATTGGAATCTGTCTGATGGATTCTAGATAGAACATTGGCCAAATCCTGTGAAGCTGTGCCTTGCGCAAGCATCGACAATCCTAAAGCAAATACGGCTACCAAAAAACATCTCATCCATATTCCAATGGACCGTCAATCTATCTCACTCGTGAAGTAATTTCAAATCATTATGTGAATTTTCATATGCGTATAATCCAAACAGAAACAATATACAAATGCCCAGTGATATTCTAACAAGCAAGATTGCGAATGTTTAGATATCTTTTGTTTTATGCTTTGTTGTCCTTTTGTAATGATGCTTGGCAATTTTAGCGGCTGCAGCACCGGCAGCTACGCCCCCGTCTATATTTACTACTGTCAATCCCAATGCGCAACTCTGTAGCATTGATGACAAGGCAGCTGTACCACCAGCTCCATACCCATACCCTACAGATACAGGCACTCCTATGACTGGTATGTCCACAAGTGAAGCGACCAGTGTGGATAGAGTACCCTCCATACCAGCAGCCACCACTATACAATCAACTTCATCTTTTATCATCTCTTTTAGTACGGGGAATATCCTGTGGAGGCCAGCCACACCCACATCATACTCGCATACGGTATCACATAACATTGCTTTGCATATTAGACGGGCCTCTTCAGCTATGGGTATATCCGATGTCCCGGCGGTCAAAATCCCAACTAGGCCCCCGGTAGGGGTTAGAGGCTTGCGCCACAACAGTATACTACTACAGTTCTGACCTGCATCTATACTGTATCCAAGAGACTCTGCATATGAGACAATATCATCTAAAACATCAGATTTTATTCGAGAGATCATCAGTGAATCTCTTGTATGCCGTTCTATGATCAATTTAATGTCGGAGAGTTGTTTTGACTCTGCAAGTATTACTTCGGGAACTCCACGGCGATGCGCCCTACCGATATCTAGACGAACCGAATTCTCCAACTTTTCTATTGAATGTAATGATAACATCTTTCGGGCTTGCGCAGAGTCTATCTTGTGTAGTTCCAAAGATCTTAAAATCTCATCTAGTTCCAAGGAGTTATCAATCCTAAAGCGACAAGCCAGAGATGGCAGACTTTACATTGGTCACACCGGCATCAAAGATGAACCGTTCATCCTCATTCAACTCTAATTCTACAATACTTTCGATACCGTTACGACCAATCACTGCAGGAACACCGATGGCCACATCAGTGTGGCCGTACTCTCCATCAAGACGTGTAGACACAGGTAGCACATTACGACGATCACTCATTATGGACTCTACTATTACGGATATGGCATTTCCAGGAGCATGTACTGTGGCACCTTTCAGAGCAATTACCCGTGCAGCTACACCACGTGTATCTGTCACCAGATCATTTGCCTCTTCTGATTTTATCAGGCTCATCAAAGGTATGCCTGAGACAGAAGCAAATCGTACGAGTGGAAGCATCTTCTCTCCATGTTCACCAATCACCAATGCGTGTATGGCGTGTCTGGAATAATTTGTCGTTTCATGTATGAATTGCTGAAATCTGGACACATCCAACATATTTCCCATACCCAACACCCTACTCCGCTCAAAACCAGTGACGTGTTGTATCACATACGTCATTGGGTCTAGCGGATTTGTTACAGGTACTACTATGCAGTCAGGTGCAAATTTTTTGATATTTGTGGCTACATCGGTGACAATGCTTGCGTTCTTTTTTAGCAGATCCATTCTTGTCATGCCTGGTTTTCTTCCCGAACCCGCAACCACTACTATGATATCTGAGCCAGCCATGTCCTCGTAGCTGTTGGAACCACGCACCTTAACATCAATACCTTGTTCTGAGAGTGCATGGTTCAGGTCCATTGCCTCACCCTGAGGCAAACCTTCAACTACATCAAGTAGCAGTATGTCTCTATCCACCCTCTTTAGTGCCGAGAAAAGAGCGGCACTGCCTCCAACCTTGCCGGATCCAACTATGGTAAGCATGTCTGAATGTAACTGATTGGATGTAAATAAATCTAAGTGTACATGGCTGTACTGACTCAACTGTATACTTGAAGTGATATTGTTTTATTATGGGATATCTGAAGTTTGAATGCCTAAATGACCAACCACTATATTTTTGATGTATAATATTGGGAACTATATGCGAAGTTAGCGCATAATGCGGCATGGCATTAGTAGTCTTTAAACGAGCCGATTCCCATATGATACAATATGTCCCTCAAGTGACTCCCACATCAATATGACTCGTATGCAAGCGGGCTATGTGGGTAGGATACGCAACACTTAGGGTTCCTCCCGCAAAGTCGGGTGATTACACCCCCGCCATGCGGGATAGTCTGTCAGCCCAGTTGCTCCAGCAACCCTGTATGAGTGGTGTGGGATCGAGGATTACATCCACACCACGACGGACTTCGCCCAGACTGGCCGAAACCTTACGACCATACCGGGATACGGCGCTTGTTCGCCGTATGTTCTCCACTGCGTTGACGTCACGATCTACGCCAACTGTACGGCAGTGGGTGTAGTCTTTTTTATGATAAGTTCCAGTTAGTGGGGTTCTACATACAGCACATAGCTTGGATGTGTTGTGTGGACGCATATGTAATGCCTCCACTCCCAAAAACCGGGACTTTTCATAAATTAAATCCGATGCCTTTCGCATCATGGCAGAATGTAATCTGCGACGCATGCTGCGTCCAAACTTTCCGTCCTTCTGCCAATTGTACGATATGTGGGTTAAATCCTCCAACATAACCAAACACCCGGATTGTGCGGCCCACTGTGCAATGCATAGTGCTATCACGTTCAGCACATGTTCGTGGTGGCGCATGGCTTTGGCTACCCTGCGCTTTTTAGCATTCTTTTTTGACTTTGTGTGGTTATGTGGTATGCTCAATACGCATCTGCTTCTTTATCTCGGCGGCCCTCTTGTGTTTGCCCTCCCTCTTGAGTTTCCTGTATCTGCGTTTGAGTTTGCTGTGTAACTTGTGACCACCATGTGCGACTTGTTGCTTTTCTCTGCGTTCCTCCTCTTTCTTGTGTGTAATGCGCCTTCCGGTACGTGCCGCATATGTGATATTATCATGTGTACGTGTATACGTATTGTTTGCATCCTCAGTCTTTGCCTCTTCAATGGCCTGTATCGTATCGGATAGATCAAACTGTACCACCGTATTTTTATCACCTACGGTGATGTTCTTTTCATTAATATCCACGCCAATTACATCCCTTGATGTGCCGCCCACACAACCCACATCCGTAAGCAACTCGATAATCTCTGACTTGCCGTGTGGGTGGGGTTTTTCAACCTCGGGCACTTTATTATGATATGTTATGGTGTATGTGGTTGGCGTAATCCATAACTTGCCCAACTCATTTTGTCTTATTTTACGTACCACATCTGAAGAGATAGGAATTGCTATCATATGTGGGTGTTTTGATGAGCCAACATTTGCAATAGCCATATATCCGCCCGCTATCGGATTCAGCCTCCAATTTTGGTTTTTTAACTTTACAACCGGATTACAGAATACAGGTTCAGATACCTTCATGCCCTGTGCAGTCTTTGTATTGTACGTTTTATGGGCGGCAACCCCGTCCCGTATGGCGGTCTGCGTTATGGACGAATATACTTTGGGGTCAGGACCGCGCATTATACGATACATCAATGCGTTAACACCATAGGTATTCCTCCCTGTATTATTCGCTATAATGTACGCCACTTCTGCTACCTTCCTGACATGTTCAAACACATGCCGCATACCCAAATTTTTTGTGTATGGACGTGTTACTGCCCTGCCATTTTTTACAAGAGCCATCATACAGTACGGTTTAATGACGTATTTAACGCTATCCAATGACACATCAACCATCACCTGACTTTGTGGGAGGAATCACACTTAGTAATTTGTATATAACTGGGCGGCAGAGAGCGCCACAATAGTACCCTATACTATTTGAGATCATTCTGACATAAAATAATGACTGTCGTAGAACCAACAGAGTTTATATGAATTTGATGTATCATAACACTCCATGGTACTGGTAATAGACCCCCGGCAGGCAGGTATATCTGGAGACATGATGTTGTCTGCTCTTGTGGATATGCGGGGAGACGGTGATGCGCTATGCAAAAATATACAGAAATGCGCAAAGTACCTAGAAGGCTCAACAATAAACAGTATCCATTTTCAAAAGACAGCCCGCAACGGTATGGCGTGTACGCAGCTAAAACTGAACATAACTGACCCTCATTTTAGACCTGCGTCCGAGATAATATCTGCTATTGAAAAGTCCGTAGAGTATCTGAAACTCTCAAAACCAGCAAAAATGTTTGCAGAGCGTACTGTGCATGCTCTGGTATCTGCAGAATCTCAAATACATGGTACTACATTAGACTCGACAGAACTACACGAGCTCTCCTCTGTTGACACACTGGTGGACATTGTTGGAGTGGCCCTGGCGCTTGATGGAATAAATGCATTTCAGAACAATGTGATTATTATGCCGGTAAATGTGGGTGGCGGTACTGTAAAATTTGCGCATGGAACAATGTATAATCCAGCTCCCTCCATACTAAATATATTATCCAATGCACAGATTCCGATATTTGGCGGACCAGAAGGCACAGAGACAACAACTCCTACTGGTGCTGCTATTGTGGCAGGACTTGCGGGAACTACGATGCCGTTTTATCCCCATATTGTACCAAAGTATATCGGATATGGTGCTGGCTCCAAAGATGTCACTAACTTTGCCAACGTACTTTTATTGGTACAGGGTGATGACTACACCGAAACATCATATGATACAATATCTGTTATAGAGACCAATGTGGATGATATATCCGGTGAAGTTATAGGTGATCTAATATCCACACTCCTGAATCATGGAGCCTTGGATGCCACCATTCATACCCGTATAGGCAAGAAAGGCAGACCGGTTCATGTAATTTCAGTTATGTGCGCCCATATCTTAGTAAGCAATATTACAGATGTACTTGTACGTTACACAGGTACATTGGGAGTGCGCCTTACTACTGCTCATAGATATACAGTACCAAGACAAGATGCGACCATTACAGTTACAATCGATCAAGCAGAATATACATTTCGTTACAAATCCCACAAACACAGACAGACATCAGACTTTAAGATAGAGTTTGATGATATTGCAGATGCTGCAAAGAAGACAGGCATGAACGCCCGTACAGTAGAGCGGTTAGTCAGGAGGCATATTGAAGAGAATAGATGATATAGTGGAGTGGTTTTCAGAGACTCCATCAGTTATTGTGGCACTGTCTGGAGGGGTGGATAGTGCTTTGGTGGCATACGCCGCCCACAACTCGTCACACACCAAAGCCATGGCTGTGACCGCCGACTATATGACTCTGGCAGAGGATGAACTCAAATCCGCCAAGAATGTGGCGTTGCAGATAGGAATAAAACATCACATAATTCAATACAGCGAACTGAATGATGAAGAGTTCACAAAGAACGATAAAAATCGATGCTATCATTGCAGGACGCAGATGGGCCAGCGACTACGGGCACTAGCAGATGAAACAAAATACCATGCTATAGTGGATGGGACCAATGCTGATGATGTATTTGATTATAGGCCCGGAATGCGCGCCATAGCTGAGCACGGCATACAGAGTCCCTTGCTGGAGCTTGGCATCAAAAAGTCACATATCCGAACATTGGCTCTTCAAGCAGGACTTGACGTGCACGACAGACCATCAAATTCATGCCTAGCTTCTAGGATACCTTGGGGCAGGCGTATTACGGCACAGATGCTGGCGCGCATAGAGATGGCAGAAAAGTATGTGAAAGATATAGTTCCTGTCGGCCCTGTCCGTGTACGAGACATTAATGGTACTGCGCGCATTGAGGTATCAAAAGATTGCATACAACAGATTCACAGCCATGTGGATAGACTAGATGAGATCTTACGTCTATTGGGATTTGACAGTGTAGTTATACGTGAATATGTCAGTGGAGGTGCTAATACACAGTGATATACATGGACAATGCTGCATCCACACCCATAAACAAAGATGTTGTGACTGTCATGCTACGCTACATGGAGCAGACGTACGGAAATCCCTCATCCATACACAGGGAAGGCAGAATGGCCAGGCGTGGCGTAGAGGATGCTCGAAGACATGTGGCTGATCTAATAAATGCAGACTCCTCGGAGATATTCTTTACGTCTGGAGGTACTGAATCAAATAACGCGATACTGCGCAACCCAAATTATAACAATATAATAACAACACAGATAGAGCACGACTCTGTACTAGAACCGTGTCGGTCTCGCGTAGCGCAAGAGAGTGACCGCGTAAACATAACGTATCTGCCGCCAGATGAGTTTGGTATGATATCGCCCGAATCACTAGAATCTGCTATAACCAGGCATACGGATTTGGTCAGTATTATGACTGCCAACAACGAGGTGGGTACGATTCAGCCGATTGAAGAGATATCTGCAGTATGCAAAAAGTACAATGTGCGCCTTCATACTGATATGGTACAAGCTGTAGGCAAAATACCCATAGATGTCAAGAGGATGGGTGTTGATGTCGCATCCATATCATCACACAAACTTGGGGGCCCAAAAGGAATAGGTGCTCTATACATACGCAATGGTGTAGAATTAAGTCCACTAATTTATGGTGGAGGGCAGGAGAAGGGATTCCGATCCGGTACAGAGAACGTACCAGCAATAGTGGGATTTGGTCAGGCATGCCTTATATCTAAACAACAACTACAAAGCAATGCACAACACGTAAAATCCCTACGAGATGCAATGGTGGACGGCATAGTATCAAAAGTATCACATGTGGCGTACAATGGTCATCCCCTGCATAGACTACCGGGAAATGCCCATTTGGCATTTTTGGGTGTCAACGGTGAAGATATGATAATCAAACTTGATGAATATGGTATATCTGCATCCACAGGTTCAGCTTGCTCCGTTCACACACAAAAAGAGTCACACGTTCTTCGTGCTATGAATCTGCCCAATGATGTCATATCTGGCTCCCTGAGACTAACTTTGGGTCCTAACAACACAATGACCGATATAGATTCTGTGGTATCTACAATAAAGAATGTCGTAGCAGAGTTGCGTCGGGTCTCACCACTTAAAGAAAAGTACGCATTCTAAAGCGGGAGAGTATGGATGCGGTTACAATTCCGCCAATCAATATGATAAAGACGGAGCTAAACTCGGGGACCACCTGAGTACCAACTATCATTATATCTGTGGTGTCAGCATCAAAATTTATGACAACACGACGTATATCCTGCCCCATGTCATCAACATGATCTCTCTGCACTCCGTTTACCAGTGTGATGTATTGCGCATCCCCTCCATCGTTATGTATGGAGTCTATATACTCCCGGGGCAAATCCAACAGTATGCGGCCACTCTGTTCTGCGTCTATGGATATCTGTATGGCCAAATTCTCGTAATCTACCTGCATACTATTTACATCTCCTCCACGTATGGAATATGATACATCAAATGTCCCCCCACGTCCATCTGCCACCTCGAACATTCCCAGTGTATCTTCTATACTCTTGGTAGCATACTCAAAGTATTGACTGGTGTTATCGTGACCATACCAAACACGAACGGTATACTGGCCATCGTGAACCCACTGTGAACCTTGCGTGTTCACTAAATAAGTAAATGTGCCATCCTGCGCAACATCAAACTGGTCTACCAATAGTACTGTGCTGCGATATAGTACCTGTAGGCGCATCTGCTCGTCAGGTAATGTGGTTGGCACCTTGCCGTATACAACCATTGTGTCGCCGTCTTCGTATGATGTACTATCTAAGTTCAACTGAATACTGTTATCTTGAGCTGCCACGCTACCAACACATGATGCCGCTATAACGACAACTAAAATCATGAAGAGTGTGTTTGACATTGCTATCAGAGATAAGGTCTGTTTATCATATTATAGTATTGCTAAGGGGTTTGGGAATTATCTAAATAACTAAAATTCTACCGGCTGTCGGATATGACATGTAATACAGACGGCGCAAAGACGATGTCACCAGTATTAACATATCGTGCCGCGGTATATCCACATATGAACCGGCGACCGATTCAGCGCAAGCTGGACGGTGTGTGGCCGGGGATTGGATGTAGTGCGTCGTACAACTAGTCCGCAAGTTGTTGGATGCTGTCGTTGTACATGACGGTGAAGGGCGACGGCCTCAAGGAGGAGTGAACAACCCATGTATAGTGGGGGACGCGCTACCTCCGGTTGAGCTCCCGGATGTGTCCAATTATATCACTGGTGCAGGGCTGCCGGAGGCGGCTCCGTGGGCTTTATACTAGTGGGACACACCCTAATGAAAAAGAAAACAATTAGAATCGATTAACCAATCCAAGTTTAGATCTGGCAGAGACTACAACTACTGAGACTAGCGAGACTCCTAGAATCAGCGCAGCAATTGTGCCAAATTCTGGTATGACGTGAGAACCTACAAATTCAATATTCTCTGTATCAGCCAAAAAGTAGACTTTTACTGTTTGCTCATCAATTTTGACATCGTTGGCCTCTTCACCGTTTACCATTACAAAGAATATATCGTCTATTACCTCAGAGGGAAAGTCTATCTGCAACTTGCCATCATCGTGGGCATATATGTCTAGTACAATTGAGTTGTGATCAGGGTTCACTATTGTTCCAGTAACCTCACCACCTTCAATCTCATATGGTATACATATCTCCTCTATGCTCAACATATGATTACCGCAGCCCATGACAGGCTCCATCTTCTCTGACTCTATCAACTCAAACTGGACCTTGTTGTCCCGAGCAGTACTGCCATACTGAGCCATTAGTGTGTATATTCCTGGATAAGACCAAGAGCTAGCAGCATATTCTGACTCAAAATCACCATTTGAATCCACATCCAACTGATCAACTAGCGCTAAGTTCCCATCAGGATCAATGACTTTAATGGTGATGGAGAATCCTTCGAATACGTTTGCTACATGACCAGTTACGGTAACAGTATCTGACATCATGTATGTACTACTATCAATCCACAGTGACAGTGGCACGGCTTGGAGTTTTGCCTCTTCTGCCATCTTTATGGGATCCCCTTCACATGTAGGACACGCTGGCTGCTGGGCCAAGGCAGATGAAGTTCCAACTGCTGCCAGAGTCAACATTACTGTAAATAACAATGTCATTCTAATTCTCATATTGAATATAGAGAGGAATCGTCTCTATTTATGTATAATTGACTATTTGGATAAACGATGTTTCATAATTTACCTATACTATTCGGCTCACCCCTGTCTCTGTGGGCGGAACATCGTATAATATAATAAAAATTAAAACTTGGGAATTATGCTGAGTCGAGAACGCGTAGAAATTGCAACTACTGATATTATGGATATGGCTAAAATGAGTGCAGCTATGGTACCAAATTCTGGAACAACTACGCCATCCGCAACACCAACTACTGCTGATGTGGAATATCCTTCAATATCCTGCTCAGCAATAACAGTGTAATCTCCATCCTGTGACCATAGTGGACCGCCAATCTGAATATCTTTAGCAAAGAGTCCATGCTCATCCATGAGGATTTGATCAGTCATTACAACATTACCATTAGGAGCTAAAACTCTAATTATAATTGGCATATTAGTAACGTCGGTCTGGCCACTTATGGCTATGACATCCGAACCTTCCATGGCATCGGCAGTCAATACCATGCCACCATCAAAGATCTCTGGGCCCACAAGCATGGTTGGCCTCTCAAAGTTTGACTCTATTGCTAATATGTCGGGAGTCGTGCCATCTGATATGGGAACATTTACCTCCAACTTGTACATACTGGCCTCTCCCTGACTGGCTATAATGCGATATAGGCCATCTTCGGTGAGGCCGGCAACATTAAATGTTGAAGCAAATGTGCCATCACTACTCGGGTCAAGCTGATCCAACTTTACCAAATTATTGGTGGGCGATATATATCTGAGAATTACAGGGTCATCACGTATGGTCGTTCCTGTTACGTGTACTATTGTTGATCCATCATCGGCAGAAGCTACAAGTTCCATTCCCTCAGAGGGCATAAATTCGGCACTTGCAGGCAATACATAGATGCCCATCATCAGTATGGATATGGTAGTAACTGCATAATACATAGATCTATTTATCATTACAAAGTTGTATTATTCATTCTATTTATGTTTTACACACAAATTTGTTGGATGTGCAATCCCAAAATTAGTTCTCCCTCTACGTGGCATCATACACCTCCCCCGACTGCTTGTCTACTATGGTGAATTCTTTAGGTGACATCTTGCGCATAAACACCTTGGCAGGCGCCTCCAAATTGTCCCAGTCCAAGGACATGTAATGTCTGATGTGGTTACACCAGCGTATGATCTCACGTGTGTCTGAAAACCACTATTTCCACTACAATTTCCTTGGTGCTTCTTCCAAGCTCCTTTTGCCGTATGATGTATCTTTGAGTAGATCAGGTTTTGCCATGATCCTGTAACGTTTTCCTCCATTCCATACGCATCGCTTACCGAGATCATGTCTTAAATAGCAAACTGGTTTCAGGACTTTAGATTGAGAGATCTACCTGAGAATTCATATTATATAATGTGCAGTGTTATGTAATACTATGAGAGGACTTGTCATGGGCCGCTTTCAGCCATTTCACAATGGACACATGGGCCTCATAAGAGAAGCACTTCAAGAGTGTGATGATATCATAGTGGCAGTCACTGGATCACAGTTCAACTATATTCGCATGGATCCGTTTACCGCTGGCGAACGAATAGAGATGATTCAAGCCTCGTTATTGGAGTCTGATATAGACCCTCACAGATATATGGTACTGGGTGTGGAGAACCAGCCCAACGTATACACGTGGCTTTCATATCTGAAAGCCGCACTACCTCCATTTGATGTAGTGTATAGTGGAAATGAGTATGTTGCTATGCTTCTGGCAGATTCGGGTATATCGGTGGTGGAACCACAGATGATATCGCGCCAAACACTGAACGCCACCTCTATACGAAACATGATGGTACAGAATAATGCTTGGCAGGATTTGGTACCAACTGCAGTCTGCCGCGTAATAGATTCTATAAATGGTATAGAGCGCTTAAAGACAATTTTAAAGTCGGATACGGACCCCACAACTCACTGATGGCCCACAGAGCATGCCCGGTCTGCCCATGCGGATCTAGAAAGTTCACAAGAGTAAAGTCCGACAAAGCCAGTGTATGTTGTGTAGTATGTGGCCGCATACTAAAGATCTAACTGCGCGAGAGGTGTATATGTACAATCTTCCATTCTCTGTTAATCCTTACAAGCACAAATGTGGCACGACCATCTACTGATATGTGCTCACCGGTATAATTTTTGTTGTCCACCAGCATGCCGGTCTGTTGCAGCTCAAGTGCTACGACGGCTGAATCTCCAAATATACTGACCTTGGGATTTATCATTTTGTAATTGTAATCTGATATACTGACAAAGCGTAGCTCTTCTAACATGAGTGTCGTTTTAAAGTCCTTCATGTCTAGTGGAGGTACGTCGCTGAAGCTACTAAAGCGTGTATCATCTAATTGTAAATTGTATAATGTGGCAGTATCCTTTGTCCTTCCCACCTCAAAGAATGCCTCTATAACATCAAGAATTCTATTGGTATCTGTGTTTGACATGACTACTGTAGTGGTATGGGTAGCATAACATATACCTGTTTTATGCCCGAGTCGGTTATCTCTATTATGGGTGACATCTCTGAATTGAATGTTAATGCTAGTGTATAGTGGCTTGAGCCTATCTGTATGGTATCTACACCTGTAACACCATAAATTGTGGATATCAACCCAGCACCTGTTAGGCCCGCCAAAGCTGGATTGTATGGGTCTGTTATATTTATCAATTCTATACTGTCATTGGAGCTACCCACCGTTATAAAGGCTTGATCCCCACCAGTCAAAGACTCTGTGCTTTCAGGGTTGCGTATAAAGATCAGTGGTTGACCACTCTGTATGGTGTTCATATATTTAACATTGAACGGGTCTATGATGTCGGCCAATGTAACTGTATTGGTACGATAACTTATGACTACCATGACAATCCTGTCTCCCACTTGCACGGTAGTGACGTCAAGGCTGGCTGTCGGAGATAACCGCCTGAGGGGCACCACCTGCAACACCGGCGACCCAAGCACGACAGCCTCTTGACAACTAGGGCATATCGGCCGCCACCCCACGCTGCGACTTTACCACGTAGCGGTCCCGCAGCTTGACGCTTATCCAGTCTATCACCAGCACGGTGGCCAGTACCACCAGCATGAAAAAGACAGCCTTTCCGTACTGAAGATACTTGGTATATGTGATTATGTAAAATCCTATCCCACCGGCCCCCACCAGTCCCAATATGCTGGTCTGTCTCACGTTATAGTCGAACATGTACAGCAGGTGTCCCAACAGATGGGAGGCAGACTCGGGTATCACCACGAACCGTATCAGCTGCAGCCGGGAGAGCCCTATGGAGCTGGCCGAGTCCATAGGATCGGCATCCACAGCCTCTATGGATTCGTACTGCAACTTGGCAACAAACCCCAACGTGTACATGGTAATGGCCAGTATGCCGGCGAACGGGCCCGGACCTACCATTATGATAAACAGCAGCGCCCACATTATGGACGGGAGCGTACGCGCCATGGCCAGCAGGCCCCGCATGGGAACATACACCCACCTGCTGGCCAGGTTACGCGAAGCCAGGAGACTCATGGGCAGGGCCAGCGCATACCCCACCATAGTCCCAATAAATGCCATTTGGATGGTCTCTAGCATGGCCCACACTGCGTTGTATGCCATGTTATCAGTGACCGTGGTAAGCTCCACCATAACCTCCTCTATCAACTGCCACAACCGGGGCAGCCCCTCTGCGAACTCCACCGGGCTGGCCTCTATGTGCCAAGAGGCAGCAATCACCAGGGCAACGACCGCCCCGATCATCAGGTTACTTTTGGGAGTCATCGTACATCTCTAGTATCTCTTGAGTGGTCAGGTTGCCCGACTGAAAGTCCAGTATGTGGACATGGTCATGGTCGATGCCCATCTCCATTATTTTGCGTCCCTCCTGCATGACAGCCACCCGGTCAGCGTACTCCAGCGCCAGACTCAT
Organism: Cenarchaeum sp. SB0675_bin_21; assembly: GCA_009843815.1. Classification (GTDB taxonomy): domain Archaea; phylum Thermoproteota; class Nitrososphaeria; order Nitrososphaerales; family Nitrosopumilaceae; genus VYCS01. The sequence continues at coordinate 8,330 of VYCS01000011.1, read as the reverse complement.
ATCGTGGTGTATCATTATCGCAGTCAGGCCCGTGTCCCTTTGCATGACGGCCACCAAGTCCATTATATCCCTAGAGGTGACGCTGTCCAGCTCCGAGACTATCTCGTCGGCCAACAGAATGCGCGGATTCTGCATGAATGCCCGCGCGATGGCCACCCGCCTCTTCTCACCGCCGCTGAGCATGTACGCCTTGCGACTCTCCTTGCCGGACAACCCCACCATCTCCAGTATGCGGCGCGCCTCGGCCATATCCTCCTCCGAATACCTCTTGAGGAGTGACTGCAGGGCGCCCATCCTAGGTAGGGCTCCAATCATCACATTATCCAGTACGGAGGAGTTGCGGACCAGTCCTAGACTCTGTGGTATGTACCCTATGCGGGCCATTGCACTCTGAAATCTTCTGTTGTGCTGGTCCGGTCTGTGGCTGTCAACCATGATGGTTCCACGGTTGGGAATCATCAGGCCGTTCATGATCTTGAGCAGAGTGGACTTGCCGGATCCGGATTTGCCCACTATCGCATAGTTGGAGCCAGCCGACACCCTCATGTTTATCTCTCGGATGGTCGTGCTGCGAGCATCATAGGATGCCCAGACATCCTCCATGCAGATTATGCAACTGTCTGGCTCCGCCTTGTCGATGTCGTGTGTTTCCGACTGTATGCTGGCATGATACGACAACCTACCATTTTGACATGGTAGTGGTTTATAACAATCTTACGGCTTTCGACATCTAATCTAAAAGTGATCTGTATAAATTCAAGACAGATGCGTACCATCCCCTCTACGAATGTATTTGTGCGACCCGTATGCCCGCACATGGCAGCACGACATGCCGAAACCACCACGACCCTCCGCCGGCCGGCCAACGGGACATCCCATCTGACATGACCCGTGTCACATATGACAGACGGCGGGTACTACCCGTTCGTCCAGATGATGGGGGCTTCCTGTTGGTGCCAGTCCAGCAGTATGGCGCCTTGGGGAATCTATCGTTATGATTCTCTTTCGGCTATTACATTTGGTTAAAATGAAATTTATGATCTTAAACATTTAATATATGATCGACTGGATTTGATCTGTTATCTGTTTGTAGAATAAGACAGTAAGCTCTTACGCAACACTATATAAACACACAGAGAACGTTCTGTCAATGAAACAAATTATTATAGCGTTGGCGGTTATGGCCAGTCTGGTCATAGTGCCTGCCACGCAAGCAGCTGAAGCTCAATCAATGTCCGATGTCGAGTCAAAGATACCTCAATATGTGAAGTTTCTGGCAGAAGGTTGGGTGGGCGGCTCGATCTCCGACGATGAATTCATAGTCGCGTTGCAGGATCTTATTGCAGCAGATGTCATACCCCTCGAATCCCGCATAACAGGTACCGACTCGTTGACCATCGGATTCATTCCTGTAAAGCCGGTGGATTTCAGTGGCTTTGAACCCGCTGCGGAAGCATTTGCAGAGTTCTTGGAGAGCCAGCTGGGAGTTGATGTAGAGACAAACACACCCTCCAGCTACGAGCCCATAATAGAGAGCCTGAGGTTTGGTCATATAGACGCAGCCATAATGGATACTGGCCCCGCATGCATAGCCATTTCACAGTCTGGCGCCGAGGTTCTGATGGCCGAGGTCGACAGCGGCAGGATATACTATCAGGCCACAGTCTGGGTAAGCGCCGACAATGATGATGAGATAGAATCCCTAGACTATGTCCTAGACAAGAAGGTCTCCTTCACCAGCCAGACGGGTTCATCTGGATTCGTTAGGCCATTCGGCTCGCTGGTCACCGACGGACATGTCACCATCAATGGTGATGATGTTGTGGCCCTAGAACAGGCAATAGATGATGCATTCGAGAGTCACGCATTTCCGGGATCCTATAGTGGAGCAGCCGAGCTGCTGGCCGCGGGCGTGGTCGATGTAGCCTTTGGTAACGATCGGCTCCCCTCCTACCTGCCCGAAGAAGAGCGTGGACTGATCAAACCAGCCCTGACACTTGGTCCGGTGCCCTCCCACGTACTGGTGGTGAGCGCGGACATGTCGGAGAACAACAGAAAAGCACTGACTGATGCCGTTCTAAAGCTCAACGGAGGCCCGAATGCCAGTATTCTCTACGACCTATACAATGCCGATGCCATGTTGCCCACCACAACCGATCACCACATGGCCGGCTTTTGTGACAATATCAATGATCTGATCGGCTTCGAAGACAGGCTACTGGACAAATTCCGTAACTAACCCTACTTTTTACGTTTTTAATATCATTAATTTATTTTCTATTCGTATAATATGATTAGAGACAGCTAAGCAATAAGCACCCTACAGATCCTGCCAGACACTCAAAAGTAAGAGTGTGGACGAACCGTCTCCTTAGAATAAATGCGCTCATATCTTACCCATCTGTGCTGTTTGGACTTTGCGGGAGAGTCGACTACTAAACCCTCCGATTTCATTATGTTGTATATGTCACGGTATCTTGTATCTTGTCCCTCTCTTTTCAATCTCTTGGCAGTTTGCACATATCTTTCGAGATTGTTTTTGTGCGTATTTAGTACCGTATCATCAGATGGCGCCAAGCCTGGAGGTCTTCCGACGACGTGTTGAGCGTGAACCACTCCAGTCTTCAGATATTCGGCCCACAGTCACTGGATGCGTCTTTACGTCACGTTCGGCTCCCTGGATACAGTTTTGGTACCTTTACCTTTCTCAAGTTGTTTTATTGCGTATCGTATTGATATGTCAGTCATCTTTGACTTCATTCTCCCATTTGATTTGTAAATCTTAATGTATTCTTGTTGTGTGCGCTTATCTTTACTTAAGCGACATGATTTCTGTTTAATATACGCGCCCAAGAAACTGACAAACTCTATTAAACATAAGGTACACGGCAAACATGATGAGAGACAAAGCTTTGATAACCAGTGCCCTCCCATATGCGAATGGGGAGATTCATCTAGGGCATGTGGCATCAACATATCTGCCCGCAGACGTTACCACCAGATATCTCAAAATGAAGGGGGTAGAGACATACTTTGTATGTGCATCTGACGACTATGGCACACCCATTCTGATACAGTCTGAGAGAGAGAAGAAGACGCCAGAAGAGTACTCGGCGTACTGGAATAAGAGAGATCTTGAGGATTTTACTGCATTAGACATTAACTTTGATCTCTTCTCACGTACCAGTTCAAAGGAGAATACGGAGTTTGTCCAGTATGTATTTAATAAATTAAACAAGGCCGGATACATATACCACAAGGAGATAATACAATACTACTGTACTAATGACAAAAAGTTTCTTCCTGATAGGTACGTACAAGGTACATGTCCAAATTGTAATGCAACAAACCAGTACTCGGATTTATGCGAGAGATGTGGAAGCGTTCCTGAAGCTATAAAAGATCCAAAATGTGTACTCTGCGGTCAAGCACCCGTCATGAAACCTACAAAACACTACTTTTTCTACCTGAAAAAATTTGCTAAGTCTCTAGAATCTTGGCTGGACTCAAATCCTAATCTGCAAACAGACATTAAAAAATATGTTAAAAATTGGATAAAAGGCGGGTTGGTGGATTGGGATATTACACGAGACATAACTTGGGGAGTACCCATACCGCTATCTAATGCCACTGACAAGGTCTTCTACGGCTGGTTCGACAACCATCTGGCGTACATATCTACTACCATCAAACTACTAAATGAGAAAGGAATTGATGGTAAGGAGTTTTGGAACTCGGCGGACATTTATCATTTTATAGGAAAGGATATTGTGTACCATCACTATTTATTTCTGCCTGCAATAAGATTGGGAATAGATGCAGAGTACAAACTGCCTGACTATATACCCACTCGGGGCCACCTTAGTCTGCAATCCAAAAAGATATCCAAGAGCCGAAATTGGTATATCGGCCTTCGGGACTTTTTAAAGACATATCCAGCAGACTACCTAAGGTTTTATCTGCTGTTCATAACACCACACTCTCAGGATGATCTCAACTTTGACTTGGATGACTTTGCTGCACGTATAAACTCTGAATTAATTGGAAATCTGGGAAACTTTGTAAACCGTTCATTGGGATTTACGACTAGAACATTTGGTGGTGTTGTTCCTGAACCTAACAATATGGACAGTGAAGATGAAAAAGCAAGGCAAGCAATAATGCAGATATCCAAAGATATGGATACACACATGGAGAGTCATCACACAGACAGGGCCCTGAAGAGATTGATGGAGTTTTCCGCACACTTCAACCAATACTTTCAACATAAGGAACCCTGGAAAGATAAAGATGCTGGACGCTCTTGCATATTCTACTCTGTCAATGCTGTACACAGCATATCTCTGGCCCTATATCCATTCATACCAAATGCAGCGGGCCGCATATGGAGACAACTTGGAATGAAACAAGACATAACCAGCAAGTCATGGAAGCAGATATCTACACTACCCATAAAACCTGGCCATAAACTAGGAGATGTATCCCCACTCTTCAAAAAGGTAGATACCGATGATATAGAGCGTCAAAAAAGACGACTGCAAGAGCATTGATCGTTCCACGTATTACCACTAGGGGATACTATGACCGTCGTACTGGTAGCCGTCTTAAAGAGAGAGATTATGGGGTATATCCACACGGTCTGTTCAAAGACTTGGTAAATCTGGACGAGTTTGTAGTTGTGGTGCATGGTATGCGCAATAACAGTAGTGGGGCCGCATCCAAGGTACTGATTGCCACCAACACACTTACAGAGATGAATTACACAGGTAAAATCATAGGGTTTAGTTATGATGCCGATGTAATAGGCGGGCATCAAAGAGATAATTTGGAGGCGCTCCGGGTAGCCAGAGCAATAGCCACAGTGAATGGCCTCCATCTAGCAAAATTTATTCAAGACGTACGGTCCGAAAACCCATCTGTTCGGATTCGCATTATGGGACACTCGTTGGGCTCAGAGATTGTGATACACGCTGCGCAACACCTTGATGAGTTAAACAATTACCACTCCATAGAGGCCGTATACTTGTTTGCTGCATCCATAGGCCGGGAATACTTGAACCGGCCATCGGTCTTGGAGTCTCTACAACATACAATACGCACAAAGTTGGTCAACCACTACTATACTGATGATGAAGAGCTAGCAATAGGCCACAATAACGGTCACAATCCGTATCCTGTCGGACTGTTTGGTATACAGAGTAGCCTTGATATGATACAAGATGTGCAGGTCTCTCCTGCGAATCATCGTTTCTTCAGTTATATGGCAGTCTTACCTTCATTCCCCTAAGACTGTGGGCAAAAATCAACTATGAAGGCTTGTATAATGACCTAGCTGTATCTGCACTTTTTGATATATCCATCATCAATGAACCATCAGGTTGGAGATATCTGCGTTTATGACCTTCATGTGTAGTTTGGGCTGGACCCAGCATTTTGTTACCGTTTCACCTTATACTTCAGTGGTGAGTAGTACAGCAGAATCTTAAAAAGTGCTTGCGGAACAAAAATTCTATTGGACTATGATTCGCTACATGACTTTATCAAACACAGGATGAGGATGACTCACATCTATCAACCTGTGATGATCAAGACGTTGCTGCAACGGGAAGGTCGGGCAAGAACTGAGGATATTGCGAGAGCATTTCTTAATACTGATACATCACAATTAGAGTACTACAAAACTATTACAAAACGCTGGCCGCACCAGACACTCAAGAAACATGGCATCATATCCTATCATCGTGAAGAGTATACACTACTATTGAATGATATAACCCGAAAGGAGCGAGAGCGCCTCATTGATCTCTGCGAGCTGCGCATACAAGAGTTTATAGACAAGGATCCATGGATACGAAATATTCGCAAGCTGGACAACAGTGCGATTCAGGGATCCATGAGGTATGACGTACTAGCTAGATACCGAGGGTTGTGTGCGGCTTGTGGTGCCAGTGGCACGACTACTCTGTTAGATGTGGATCACATCATACCCAGAAGCATGGGCGGGCCTACCATACTGGAGAATCTACAGGTTCTCTGTCAGCGTTGCAACAGGGAGAAACGCAACAGAGATGAGACTGACTTTGTGCTGTGGCATAACCGCCTAAAGTTTAGAAGAAAGGGGTGTCAGTTGTGTGATCCAAAAAACATAATGGCTGAGAACCACATGGCCAGCGCCATTGCTGTAGGCCAACATATAGTAGTGCTACCTAAAAGGCATGTGAGCTCTTTTTTTGAGATGTTGCTACCAGAGCGCAATCTCTGCTTCGCACTGGCAGACTCGGTTTTGTCCAAATCTGGTAAAACTGCATCCAAGATAACCATCGACCCAATTCCGCAGGATGGTGATATGCACCACTGCCATATTGGAATAATAACTACATAGAATTATGGTGTACAGTCTCTTGATGAGCACGTCCATCTAATCATTTATTGATGTCTAAAATTCGTTATACATATGATCATCATGTTCGGATATGCAGAGGGTCTACATCAAACTCAGATTAATAATGATGTATCATACTTTTGCGCAAGTGACTTGATACATAATATGTTGTGCTGTTTGATCTGAACTGGTGCATTAACGGTGCCGAGAATAAATGGCGCTTGAGTGCCGCACCAACCTACATTCCTACTCTGCTGAAACACCTGTGTTCCCGCCCCACAATACGACTGTGAGGCGGCCGCCATCTCCACTCTAAGTCACTTTTTCTAGGTTGCATATTTTTGCCACCTTGTTTTGACAGTTTACTTTTTATCTTGATGGGAGAAAATAATGAGGTGGAATTCAGTAAGGTGGAGCCGGCCTACACCTCAAGGCACGGATGCAGGCTCGTGTGGCAGGGGGCCAACGAAGACGACTCCGACACTGTCATCCTGAACCGGGATGAGTTAGATTCCCTTGTAGATATTCTACAAAAAGACTCGACGGGGACCGTGGTACTGGAGGACCGAATCAGCAAGATCCTTGTTAATTCAGATGTCACCCAGTTTTCCTTGCAGGGACACAAGTTGCTTGAGGCAGATACACTTCAGCTCCAAAAACAAGTGCTTGAATATGCCAAAATCCCGCACGAACCGCAGTATGTCTACATCAACTCAAAACAGTTCTACCCTTCGGTCTGGATGAGGAGGGAGGATGGAGAGGGAAAAGGAGAGACACGGCAGCCTGGAGACGGCCCTGGAGGACAGGCCGCCAGGCAATCTCTGCTGGACACCATACTCCGTTCAGAACCGAAAAAGACAGACATGCCGCGCCCAGAGTCTGATGTCTTTAGGATATTCGCAACGAGGAGATCCACAAGAAAGTTTGCAAAGATCAAGGTGGAGGACTGGAAGATTGACAAGATATTGGCCGCAGCAGACACCGCGCCCACCGCGGGAAACTTTCAGGGCCTGAAAATATTTTATATAAAAAATGGCAAGACAAAGGAGGCTCTCGTGGAGGCCGCCAACAAGCAGTCATACGTCAATGCGCCGATAGTGCTTGTATTCTGTATGGATCCGGCGCGGGTCAAGCTAAAGTTTCCCAAAGACATTCTGGAAAAATTCTCCATCCAAGACGCGACGCTTGCAGCATCGCATGCGTTGATTGCGGCGGCGGGACTGGGGTTGAGCTCAATCTGGATCGGAATGATCGACGAAGAAAAGGTAAAGTCGATACTTGGGACCAAGTTAAGACCGTCTTCGATTCTTTGCATCGGGTATCCGGACAAGAAAAAGCCCCCAAAATCAAGGCGAAAACTGAAGGAATTAATTGAGGTTATAGAGTAGGTGGACCCAGCCCGCAAAGCCGGACGCTGCATAGTGCCGGTTATGAAACATGCCGACTGCAATCCGCTTCCTGATTTTTATTCAGATAGTTTCCATGCATTTCCATAAATGATATAACTGACTAGACCGTAGATTATGTCTTGTATATTGCCTCTAGAGGCTGACTACCCAGTTCAAACTACTTGAAAATTCCTCCATTCCCACTAAACTTGCAACATTCGTATCCCAAATGTTGAGGATATCTGATCTGGCCGTATCTGCCGTCTCATTGGCGCTTTGGCGGCATCAAAATGCGCGACAATGAAGCCGTATGGCGCATGGCCGGCTACATGATCAAGCCTGCCCTCGAATAGAGCCAGAACCGGACCATGACGTGCTATCCAAGTCGACGGGACGCCGCGGCACGGCCCGCACGGGGCGAAAACGTGGGTTGATGACCTGTGTTTTCACTCTGCCCAAATCATCTGCGTTTCCACTCTGCATGCTTGATTGTGTCAGGCCTCAATTCCCACTTCAGGTGCCGTTAATACGCCCGTTCAGTTTGACCATATATTATGTAC
>VYCS01000012.1 GCA_009843815.1 Cenarchaeum sp. SB0675_bin_21 | reverse complement strand
GAAACTCGGCCCGGGGGCTAGGCATGGCCAACTAAACTTACGAAACTTGCCGGACCATACCGGCAGCACCCATGTTAAGGGGTGTCTGGACGTGGAGGGTTCTTGCATCAGCTCCCCTGAGAAACGTCAAGCACAGACCGGGGAACGAGATGTATCATGCACCGTCGTCCTCTGGAGTGACGTGTAATGTATTGTAGGTGCGGGAACCCCCGTGTTTGCACTAGGAACCCACTTTAAATAATTGAGTAGATGGCAATACGCCACGTGTAAGTATCAACAGAGATATTATCGATACAATCAATACGAAGAAGACACCAAATTCAGGAGCTACAACAAAGTAGAACTCTACACTCTGATCAGTCCCACGAATATTATCTATCTTTATGGTGGCGGTACCACCCTGCTCTTCAGAGAATGTGAACTCTTGAAAGTCACCACCAATCTGAGCCACACCTGACTGTTTGTATAGTGTGTCATTATCTTGTATTATCATAAAATCATAAGCAGAGTTTCTAATGGTCTCGCCCGTGTAGGCATCACGTATGGTAAAGATGAATTTAGTTTTCTGATCAGGGAGTACAACTTCAGGCTCCCATGTCATATCAACTTGAAAGTCACCATTACGAGAGAAGGCACTTAGCTGGCTACGAATATCCTGGGTCTTTTCAAGTGTAAATGTCATTGTATTAGGAAGTGTGTCCTGCGATCTTGACATCTGTGATTTTATTATGTTAATATGATCCTGTAGTAAGACAAAGTGTACTGTTCGCTCTCCAATAGTGGTAAAGTCGTCTACGGTAACCGACGAACGAAATAGCGTGACATTGTTTATCTCTCCTATATAGCCCCGGGTTACAAATTCATCCAAATCTTTGGGAAAATGAACCTCCTGATGTATAACCGGAATATGAGATATACGAGACGCTGACCAATCAAAGGGCATCTCAAATGTCACTATTCCCAAATCAGCATTATATTGGAAGTTGGATATACGATCAAAGTATGACTTTGTGGTGAATTGTATACTCTGATCATCTGCCCCTACACTGTTATGGGTTGCCTCATCAAGGACTAGTAGGTCTAAAGTATGTATTGTATCATCAACTATGTTTTGTCCGTCTATTGATACTGGGCGGATATGTATTGTGTATAAACCACCAACATCAAATAGTGGGCCACGAACTGTAACACCATCTGCATCAGCCAATACAACACCATCAAGGCGCTGCGCATCCACAACAGTGTCATCTGTTGTATGGCTGATGTCCAGTGTAGCTACACCATTGTGGGCCAGAAATGTATCTTGAAAGACATATTGATCTGAGTGTATAATGCCCAGCCACAGTACAGCATCAGATATTTCATCTTCAGATGTATGACTGATTGTAATAGTAAGACGTCCAGAATTATCATCAAGTTCTGTCGGCATCTCGGCGGTCATATCATACGAGGTGCCATCAATATTTACTGTCAGACTGTCAAAACCAAGTCCGTGGCCATACGCTAGAGGAACTACACCAACAACAAGCAGTCCCAAGAGTATAATGTGCAACTACTTGACCTCCAAGAGACCCTCTACTCGTTGTACCAATGCATCAAGTGTCCTGGCCTCTAGTATGGGTTGTAAGTCTTGGGGGCCCGAAGAGCCTAGCGCCGCTAGGGCATATACATACTCTAATGTAGGCATATCAGTCAGCATATCATAATGTTGTAGTAGTAAATCTAATGATTGAAAGTCCACCCATTTTTCAGAGGTGTGTTGAATCATCTTCTTCCAGGACTTTACCATATGCTTCCACTGTGACTCGGATATGTTTTGATCTATATCCGGTATAATATCGACGCTGGCTTGTATGTACATCTTGCCAGGCTTTGAAGAGTCGTAAGTCTCAAAGAATCGTTGATGTCCCTCTAGCGTATCTGGATCATAATCTGGAGGTAGGGCAACAGAGGGCGGAATTATCTTTTGTATGTGAAACCTGCTCCGCCCCATCGTGTCTATATGTATATTCAGTCCGTCCAGATTTGGGTCTCTGCATCGAATTATCTTGGTGATTGTACCCACGCTACAAGGAGACTGCCAGCCGGCCACATTCCCCTCATCAGCAAGACAGACACCAAAGAGTCCATCACCCAACATGCAGTCTTCCACCATCTGCTTATAGCGCGGTTCAAATATGTTCAATGATAGCTCTTGTCGGGGAAACAAGACTACATTTACTGGAAATATGGGCAGTATGCGCTGGTTCACATATAATGCAAGATTGTGTTATAATATATTATTGGTGGTTGGGTGTGCCCACTAGTATAAAACCCCCGGAGTCCAGATATACCTAGAAAGAATCATTCTTTGGTAGACAGTATAAGTTTTGACATCACTATTTTGGGATCTATATTCTGTTCCACAGCAAAGGATATCGCTGCCAGATTTCTGATCTCGTAACCGGTCAGTTTGGTTATGCCGATTATAGTGGCAAAACTGAACATCTTGGTAAATGACTTGATGGATGCTGCATAAATCTCTCTCTCCAGTGCTCGCTCAAACTCTGCTACCGCATCCATCTCGTTCTCCACTTGTGGTATCAGGTGCTTATATCTGGAGTTGGACACTTCGTTGAGCGCATCGCGTACAGTTCCGGCCACCATCATTTTAGATAGTAAATCTTTGGGGGCAGATGATGTGGGTGTGACCACCAAATCTTCCATTATGGACTCATCCAATCCCCAAAACTTTCCTCTAATGACGCTCAGTAGATTATAAGAGTCAATATCTGGAGATACTATCTTTATCACGTTCCAGTCTCGAGATTTCCGTAATGCCCGACCCAAGTGTTGATAGACTATCTTGTCAAAGTATGTGTCAAATACCTGTATATTCCCAACCTCCGCATACGCGGCGGCGGCGCGGGATACATCCTCTCCAAACTTTGTTGAACTCAAGCTGGCTACAGCCTCCTCCAAATCCTTTGCCACAAGTGCTTTTATCACAATGTCGCGTTGCTTCAAGAGCTCCTCGGCGCGCAGATTGATATAGGACTCTATGTCCTCCTGCGCCTTACCCAAAACCTTACCCTTCAATATGGCCTTAAGATTCGTAACTATGAATCTCATATAGTATGCATCTAATATGGGAGATTTACCTGCAGTCCTTGCTATACCATAATGTAATGATGCTAGATGGCCGCGAATCACCGACTCTATACCATGCGCAGTGTATGGTTTTGGGGTATCAGTTATGACTGACTCATACTTTGTATTTCTTAAGCGGGTTATCAGTTCATCTAAATTTCGTGATTCGGCCAGTGTCTGATAGTCCTCTTTGCCAAGTAATTTACCTCTTTGACTGTATGACTTGACCGATGCGTAAACGTTCTTGACATTGCCCATGTATTGCGCTGAGCGGTTCAGTTAATTTTAATGTTTGATATCCATTCGTCAAACCAAAAGTGATCTGTGCAAGTCAGAGTTCACATATCATAGAGTTGAACTCCTTTCCCTGATATACGTGATGGATGAAAGGAAGTATTCTGAAATGATCCTATATTTTGTCGACTGTTATATCATTTGTTTTACCACGAATACAGCTTGACGCAGTATTACAGTTTCATCTCCGCCAATTTTATGCTGGTACAAAGTGCCTGTGCTAGTTGTATATATTATGCAATTTAGATCATCCAACTTTGGGAGAGGTTCCCTCTCTATCAACAACATTAGAGAAAAATTGTAACATCTCTTTGCGTGGTCTGTACTCTAAAGTTACAAAACCCTCTAGTAGGTTATAACAGATTAAAAGTGGTTCATCTTTTAAGCGAGATAGTTTCTTGAGATCAAGGGGTAAGAGATCTATCTTCTGCTCACACCACGCCTCTACATACCGCTCCATCATATAGCTCAGGAGTAGAGGACTCTGCTCTGAGAGTATCTTTAATACGTTCTCGTTTGCCACATCACCATCGGAGAGTATCTGCCTCATCAGTGACTCGCGTCCGGTAACCTCCCGGACAGACAGTGCCACTATTGCGCCCTTCTTTGTGAGTTCATAGTACGGACTACCCTGTTCTTGAACTATTCGGGGACCCCGCTTTGTGGGTAGACGACCACTCTCCTTAATCAACTCTAATGGCTTCATTATGTTATCTATATCGTTGAATATCCCAGGATAGACGGTCTGCCATCGGAGATTGTCGGCTTGTGCTATATTCTTGGCTAGGCCAATGCGTGTTCTGTTGGCAGGGTCGGAACTCTCCGCTAGTATACGTATGACATATCTCTGCCGCCACGCCCTAACTGTCATCTTGTCTCTCTGCGTCTTTAACCGTTCGAATATTGCTAGACCAAATTTGTTCATATCTACATCACCATATATTGAAAACTATATTTCATTATAATATATTTTAATTATAATATATATTAAGTTTTTTTTTATATCAATTATTTTACTTTATACTTAAATAAGTTGAGAAGTCGAAATGATTAATGAAAGTTAAGAACCACAAGTATGCCTTATTACTTGTGGCCGCAGTGACCATTACGTCCACTGGCGCATTGTCACAAGCATTTGCGCAACAAGTGAGCGATGGAATGGATGGTTATGTGTTAGGAACTAGTGGCATTTACACTGGAAACCCCAACGAGTGTTGGTTCGAAGAAGACGGTGGTATGCTGCCATGTAGAATAGATACAGGAGATACAGCTTGGATGTTGACTGCATCCTCTTTGGTACTCTTTATGAGTCCAGGTGTAGCTTTCTTCTACGGCGGTCTTGCTAGATCCAAGAACGTTACCAACGTATTAGGTATGACCCTGATAGTGATGGGAATCATATCTGTACAATGGGTTCTGTTTGGCTATTCACTGGCATTTGGACCTGGCGATAATGCGTTTATGGGCAGTCTTGATTATGCTGGACTGAACCAAGTATCGCACTATGCCCCCTTAGGAGCTCCAGGACCGTGTACTGATACATGGTCAGCAGCATATCAGATGCAGATGTTCCACGAAGATGAGATATGTAGTCAGGATTGGCCTGGAACAATACCTCATGCACTCTTCATGGCATTCCAAGGTACCTTTGCAATTATTACTCCGGTACTCATAATCGGTGGTTTAATTGACAGAATCAAGTTCAGTGCTCTGATAATATTCGTTCTGCTATGGGCAACCTTCGTCTACGACCCTATTGCCCACTGGGTATGGGGAGGCGGCATTATAGCCCAACTCGACTTCAACCCAGACTTATCGCCGTCAGGAGCACTTGACTTTGCAGGTGGTACAGTTGTGCACATATCCTCAGGATTCTCGGCCTTGGCTGGAGCCCTATTGTTGGGCCGCAGACTTGGATACGGTAAAGTTCCCATGGAGCCGCACAACATACCCTTGGTTGTACTTGGTGCATCCATACTATGGTTTGGCTGGTTCGGCTTTAACGCTGGAAGTGAAGTAATGGTAGACGGCATAACTGTAAGCGCTTGGGTAGTTACCAACATCGCAACAGGTATGGCCGTTGTGGCATGGGTACTCATGTCTTGGGCCCATACCGGTAAACCGAGTATTATCGGTGCAGCTACCGGTGCAGTGGCAGGATTAGTCACTATCACACCAGCTTCTGGCTGGGTGGGACCAATGGCGGCCATTATAATGGGTATCGCAGCTGGTACTGTATGTTATGCTGCAGTTGCGTTCAAGAACGCCCGCAAGTGGGATGACGCATTAGATGTCTGGGGTGTGCATGGAATAGGAGGTTTGACCGGTGCTATATTGACCGGTACGCTGGCTAGTCCGCACATCTGGGATACTGGTGACGGAATCGGTGCATGGACAGGCACTCCTGAGGGTATGGAGACACAAGCAATAAGTATTGTTGGTGCCGCCATATCGATTGGTTACGCCTTCGGTCTAACAATCATCATCCTAAAGGTGATGGACGCTGTTTGGCCGGGTGGTATTAGAGTAACACCAAAAGAAGAGGAGATCGGCTTGGATCTTGCACAACACGGCGAACGAGCATACGTCAGCGAATAAAACTTCCCATTTATCATATTTTATTTGATCAAGAAATGTATGGCTGCGCATTGACAACATAGTGGTTATTGCAAACACATTCAACAAACTTAGCAGTAAGTGCAAATGCTTGGAGACACGCCATCAAGTGTATGTCAAAAAGACGCAAGTGTCGTATACCGAATCAAGGTGGCCCAGAAGATTTGGAATCGAAAGTTCAGCTTCGTTGCTGCTCCCATGTTAAGATAGGCTCTGATCTTGGACTTTGGGTTTATGGTTTTTGTATTATGAGCCATATACCAAGGTGGACATAATTTTGTTATAGATTTTAAAGATACTACGATGTCTTCCAGCGGAATTTATTGTATATTAACTCGGGTTGGACCGACTGGAATGGTGCAGCACCACCATCATACCATTTGGTAAAGAACTCGTACAGGTGCAGCCGAAGCGACTGTATGTATACAATAAGCCCTTCAATCATCATTATACCTAGATTGCCGCCTATGATCATAGCCCATGCACCTACAGAGTTGGCGCCTCCCAAAGATGTAAAGGCGTTATTAACGGTAAGTAATAGTGCAGCATGGACTAGAAGCATAATTCCCAACCGCGCATAGCTTATTGTATGCGCCAAGGATTCAACGGTCTTGCCCAAAAATACCTCCATTATGACATTGGCGGCACTACCACCCTCTTCAGGGTGTCTCTTGGCGTGCAGTATACCACCAATTATCATCATTACCATGGATGATATAACCACTATAACCGCTATTCTGGTGACAATCCAGACAGTAGCCCACTCTCCTAAAAATACAGTCACCCACGGGACAGGCTCATCATGCACTCTAGAGTACATATTCATGACATCATATTGAGACCCTATTGCGCACATCATTATGACCACAATTCCGCCGTATAGTGTGAGGTTTGGGATGTACTCCATGTATACAAGTAGTTTGCGACCTGCCTGTAAGTGACGTTTGATGCGAAGAAGCATGGCCCATACCAAGTGTACGATTCCCAAGAATAGGGACACTTTGAGTATGTCGATAACTTGTTCAAAGGTCAGCTCAGCGACGCTCAGTATTCCCACTATCCACGATATACCATGCAGGGGGCCGCCTTTCTCTAGTAATGCCTCAAAGGGTTGCATGTGATCAAGGTGGTATCCAAACATCTCTCCTGTGCCCACACCCGCTATTGCAGCAGCGGCACCCGAGATGGCAATAAGCATTCCCCAGCGGGCCAAATTTCCTTGTCCTTTTACTTTAAAGAGCAGACCCATTCCCATCAGTAACAGGCCGTGTCCCAAATCCGCGAACATTATACCATAGAATATAGGCCACATCATGGCAATCATAATAGTTGGATCCGCCTCGCCTTTCTTGGGTACCCCTTGACTCTCTGTGATGGTCTCAAATGTCCTTACAAACCGCTTGTTGTCAAATAGAGTGGGCACTTCCTCTTTGTGTTTTGGGTCGCTTATATCCTCAACCACTGATGTCCACTCTTTGGTCACTTTTTTGAACTTGGATTCCATCTTTTTGGGTATATATCCCTGAATGACGGCAAAGTTTTTTGTACCACCGGGTTTGCGGAGAGTCTCTAACATATCTTTAGCTACGTATGCCTTTTCATGTAGAATTAGTATATCCCGACGGAGACTCTTTTGCAGGCGGGCGGCCTTCTTGTCCAGTGAAGATTTAGTTGCGGTAAGCTCTTTGATCTTTGTATCTATAAGCGAGTACGCCTCGCTGGGAACCTGAGGCAGACCTTCCGGGATGGCAAATGTAGAGGCATTGAACCCTCGAAGTATCTTTAATGTATTGTCTGAGTCATCACCTCCTGCAATTACTAGAATGGCAGCCTTCTCTTTTGACTGCAGATCATACTTGTATATGGCAGTATTAGGCAAGGCCCGACTTATCTCATCATAGTCAGAAGAGTCTATAATGAATAGATTGATATAGAAATGTTTCAAAAGCCCAAAGCCGGCTATATCCATGTTCAGTCTTTTGGCCACCTCCATCGTCTCTTTTAGTGAGCGGTACTCGTCCAGTGAACGAGTAGTGTCGGCAGATTCGGCCAACAGTCTGCTCGCCTCACCTATTGTATCAGGAGCCTGACTTGAGATGTCACGTATCATATCTTCGATTTGTCCCAACTCATAATTTTGTGGTTTAATGGCGGTACCCTTGAAGAGTATCTCTAATATTCCCACTCTAAGAGGTATCTGTAGTCCCTTGACCACATCATCTATGGACTGGAATAACTTTTGCGCCTCCAATAGTAGATCATCAATCTCAGGTGTTACCAGGTCCCCATCGCTGTCGACCTTGTGAAACCACTTGAATTCAGCCAAACGCGAGATCGCCCGGGGAGAGTCACTACGGGGTAGCACTATGGTACCCATCTTCAAGTCAGCCAGTGTCAATTTACTTTTTTGCATCCTTTTTCGTGTTTAATACCTTTGGATTTTAAAGGCGTGTCCCACAGGTAAATACCCTCAACTCTGGCGCCTTGCGCTCCACCCGCAGCATCATTGTACGGTTTTGTAGTCGAGTCTTTGTAGATACGTTATACATGATGGGGTGCTCGATGTCCAATAACTCATAAGTAATGATCGTCACTGTACACAGGATGTATGTCGTCGGTAAAAATAAGTAAAAATCATGGACGTATCACACATTCAAAGCGATGATCCGAACTATGTTGTCGTAACCTCCGTAGAAAAACTCCAAACATTAAAATCCATTCATCAGATGATGAAAATTGTTGAGTACAAATGCACTAGAACAGACCATAAGCAAGATACTATCTCAAACCGAGAAGAGGGTAGTCTCTACATTGGATGAGACATTGGCTGAGTCACAGAAACAGCTGGATGACATGCGATCAGAGTTGGACGCAGAATACGACAAGATAATCTCAGATGGTAAAAAGGAAGCAGACAAGATAGAGAAGCAGATTGTGGGTAGTTCAGATTTGGAAGCTCGAAATCAACAGCTACTAGTTGTGGGGGAGGCAGTAGATAATGTGTTTAATGAGGTTTTGGAACAGATAGCAAAGGCGCCCAGAGATAAAGAGTATTCTGGTCTTTTAGATACACTATTACGCGAGGCGATGAGTGTACTTCGATCAACAGATGTAATCGTATACTCCAACCAGTCTGAGCGCGATACAGTGCAGTCCGTTCTAGAAAAGTTTCCAGATGCAGAGATGGCCTCAGAGAGTATAGACTGTTTGGGAGGGATACAAATAAAATCCCGAGATGGCGCCATGACATTTGATAATACATTGGACGCCAGAATATCACGTTTAAAGCCTTTAATTAGGAGAGATATTGCAGCTAAATTCGGAGTAAGTGGTTAGATGGTAGCAGAAGGTAGAATCGTATGGGTAAGCGGACCAGCAGTAAAGGCTGATGGAATGGCATCTGCAAAGATGTACGAGACTGTAACTGTGGGCGAGGCAAAGCTGATAGGTGAGGTCATACGGCTCACCGGCGATGTGGCATTCATACAGGTATACGAGTCCACCAGTGGACTAAAACCAGGAGAGCCTGTAATAGGGACAGGGAATCCGCTCAGCGTTCTACTAGGGCCAGGAATAATAGGGCAGATATACGATGGTATACAACGCCCCCTCAAAGAGCTCTCAAAGGTGTCTGGTTCATACATTGGTAGGGGCATAGTCACAACACCTGTAGACATGTCAAAGAAGTACCATTACATCCCTCTGGCTAAAAAGGGAGATACTGTGGGGCCAGGTGCAATACTGGGTACAGTTCAGGAGACAGATCTGATAGAACACTCCATACTGGTACCTCCGGATCATGCTGGAGGCGAGCTTGTGGAAGTTGTCTCTGAAGGAGATTATGATTTGGAGACGGAGATAGCCAAGATAGATGGGCAGCCACCACTAAAGATGTATCACAGGTGGCCAGTACGTCGCCCGCGTCCATACAAGACACGATACGACCCTACAATTCCTCTTCTCACTGGCCAGCGAGTCATAGATACGTTCTTCCCCATAGCCAAAGGCGGTACCGGCTCCATTCCCGGAGCGTTTGGTACAGGTAAGACAGTTACACTGCACCAGATAGCAAAGTGGGCCGACTCACAAGTAGTCATATACATTGGGTGTGGTGAGCGAGGTAACGAGATGACCGAGGTGTTGGTAGAGTTCCCCCATCTAAAAGACCCTCGTACCAACAAGCCCCTCATGGACCGCACCGTGCTGGTAGCCAATACAAGTAACATGCCTGTGGCGGCCCGGGAAGCAAGTATCTACACAGGAGTCACAATAGCTGAGTATTATAGAGATATGGGTAAGGATGTAGTTTTGGTAGCCGACTCCACCAGTAGGTGGGCAGAAGCCCTCCGGGAGATGAGTGGCAGGTTAGAGGAGATGCCCGCTGAGGAGGGTTATCCATCATATCTGGCATCCAGACTGGCTGAGTTCTATGAGCGTGCAGGTCGGGTTCGTGCAGAAGGCAGTCCAGACCGGGATGGTTCGGTTACCTTGGTGGGTGCAGTATCGCCATCAGGTGGAGACTTTACCGAGCCCGTAACCACACATACCATGCGGTTCATCAAGACCTTTTGGGCTCTAGATGCCAAACTGGCCTATTCACGACACTACCCCTCCATAAACTGGATGAATAGTTACTCAGGATATCTGGCAGATATAGCTAAATGGTGGGACTCAAATGTCAGTAATGATTGGTTGAATGTCCGTCGCGAAGCGTATAATGTACTACAAAGAGAGGATACACTAAAAGAGATAGTCAGGCTTTTGGGTCCTGAAGCTCTACCTGACGAGGAGAAGATAATACTTGAAGTGGCCAGAATGATTAAGATTGGTATACTACAACAAAACTCCTTTGATGATGTGGATACATACTGTAGTCCTGAAAAGCAGTACAAGCTACTAAAGTTGTTGGTGGACTTTTACAATCATGGTCAAAAAGCCATAAAGGAGGGGACAGATTTGGTGCATATACGAACCATGGCTATAATCGGCGCCCTACTAAAGGCAAGAATGGAGGTAAAAGATGACGAGCTCGCAAAACTAGACGAGTTAAGTGTCACAATGCAGAAGCAGTTCAAAGATTTGGGAGGGCGAAGATAAGTTGGCTACTGTTGGTGGTGTTGAGTACAGTAAGATAGCCGAGATAAAGGGGCCATTAGTGATAGTTGATGATGTTGAGAATGCGGCATTTGATGAACTAGTCGAGGTGGAGACTTCTGACAACGAACGGCGATTAGGTAAGGTTCTTGAGGTCGGCAACGGTAAGGCCATAGTACAGGTATTTGAGGGAACTACAGGTTTGTCCATATCTGATACATCTACCAGATTTGTAGGAAAGGTTATGGAGATGCCCGTCTCAAAAGAGGTACTAGGTAGGGTCTTTGATGGATTGGGGCGACCCAAGGATAATCTGCCAGACCCAATTGCAGATAAATTCTTGGACATAAACGGTGCACCCATGAACCCCGAACAGAGGGAGTATCCTAAAGACTTCATACAGACGGGAGTCTCGGTTATAGACGGCATGATTACACTTGTGCGGGGACAGAAACTGCCCATCTTTTCGGGGAGTGGCATGTCCCACAATATAGTAGCAGCCCAGATAGCCCGCCAGGCTACAGTAATCGGTACTCAGGAAGAGTTTGCCGTGGTCTTTGCGGCCATAGGTGTGCAGTACAGCGAGGCAGAATACTTTCGGCGCACATTAGAGGAGTCGGGCGCCCTAAAGAGGAGTGTTCTGTTTCTAAATCTAGCCGATGATCCTGCCATCGAACGTATCATAACGCCCCGAGTTGCACTTACAGTTGCCGAGTATATGGCCTTTGAGCTTGGCATGCACGTACTTGTAATACTAACCGATATGACAAACTATGCCGAAGCCCTGCGCGAGATAAGTGCGGCCCGGGAAGAGGTGCCTGGCCGTAAGGGATATCCGGGTTATCTGTACACTGACCTATCTACAATATACGAGCGGGCCGGTAAACTAGTGGGAAAGACCGGTAGTGTTACTCAGGTTCCCATACTGTCTATGCCTTCAGATGATATCACACATCCCATACCAGATTTAACTGGATACATAACTGAAGGTCAGATAGTATTAGGTCGCGACTTGTTCAGACAGGGCATATATCCCCCAGTCAACATACTGATGAGCCTCTCACGTCTGATGAAGGATGGGATAGGCGAGGGGCGTACCCGCGAAGATCATGGCGAGATATCAAATCAGAACTATGATGCATACTCTAGGGCTCAAGAAGTGAGAGCGTTGGCAGGCATAGTAGGCAAGGCAGGCCTTACAGATATCGACCTGAAATACATGGATACTGGAGACATATTTGAAAAGGAGTTTCTGACGCAGGATATAGATGAGAATAGAAACCTTGATGAATCACTATCCCTCTTGTGGAAGACTGTATCGAGTCTGCCCCGCAACGAGTTAACTAAAGTGAAAGACAGATACGTCGAAAAGTTCTATCAGGGAAATGATGACTAAATGTCATTTGGACAGAATGTTGTCGCCACAAAGATTGAACTGTTAAAGTACAAACGTTCCAGCCAGGTTGCCGAGATGGTCCAAAAGATTTTGGATGACAAGCGCAAAGTGTTATTGAAGAATATAGAGGAGATGATCGAGGAGGCCTCAAAGGCCCGGGGAGGAATATGGGACCCGCTTCAAGACATATACTCTTCAGTAAATGAGGCATATCTAAGTCTGGGTACCAGCACCGTCGACTCTGTGGCTGAGTCCACGCCGCCGGTCATGGAGGTGGATGTGAAGGTGCGAAGGGTTGTAGACGTCAAAGTTCCTGTACTTGAAGTGACCGAGAAGGACACAAGGTCCATGCCTTATGGTTTTGCAGATACCAACTCTTCAGTGGATAGGGCATCAAAGCAGATTAAGGTTCTCTTACCACAGATATGCAAAGCGGCCGAATATGAGAACACCATACTGAGTCTGGCAAAAGCTTTAGAGAAGACTCAAAAGTTGTTGAACGCTTTGGAGAACATCATAATACCTCAGTATAAGCAGCGGGTCCGATTCATACTAGCAACACTTGAGGAGCGAGAACGCGAAGAATTCGCAAAGTTAAAAAAACTGAAAGAATCCATGGAGAAGAGAAAGTAGATGGCCAAAGAAGATATAAACAAAATATTCGAAGAGTCCAAGGATGCACTAAACAAGAAACGTGAGGCCTTTGTGACCACCATACGAAAAGATTTGGAAAAGTTCAAAAAAGATACGCTCACAAAGGTCTAGGCTCTTCAGACAGCTAAACCAAAAGTGATCTATGTAAATCTAAAGTGGAGGCCATAAAGGTCGCTCCTGCCCTGGCCATACGCTTCTCTGTATTCTCTTTGGTCATACCCATTGAGGGTGTCCACGGCTGTAGATGGTTTCGTATAGTCTGGCGGCAGATGGAAAGATCATACGTTTTGCCACCATACAGTCCACATTTTTGAGCCCCCTCCCGTATAGACAAGACCTAACACATCTGTATTGAAGGGAGTTAAACATGTACAGTTGACAAACCATGATGGTTTAAATTAGAGTCACAAGACCGAATTTCATACATGAAACCCATTGTCTTAGCACTATTGGCAGCAACACTAGCAATGACTGTCAGTATGGCAGGAACCGCCTATGCGCAAGAAGGCTCCGCCGGTGGCTCTGACTCGTTCAAGATACTGGCTGCCGGTTTGGCATTTGGTATAGCAGCGTTTGGTGCGGGTATAGGTCTCGGTCAAGTAGGTGCGGCGGGTCTTGCAGTAATCAGTGAAAATCCAGCATTACAATCAAAGGTGTTCATATTTGTCGGCATGGTAGAATCAATCGCGATATACGGTATCGTAATGATGTTCATCATACTCGGGCAGTAGGCATTTTTAAATTAGTTTATTAAAAACTTATTTTTTATACTTTAGATGATCCACATCTTGGAATCTTTTGCAGTATTTGCACTGTAGTATGTTGCCACTCTTATCTAGCACGGCCATCACAGACTCTATCTTTTCGGTACTATTGGTTATACAGTCTGGGTTGGGGCATCGAAATATTCGTTCAATCTCATTTGGTAGTGCAACACGATGCTTTGCGACCAATTTGTAGTTTCGAATCTTGTTTATTGTGGCTTTGGGTGCTATGACCGCCAGTTTGTTGGTGTCATCCTCCTCCAGAAAACGGTTCTCTATCTTGACTATATCCTTCTTTCTGAACTTACCACTGGGAACATTCAACGCTATGGTCACCTGTCCACCATCGGCCCCATCTATGCCCAGAGCTTCTAGTACCAAGAGTCCCCTTCCAGCATCAATATGATCAATTACGGTTCCTTCTGGGATCCGTCTCACTAATAACTCGGATCTCTCCATATGAATGATATTATATGTAGCTGTATATAGCCATGATACAATGAACCGGCTCGACATCCGCGACATAATATCAATCAAAGATTTTACAAGGGACCAGTTGGAGATTGTCTTTACCGCGGCAGACTACATATCAAAACTATCCTACGAAGAGCGTAGCAGTTTATGCCGAGGCAAGATACTCGGGTATGCCTTTTATGAGCCCAGTACACGGACCAGATTAAGTTTTGAGGCGGCCATGGCGTCTGTAGGTGGCAGTTCATTGGGGTTCTCAAATACAGCAACCGCCTCCACTCAGAAAGGCGAGAGTCTGGCAGATACAATACGCATAATGGCTGGATACGTGGATGTGGTAATACTGAGACATCCGCTTGATGGATCCAGTCGGTTTGCCGCCGAGATCTCTGACAAGCCCATAATCAATGCTGCCAGTGGCACCGAAGAGCATCCTACTCAGGCCTTGTTGGACATATACACCATAAAGAAAGAGAAGGGTACTGTAGATGGCTTGAATATAGGAATTATTGGGGATTTAAAACATGGTAGAACCGTCTACTCACTTTTGTATGCGCTAATCCATTATGATGTAAAGGTATACCTTATATCACCAGAGTCACTTAAAATCCGACCCGAATCCATATTTGAGCTAGGAAAAAGCATATCATTTACAGAGATAACCGATATTGAAGAGTGTATAGATGAGTTGGATGTCTTGTATGTTACCCGTATACAGCGGGAACGGTTCACAGATCAAGAAGAGTATGAAAAGATGCGGGGCAGCTACGTTGTGGGGTTGGATATAGTCGGTCGAATGAAGAAGGATGCCATAATAATGCATCCGCTACCTCGACTTGATGAGATATCTCCTGATGTGGATGGCACCTCACATGCCAGATACTTTGAGCAGGCCCGGTACGGCAAAGACATACGGGCCGCCCTATTACATTTGTTGTTGGCTGACTCATCCTAGGACCACCCAATGTAGCCGGGTTTTATAATACGCATAAACTCTATTATTGTTTCGTGCGAGATGTCAGCTCCAAGAGGATTAGTTTGATTAGCCTCCGGGTTTTATGGTCTATTGCAAAAGTAATACCAAGATATACTGCGCCGCAGATAGCCACCTCGATGAGTAGTCTGGGTAAGTAGACGTATATGCTCTCATCAAAGACTATTATGGTATCATTTGTGACTAGAAATGCCACCACCATGCCTGCTACGCCACCCATATAACATAGGATTCTTCGGTAAGGTACTCGGAAGGGTGCGTGTCTTCGAATTAATATTACATGATATAGTAGATACGGAACTGTGACAGAT
Organism: Cenarchaeum sp. SB0675_bin_21; assembly: GCA_009843815.1. Classification (GTDB taxonomy): domain Archaea; phylum Thermoproteota; class Nitrososphaeria; order Nitrososphaerales; family Nitrosopumilaceae; genus VYCS01. The sequence continues at coordinate 2,542 of VYCS01000012.1, read as the reverse complement.
AGTAGTATTGATGACCATACCAAAACTAGTTGCATATCTGACTGCCCCATGAACATGTACAAGAACACCACTAGAATTGCAAGATACACTGCATAGTAGAAATTCTCCAGGGTACCCAGATGAAAGAGTTTGCTTTTTAGTAAGGCGGAGAGAGAAGGGTTCTCTACAACATCAACATCATCAATACCCGCTAACACCTGCCGGATGAAGTTATTTATGGTTTGTAGGAATGCAGCTACCGATAGGAGGACTCCGGCCACCCATGCTATAGCATATTCGGCGTTAAGAAGGAACATTATATGATAAGAGAATAGTGTGGTTAGTGTTAGAAGAGGGATGGCAAAGTACATCATGAGGGCCATATTCTCAGTAAGGTGGTCTTGAGACCCCTTAGCAAGTAGTTTGGGGTAGATTGCCTGTGAGGCTATACCTGCGCGAGCCACTACTCTAGATATCACAGATGCTGCGGCAAAGTAGGCGGCTCCAATTACCGAACCTGTAATCATAGTGTACAAAATTATATCCAAAACCCTCAGTACACTAGGTATGTTGGTGTAGAGGGGCAGCCATGACTGACGAATCCATCCTCGCATATACGAGACGTTTAATGAGACTCTCAGGTATGGTAGTGCGTAACGCAGTTGTATTACAAGGTTGACAGTCTGTGCCGCAAATAGTGTCAAGATGGCACCTTCTATTCCCAGTCCAAGCGAGAATACTAATACAAATCCGGCGGGTATCTTGAGGGCCTGATAGATAGCCGTACCAATGCTGAGGGCGTGTGGTTTATGTCCAAAGTTTATGGCAGATAGTGTGTAATGGATGAACATTACAGGTATTAGTATCGCCCCCAAAAGCATCGAGTCAAAGAAGACCGGCTCTATATTGGTGGCAAAGAGGTGTATGGACAGTAGATATACAGGAATAGAACCACCAGCAAAGAGTGAGGAAGAGACCACAGACGTCTTTGCCACCGGCGTCCCCCGGGCGACCTGGCGAGTAGTCCAGTAGGAGACTACGGTCTCGGCTATAACAGAGTAAGCGATCATGCTGCTTATAATGGTCCACACACCAAACTCCTCAGGAGACAGCTGCCTAGTGACAATGATGGTAAAGCCTAGCCCTGCAAACATACCTCCCATGGAGACGGCAAGTCCTAGTAGTCCTGAATATGTGACGCGTATATCGTCCAATTTTTCTAATGTCTTTGGGTCATTAATAATAGGTTCCTTTGGGATTTTTTTTCTCTGTAAGTTTGGGCTGCGCCCCTCTGATACCACAATCTCTGTAGTGTCTAAGACCTACGGGGAGAACCCATCAATTATAAGAGTTGTTTTATGTATCATAATATTATGATGGGAGATCGTGACTATCGTAGTCTGATAAAAAATTCCATAGAGTCGTTGGGTCGGGAGTTGGAGGTAAACATAGACTCTACAGACAACAACACCATACATTTAGAGGAGGTAGTCGGCTGCCTGCGCAGGTCATACTACAACAGGAAGGATCCCATAGAAGAAGAACAGAGTGGTTTTAGTGAGTTGATATCCGGTCTGCTAAGAAAGTTAGGGTATGGTTCGGAGCGGGTGTCATATAGCATTGACGAGGTGACACTAAAGGGTAGCGCCGATATGATGGCAGATGATGCCATAATACTATTTCGACCCGCCACAGACGAGCTCAAGAATCCTCGGGCCGGAGACCTTCTGTATCTGAACAGTTGCATGTGGATGTATGACAAGGAGGATGGAATCATAGTCTACATAACCGGGGACAGACGAGAGTCCTCCTTCTCACTGACCCGCAACAAAAAGATGTTTGAGGAGACAGTACGGCGGGTAAGGGTTCTAGGCGACCTACTAAAAGAAGAGAAGGTCCCCATTGTGGAGCCATCAAGTGATTGTGAAGGGTGCCAGTACTATCAACGATGTTTCACTAAACGAAGAGAGAGTAAACAGCTTACTCTAGGCGCCCTGTTGGGTATGGAAAAGAGCTCTTGAGATGTACCGTCTCAAGCGTATGAGTATACCGTATTTATGATAGCTGCCAATAGTGTATAGTTGACATGTCACCTTTGAGGAGACCTGGTTCCTACTGCAAGCATGGGGGCTCCCGCATCCACAATACATTACACGTCACACCAGAGGACGACGGTGTATAGAGCATCTCGTTCCCCGGTCTGTGCTTGACGCTTCTCAGGGGAGCTAACGCAAGAACCCTCCACGTCCAGACGCCCCTTGTACAATGGGTGCTGCCGGTATGGTCCGGCAAGTTTCGTAAGTTTAGTTGACCATGCCTAGCCCCCGGACCGAGTTTCTTCAGCCCCACATCCTCTATGTTTGAGCCCGCATTACAGTCGGCATGATACGTGTAACCACACTCCTTACACAAGAACCGTCTACCATCCCGGTTATCCTTATGTGTATAACCACACGAGTAGCACCGTTGGCTTGTATATGCTGCCGCAACCCAAATTATTTCGCCAGTCAACTTGTACGCCAACAGTAATGCCAACAGCCCCCAGCACTGCTCCAGGATGGCC
>VYCS01000013.1 GCA_009843815.1 Cenarchaeum sp. SB0675_bin_21 | reverse complement strand
AGTCATTTTCAGAGCCATTCATTCCGCATACCCGTTCCCCTTGCCTGATAACCAAACTCCGAAAATCCAGGGGACGCATATTTGCTGCCCCCCCCCCCGTGATATCGGGTACAAGTTCACATGCCTGCATTACAGCATCATTTATAGACAATTATATTAGCATTGTGTTAAAAAAAACGGCGCCCTATTGTCCGGAAATCATGTCGCCTGCCGTTTTGGTCGTCAGCAAGTGATGTCCTATTTTATCCACTTGGTGTTTTGATGCTTTATCTTGTCGGTCGCCTTCCTGTTGCGGAACGCCATCAGCGGCGTTTCGTAATTGCTTATGTCAAGCGAGAAGTGCAGCCGGTCCGTATTGTAGTACTGTGTATGGTCGTCCAGGCTGTCATAGTGTCATATATCCTTGAGGCTCCTGCGGAACCGTTCGAGCTTCCCGTTGGTCTGCGGGTGGTTAGGCCTGGAGTTGATCAGCTCCATGTTGAGGTCCAGCAGCTCGTCCTCGAGTAGGGTCGGAGTTCAGGTACATGTCGGCTTCTTGCGGCCGCTCCTGCCGACGAAGCATGATCCGTTGTCGGACAGGATGGTCGCCGGCACGCCGAACATGCCGATGGCCTGCCGATGGCCTGCCGGAGGACGGCTACTGCGTTCTCCGAGGTGGCCTGGCTCTTGGTATTATGCCTGCACACTAAACCTTCGCGCTCCATCCCGTATAGCCACCGGTGGACGGTGCTGATCCCCCGCCATATGGTGCGGGCGATATCTTTGAGTATCCTACCGCGCTATTCCAGCACGGCGGCCTGTAGCCTGTCCTTGGACTTGCCGGGACACCCGCGCCTGTACGTCTCCTAGATCAGACAACTGTATACAGAACAGGTATCTTCCCGCTGTGCCGTACGGTAATGATACAGTATGCCATACGCGAGCACAGAGCCTATGAGCAACTTCTTGTCATCCAGCGTGGATGTATCTAATCTCCTGCCGCAATAGCACCAACAATATCATGTGGGTTCTTGACGGGACACCGCGCGGCAGTGGCTTTGAGCGAGGAAGCCTGCACTACACTGTCGGTTGCGCCCTGCCGCACCGGCCAAGGATACACTGCACGTATGCAGCAACGCAGTATACCTGCGGCCGTATACGGCCCAAAGGTGCGGAGACATGTATTACAGCTGCCTGGGCGTGCCACCATGCCTGCCGCTGGACATTCATTCAAATTTCCAGTTACGTATGATGAATACTGTATGCTCCTTTGGTGTATGATGCAAAAGATATGTTACTCCTACCGACCATATGATATAGTGTATGTCATCACAGATATGAAAGGCATTGGTTAGTTGTACCATCACATCTGTTTAGTGCGTTGTTGTGCGCAGCATTGCTGATACGTGTAGTGTAGATTTTGATGTTGTAATAGACTGGTTCTGTTTGTTGAATAGTTTCACATATGGGGTATTTGGTTAAAGATTACATTGGAGTTTTTGTCGCTAGTGGTGCCGGGGTCAGCTGTATTTTTGATAGTTTTGTGTTGTTTTCTTTGTAATAGTAAAACGGGTTTAACGAATACAGGCGTGCTTTTGTTTTCGTTTAACGAATACACTCCTGTTTTTGTTTACGTTTAACGAATACAGGTATGTTTTTGTCTACCATGGGTCATTCGTTGCTGTTCTGGCTGCCATGGGTAAGAGTAGGGTATTGTAACTAATACCCGCTGGCATCTATTCCTTTATTCTTGAGCTCAGCGCGGCCGAACTCCTTTAGTATCTCCGCCCGAAAACGTGTACCACATTCGTCCCATAATCGCGCCATGCCTATCTCGTCTGCGATACGCTTCACTCCGAGCTGGTCCAATATTTCCGCCCGAAAACTATTTCCACATGCATCCCAAAGCCGCACCGTTCCTACCTTGTCTGCTACACCCTCGTATCCCATCTTTCTTATCATCTCTTCGCTGACATCCATGTAAGTTATACAATTTGTAATCATATAAAGTCTATTACAACCTCATTATTATAACCAAAGGTAACACAATATACCGACCCGCCCGTCTGATTAGACTGTTTATGGTAATACAAGGATGTCTGTGTAACCCAATAACGTTACCTAGTATACATACATACAATGATAAAAAGAATTACCGGCAGTGCGGATAAAATCGGTGATAGAGACGACACAGTTGACAAAACCAAGAATGTAATCTACGTCCTGATTATACTGGCAGCCATATTATGGCTTGCCGGACCACTACTTGGCATTGACTTGGACGACAAGACATCAACCACTTCAACGGATACAACTGTCCATGCCACCCACCCGGACGGCTGGACTCGCGCACAACTCGAATCGGTCCGTGACTCATACGGCCCCAGCTCAACTACCGCAGACCCCGCCGAATATGACCGCCTCCAAGCAATGATTGACCATCATGATGCCTCTAATGTCGACAGCAATAACGGCAATGCTGGTGGTAACCGCATAGTCGACGAAATCCGAATGGTAAACAACAAAGTGAAAGAATCTGCAGTGTATGTAATTGACATATTCAAAATTGTCGTTACCATCGCGGCTATTGCATCCGTCGGCGTACTGCGCATAAGCCTACCTAGACAGCATTAATTACTTCCTTCTTTTTTTTCTATCATCAAGTCACCATGGTGTCATGCCATGAAAAAATGCACAGCAAACACCATGACACCGCATTAAATCATCAAATCCATATTGTGAAGCCTGCATCGATATATGAACAAACACCTGCCGTCCCAGAGTCTAATTACAACAAATGCAGTCATATCATGACGTGGGCAAGAACCATATTGGTAGCATGCATGTCAATCGTCTGCGGCACGCCTCAGCCGGTCTATCTCTGCACCATACTCGCGCCGCATCTCCTCTAGATCATTCTTATGCATCGCAGTAAGTTGATGCATCATGCTCTTCAATGGTCCCAACACATCCTCAGATATTTCATCCGTACCAGAGTGCTTCTTTAGCGCATCCAGTAAATCCATAGCCGGCGACTCCCTCTGTTTCTTTAGCTCGAATATCTCTTGTCTCATACTATCTCTCTCACGCCTCATATCACCAACCTCGCGCGTAAGACGCTCCAGTTTCTCATCTTTTTCGCTTTCAAGCTTCTGTATGTTGGATGACATTGCACTGTTGGACTGTCGCAGCCTGTCCGAGTTGTCTATAGTCAAGCCAGGAACGGCCGTTATATATTCGGCAGCCAGCTCCAGTATATCAGTCTTGAAGTAGTTCTCATCCAGTGCCGTAAGTCCCCTGTGCCCCATCATGTACTCTTTTTTGATGAGTGATGATATCGAGGAGTCATCAGATATGGCACCCTTGCATGTCTTGTTGAAGAAACGTCGAAAGCCGTTCATCAGCGGTACGCGATGCCTCTTGCCCTGTTTCTCCTGTTGTAGGCCGGCGCCCTTTGCCATCCGTATAACACGTTTGCGTATTGACTGGTAGGATGCCCTGGCCGGCATGCCTCTCATTATGGTGAATACGGGGTCCTTGGGATTAGCCTGCCTGCCCATGTTTTCAGTCCAGGTGCGTCCGTACTCTTGCAGTGCACCAAATGCCTCGGGTGTTATGAATGCCATATAGCTCTCCGATGAGCCCCTGTACACATGTATCGCTGCGCAGGCCAGGTTCCCCTCCCCGGGGTCCATTGTTAGTTTTCCATCCGTACTGTACACGGGCTCTATGTCTCCCCAATTAAGCGGATGCAGGGCGCCTGCGCGCATCCCCGAGCTGGCCAATACCAGTACGATGGCGCGATCCTGCGTGTTGCCGGCATGCAAAAGCATCCTGGATATCTCGTCCCGGCTCCAGCCCATCGACTCGGGCATGTTGTCCAGTTCAGGATATGTGGCGTATATCCGCTTCCATGATATGTGTATGTCATTCATATCGAATAGTTTCTTTATGGGCTTGAAGTAGTTGGCAAAGGATGCGGGATTCAGATAATCTTTATCATTTACGTCAAGTTCAGTGCGCTCCCGCAGTTTTCTAGACAGACTAATCAATAGATCACGCGTCCAGTCAGGCTTGTCCCGGCCGCATCGCACCAGCTGTACGACACGCTCCTCAAAGGTCCCCGTAAGCCACTCCTCAAAGAATTCGCATGTGACCTGTCGGAGCGTTCGTGTATACTTGTCGCGCGTCCATTCAGAACGTATGCCCTGCGAGAACAGCTCAAGCGGCGTATCATCTCCAGCCCGTACCATGTCGTCTCTCTGTAGCTTCATGTATATAATATGCATGGAACCTATATTAAGTACTCTAAAATAATGGACCGGATGGGATTCGAACCCACGACCTTTGCGGGATCTCTCCTTACGCAGTGTGAGTGCGTCATCCAAACCAGGCTAGACGACCGGTCCACATATAGTTCAAAGTATAATGAACTTATTTCTTTCTAAATTGATTACTTCTTGGCGCCTAGATTACGATTCTTTAAACGTAGGTGTGGGTTTCGGCACTTGCGACAGCGCGTTGCCAACATGTCATTACGGCAGCCACATCTGAAACATATACGCATATTTAGTAAGGCCTGAGTGGCTATACGTTTCTTTTCAGGGTCAGTAACTGGCATTATACTTGTAGTGATATTATACCTACTAATATTTTAAACGAATTCTTTCATCTTACCAGCTAGCAAGACTGGTACTTCCGTGGGACGTTTAGCCACTGGTACGTTTGCCTTGTTGAACATGTTTACCTTGGACTCTGCTGAGCCATAAGTTCCCATGACTATCGCTCCAGCGTGACCCATCCGTTTTCCTTTGGGCGCAGCCCTTCCAGCAATATATGCGACAGTAGGCTTTGTAAAGTTCAGTTCCATTATACGCTGCGCAAGCAGTTCTTCGGAGTCTCCTCCTATCTCTCCCACTATCACCAATCCCTCTAGACTTGGTAGATCTTTTACCATATCAAATGCATCCACTAACCTAGTTCCATTTATCGGGTCTCCCCCTATTCCTATAGTTATACACTGTCCAAAGTTTGCAGCACTAAGGGCATCAGATATTTCGTATAGCAGTGTACCACTCTTTGATATTACAGCTACGTTTCCCGACTTAAACGGCATGTGAGGCATTATTCCTATCTTTATAATTTCAGGTATCATTACGCCAGGTGTGTTGGGGCCAATAACAGTTACCCCTTTCTCTTTGGCTAGCCGTATAACCTCCATGGTATCACGGACAGGAACATGTTCAGGTATTGCTACCAGTAATTTTATGCCAGCGTTTAGAGCTTCAATTGCTGCGTTTTTAAAGAATTTCGCAGGTACAAACACTATCGATATATTGGCTCCGGTTGCATCAACAGCCTCCTGTACAGTGTTATGTATTGGTATGCCTTCAAATATCTGACCTCCCTTACTAGGAGTTACTCCGGCCACTATGTTGGTGCCATATGACATCATATTTTTAGTGTGCAGTGAACCATATGCACCTGTAATACCCTGCACTATTACTCCTTTTTTACAATAATCTGAGTCACCTTCAGTACCCTTTAGTATGTCAAATATGTTCATCGGGACTTTGCCTCCGTTACAGCGGTTTGTATGGCATCCTCCACACTGTCAAATAGCTGGGTTTTGGAGTCAGCAAGCATTACTTGGGCCTTGTCAGACTCTGCGCCCTTCAGTCGGGCAAATACGGGTAGGTCTATCAGCTTGTTCTCATATGCCAAAAGGAACGCCGATGCCACAGTGGTAGTCTTTACGATTCCACCATACAGGTTAACCAATATTCCCGTTATGCCATCTATTTTGCTGATCAATGTAAGTGCCTCATATACGGACTCTGTGGTGGCACCCCCACCCACGTCTAGAAAACATGCAGCTTTCCCTCCGCTATCTGAAAGCATGTCCAATGTAGACATGACAAGGCCGGCGCCATTTCCGATTACGGCTATATCGCCATCCATTATCACCAGTGAGAATCCACTCTTTTCAGCTCGCTCCTCAACTTCGGACTCTTCGCGGTATTTTTGTAGTTCCGGATGTCTAAAGTTAGAATTATCATCAGTTATCATCTTTCCATCCAAGGCTACCAGACTCCCATCATCAAGTATAGCCAATGGATTTATCTCGGCTAACTCCACCTCTTTCTCTACCGCCAACTGTGAGAGTCGGGACAACGTATCGACAAATTGACTGATCACATCACCTTCCAACCCCATATCTTTGGCTATCTCGCTGGCAACATCATCTGTAATGTCACCCATACCTACTTCACGTATGATTTGATCCTTTACAGACTCTATCTCCACACCGCCCTCTGCAGATGCAATTACAGTATAGCATCGCTTTGAGCGGTTCAGAAACAGAGACAGATATAGTTCTTTTTTAATATTTGCTGCCTTCTCCAGCAGTATTGCGCGAGCACGTTCACCTTTTATAGTCATGTCTAATATCTGTGGATACTTTATTTCAAACTCATCTGTGGTAGAGCACAGTTGTATTCCACCCGCCTTTCCTCGTCCTCCCACTGGAGCCTGAAATTTTATGATAAATGGATAACCAAGAGATTTTGCATCCTGCCTTGCTGTAGATATGTCGGTGGACGCATGGCCTGAGGGTACACGTATGCCATACTCTGCAAACAACTCCTTTGCTTGAAACTCCAGTAGCCTCATTGAATAGTGGTCTAATTATCGTATTTATTAACCATGACTTCACATTTTGTTTCCAGTTAGTCTACGTAGTTTAGTCTAATGTAGTTTAGTTAGCACATATCATGTACAAACTCATATGTATAGTGTAATTTTAACTCACATCATATGAACTCGTTTGAGATATTTCGAGATAGACATAACTTGGAAGCACAGGCCCACATTGATGAGGCACGACGATTCTGCTTATCTTTGGGAAACTCGGTAGTGGAGAGTGTACGAGCTCACAGGATCGTATATGGAAAAGGGATGACTATGCGATGGTTTGCAGATATCTGTCCGGGTGAGGACTCTACAACCATAAAGATACAGCGTGGTCGAAGAGAGGAACCTTTGATCAAGGTTGTTCCGTACAAAGACAGCATATCTGTGGTATTTACAGACATACAAAACGCATATGATACGCTTCGCTAGTAGAACATTTAGATTAACGTAGATGGCAAGTCTAAAACATTATGAGTCAGGATAGTCTCAAGAGAGCTGCTGATATGCTACTGCATGGCGCCACATTACTTGCAGAACCATGCCCGTATTGTTCGGGTGTACGGGTCTTGCAATCAGGTCAAGCTTTATGCATATCATGCGGAGCCGAACCAGACAGTAAAGACAAGGTCACACAGGAGGGCATCAAAAGTATAGAACAGCAGATGCTTGAGCTGACAAGACAGTTAGGCTCGACTACGGATGCAGAGCTTCGAGCAAAGCTGCTAGATGCAATATCTGAGTTGTCAAAGATGATGGCGCAGAAATCTAATTGACAGGCATTACGGTAGAGTATGACATGCAGTTACATCAAAAGATGGATATCAACGCAAAGGTTAGTGTGTCCACAGATACATACTGACAAAATAGAGTTATTGAATATAGATATCACTACACATCATGCCTGGATTTGGTACTAGAGCATCTGATGATTCGATGTCTTGGTCATACACGCTATGGGTGGTGTAGGGGACCTGTGGATTAGTCGATGTATGGAAAAACCATGTGATATAAACCCGTACTGACATATTCCTTATAATGGCAAGACAAGTATGTTCAGCACCCGGTAAGATAATTCTGTTTGGAGAGCATTTTGTAGTACATGGTTCCAAGGCCATACTATGCGCCATAGACAAGAGGGTAAGGGTGACTGCACAAAGGCAGGGACGCAACACGATATCTATAAAATCCAATATGCTCTCGACCAAATTGCATCCAAATATACCATACAGGATTGTGGACAAGCGTACTAGACCATTTTACTATATAGCACAGTCATTGGGCATAACCAATGTAGCAATAAACATACATTCGGATCTCCCATCTGGTGCTGGATTAGGTTCATCATCTGCCTGTTGTGTGGCAACGGCGGGCGCCGCACTATCCCTATCAGATATAAAGCGTAGCATATTAGACGTGTCGATAAACGCAGAAAGAACCATACAGCCAAACTCATCTGGTGCCGATTGTGCAGTTTGCACCCATGGCGGTATAGTAGAGTATGTAAAGGATACTCCACCCAAGCAACTTCGTATTCCCATACCCAAAGATCTAAAACTCATAGTAGCAGATTCGGGCATAAATCACAATACCGGTGAGATGGTAGAGCGTGTTCGCCATATAGCCCAAAAACACCCCAAAGAGTTCTCTGCACTCTCTAAAAAAGCCGACAGTCTGGTTCAGATGGTTACAGATAGCATAAACGACATACCAAAATTGGGCCATCTGGCGCGCAGTAATCAACTACTCTTGGAGCGAATAGGTATCTCAAACAACGCTTTACGACAGATGATACAGATAGCAGACCGCCACTCATACGGCTCAAAGATAACTGGTGCAGGTGGGGGAGGGTGTATAGTAGCCATATCGGATGAGACTAACGCTCACAGTACACTAAATGCACTAACAGATGCAGGATACAACTCTTTTGTAGCTCAAATAACCAAGACAGGAGCGACCACAGGCGCACTACACAAAGTTGGATGATACTACATCACCCCCTAGAGATAGTCTGTCAGTCCTCCAGAGCGGTGCAATACGACACATTACGGACTTTCTAGACCTTATGATTTACGACGTTTATTCACCTCAGAGTGTTGACACTTTAGTCTAAGCCAACTATACAGCAATAGGTGCAATCCTTGTATTGGCGGATATATTTTGGCATACATCACACTGATGTGTGATGAGGGTACAATACCGCCATACTCAAATATTTATTGTTGGGGCATGTCATCGCCTACTGTTCTTCCCGCATTATACGATACAAGACACTGTTGTATCGTATCTGATACCTCACAGATACCATTCAACTTTGGGCGAAAAATCCGTCCACGTAAATACTTTATAGATGGCAGCTTTATATCCATTTTATGTCTGGGGCAAAGTCGATAAAACTAGTGGAGTCACATACATGGAATGCACAGCATGTTAGGTTGGAAGTGATCATGTAGTGAGTGATCTTATACTGGTAGATAGTAACGATACGCCTCAGGGTTTTGCAGAGAAGGTGTCATGTCATACTGGAGATGGTCATCTGCACAGGGCGTTTACGGCGTTATTGTTTGATGACAAAGGTAGATTGCTTCTCACACAGCGCTCCCCCACAAAGATGCTATGGCCCAACAAGTGGGATGGTACAGTAGCGAGTCACCCATACCCCGGAGATACCTTTGTGTCATCTGCCCAGCGCCGTATACCTGAAGAGTTGGGGATACATTGCACTTTGGAGTATTTATTCAGATTCGAGTATCATGTGTCCGACGACGATAGAGGTTCTGAAAATGAGGTATGTGGTACTTTGATAGGCACAATACATGACACGCCCAATCCCAATCCTTCTGAAATCACTAAAACAGAGTTTGTAGTACCATCCCAAATCGACTCTACCAAACCTCAAGAGTATTGTCCCTGGATGCTTTTGGCATTGGCGCTACTTCCGCGTCACACCATACCTGAACACTACAACATATCTGCGTGGCAGAGTCCCAAAGTCGCCTCCAAGATGATGCATATGACTGGACATCATATGTCAGATGAGCAGTGGAGGTTGTTACTATGAGGCCGTCAGATGATGTGGCCAATGCCATAACTGAGTATCTGCGCCAGTCTCTCACCGGCACGCCCACAACTCTGTACGATGCTGCATCACATCTTATAATGCATGGTGGAAAGAGGCTTCGCCCATACATGTTGATGGAGACATGTCAAATGATGGGAGGTAACGCTGCGCAGGCAGTTGTTGTGGCAGGCACTGTTGAGATGATACACAATTTTTCGCTGGTTCATGATGACATAATGGACAATGATGATACTCGTCATGGCGTGGATACCACACATAAAAAATACGGCTCATCACTAGCCATACTTGCTGGCGACACACTCTTCTCTAAAGCATACCAGACACTCGCCAACGCCGAATTACCTGCTACAGTATGCGCCAGTCTAGTCAGTCAGATATCTGATGCATGTGTCGACATCTGTGAGGGTCAGTGGCTCGACATATCCATGAGTGCAAGTGACAAAATACCACCTCCTTCTGATTATCTACTCATGATTCGTAAAAAAACATCTGCACTCTTTGAGGCATCGTGCGCCATGGGGGCCATATGCGCCAATGCAACATCGACAGATGTGGAGAATGCTGCAGTCTTTGGTCAAAACTTGGGTATAGCGTTTCAAATAACAGATGATTTAATCGGAGTGGCGGGCGATTCATCCATTACAAAAAAACCGGTGGGAAACGACATACGTGAAGGTAAAAAGTCACTTCCCATACTGATGGCATTAGAGTTAGCAGGATCTAAAGATCGCGACATCATAATGCGCGTCTTTGGAAACAAACAGTCCACTGCAGAGCAGACTCGTAACGTCGTCACCATAATTCAGCGCTTAGGCATAGAGGATGCTGTCCGGAGTCGGGCTGCCTCATATGCAGATGCTGCCCGTCGCGCCCTGAAAACATATCAGGGTGAACACCATAACAATCTGTTATCACTATTGGATTTTGTAGTAAAGAGGCGTCTTTAATTGGATGGTGCAGAAGACGATATTCGTAGAATAGCACTAAGTAGTGCTGCAACACATGGTTCTACCACAGCAAAGATAGTCTTGGCTAAATTGATGGGGGCCCGTCCAGATTTGCGACGCAGTGCTGCGGAAATAATGGATACAGTACAGCATATAGTACAGGAGGTAAACAGTATGGACTCATCTCAATTAACGGAGTTTAAACCTGCTCGTAAAACACACACCAAAAAATTATCATTGCCTCCACTGCCAGGTGCCACACATGGTAATGTAACATTACGTTTCCCGCCAGAACCCAATGGCTATCCCCACATAGGACACGCCAAGGCAGCCATCATAAATGATGAGTATGCAAAGATGTATGGTGGTAAATTGATACTGCGCATGGATGACACCAATCCTACCGCGGAACGGTTGGAGTTTTACGCCGCCATAAAGGTGGGTCTTGAATGGCTGGGAGTCTCATTCTCCAGTGTAAAGAACACCTCAGATGATATCGAACTACTACACAACAAAGCTGCCGAACTAATCCATAAGGGTATGGCATATGTCTGTGAATGTAGTCGTGAAAAGGCTTCTGAAAACCGTCGAAACAAAATATCGTGCCCGTGTAGTCGTATAACACCCGAAGAGAACTATATCCGTTGGTGTAAGATGCAGACCAAATACAAGCCTGGCAGGGCGGTCCTCAGATATCGTGGAGATATGACTTCGGATAACACCACCATGCGAGATCCCGTACTCTTTCGCATCATACATGATAAACACCCGCTACTAGGTACCAAGTATAGAACGTGGCCCAGTTATGATTTGGCCATATCTGTCGAAGACAGTATTGATGGCGTTACACATGCATTACGTTCCAAGGAGTATGAGATGCGCAATACGCTATACAACTCGATACAGGATTCATTGGGGCTGCGCAGGTCTCACATGACTGTATTCTCTAGGCTGGCGCTAAAAGACATGCCAGTCTCCAAGAGACTGATAAAGCCACTCTTGGAGAGAGGCCAAATATCTAGTTATGATGATCCCCGCCTGCCCACACTGGCCGGTCTTAGGCGGCGAGGAATTAGACCCGAAGCCATACGCAAATTCATACTATCTTTGGGATTTACAAAGTCTGATACGGTGGCACCGTTTGAAACATTAGAGTCCTACAATCGTAGCATAATAGATGCAGAGTCTATTCGGCTACACATGGTTCAAGATTATATGACATTTTCTATCACCAATACAGCAGAGACAGTACACCTGCCGGATCTGCCCGGTTCAAAGCATAACAACAGAGAGTTGAATCCAGCTGATGGCATAATGTTGAATGCCTTGGATGTGGCCGACAACAGTACGGTCTTGTTGATGGGTTTAGGTGTAGCTCGTATAGATGCAACAAATCGCACAATAACCATGCAGTCAGATACATCACATAGTGATGTGCCTCGCATACATTGGGTTCCTGTCTCTGGTGCCACACCAATACAACTTATCGTACCGCGGCCACCATTTACGGGTGAAGAGTTTGATGTGGACAGTCTGAAAGTCTTCTCTTGCATGGTTGAACCGCATTTTACCACCATACCCGACTATACCATGATACAGTTTGTTCGATTCGGCTATGCGCGCAAAGAGTCTGCAAAACAAGCCGTCTTTGCGCATAAATGATCATACAGTTTTTGTATCATATTTTTTTTGGGAATTACATATTCAAGTTCACTGAACTGCCATGCATCTGTTGGCTGTCTCACCACTATGATGTTGCTGGGCCAAAACGCCGCCTCATGAGGAGTTCAAAACTTAATCGAACATATCTTTACTAGCCTTTTGGGCGGCGGAGTTCATGCCGCCTTCTGTAACAACTGTAAACCATGTCATTAGCGCATCGCCGGTTTGACCCCCCAATCCCAAACGTTTTCCTGATCTGGGGTGTGGGCATAAAACCTGTACCCTCCCATTGACCAATATTTGCCCTTCTTGTCTCTCTTTCTTTTCGCCGTATATTCGGCGATAATCTTGCCATTGTCCCGCAAATACTCAGCAATATCCATCCATCCATTGTCCCGCAAATTTAAGTCCAAACAATCTACTAATCCATTATAATGTGGATTGTCAGCAATAGAGAAATCGATATAATCCATTGCCCAACTAACAAGTTCTGGCGTACAACGTACGGTGATATATCTATACGTTCCAAATTCTTCTGGTCCAAATGGTGATTGTCTATATTGGAGAGTTAATTTTTCACGTTTTGCAATGGGCGGTTCAATCATGGTGATTGTTGAGGCCCCCGTTAACCAACTATGTGAGTACATAACTGACTTGCGTGTGGTGGACTCCATAATGTATGGCGTGAATTTCGATATATGATCCTCCCAATTTTCACCATAACGCCTCTTTAACTTGTCAAAAAACACTGAAATTGCTTCTTGTTTTTCATGTCTTGTGCCACACGGCAGTTTAGGTTTTGTATGAACTTTGAACCACATCATGGTTTATCGCTCCTATATCGTAGTGTCTTTATGACATGCTTGTTATCTTTGTACGACATGGTATCATACGGTATCAGATAGTTAAAAATGTTATACCTATTCAGGGTATGTCCTACAGGTAAATACCCCTCAACATACCGGGCCTTATGCCCCATCCACAGGACCGCGGTGGGTATCTGTGAACGCCGCTTACCGACTACTTGAGACGGTGTGGCATATACAGTATACCCACAATCGTTATGACGACAAACAGGACCATTGTGATGCGATACTACACAATAGGTCGTATGCCTAGTTGATCGCATCTTTATCCATAGACGGTATTTCTAATTAGGGAGCTAAATACTTGTTGGTGCCAAATTAGGCAATTGGGAGGCTTATCTCTGTGCGACACAGCAAAAATTACCTAAATAAATATTAAGAATGCTTATTTGAATAATTCCATGGGAAAGATATTCGCAGGATCCGCATCAGACTTCCCGGAAGGAAGTATAAATCAGGTGACTCTTGATGGTCGCGATATCGCCATAGTCAATATTAATGGCAAATATTATGCAGTCGATGACACCTGCACTCATGCTGGAGCTAGTTTGGCAGAAGGTAAGATTGATGGAGATAACCTGGTTTGTGGGTGGCATGGTGCCGAGTTTGATTGTACCACTGGCAAGTTGGCAAAATTTCCAGCCCCAATACGTGATCTAACACCATATACCATACATGAAGAAGATGGTAACATATACGTGGAGGTGTTATGAGTTGTCCGAGAGGAACCGCGTCTCTATGCAAGAAGGAATAGACACTCTGGATCAAATAGCAAAGAACCCATCCACGCCCAAGACAGTAAAAAAGTCCTTAACTGATCTATTATCAGAACTGAACACTACAGAGTACTCCATTTCTGTACGTGCTGCAAATGCCATAAGTCAGTTGGATGACATAACTCAAGACCCCAATCTGCCATCATATGTGAGAATCCAGTTGTGGCAAGCAGTCTCCAAACTGGAGGCCATTCGAGAGTGAATGTTGATCAGTACATAGCCACACTGCCAAAGAACATAATGAGTGGAGATGATGTATCGCTCCCGGACAAAACTATACATCGTCTACTGAACTTTGCCAAACTAAAGTCTGGCGAGACCTTCTGCCATCTGGGATGTGGTTCTGGTTATGCATTACAGATAGCCAAACAGTACGGAGCTCATGTATGCGGTGTGGATATCAACGAATCTCGCGTACAGGAGGCTGGCCGCACACTGGGTGATGATGCAGATGTTCGTGTGGGAGATGTACGATGGTGTGACATTCCATCTTCAGATGTAATTTTGTTTTGGTTTGCCGACCCAAGTATAACCCATGTCATGCCCCAACGATTTTCAAAGTTAGATGATAATGTTCGCATAATTACCATATGGGGTCCTCTCCCGGGCTGCCTTCCGAATTCAGTTCAATTTCCATTTGTACTTAATGTGACTCCACTGCGCAGTGCACCAGACATAAAGTCTCAAATACAAGCCGTCTTTGGTGTGTCATGTATCAGTTATGGGACTGCGTGGGAGTACGCCGAGCGTTACACAAAGGCACTTCAACCCGAAGATGCTCAAAATGATCGATTTTTGACAATACTACAAGCTCTTACAATATGGTACTCTGCTTATTCGCTGGGTGTAACATGCGAAGACAACATACCTGAATCGGTGAGCACATACACTACAATTATGAGTAGATTTTTTGGTATAGATTTTGGGCACTATAACCCGTAGATTTATCTTTTAGTGCTGTCATACGATATCATTATGGAAGGCAGACTAAACATCAACGTCTCAGCCATAGACTATGACAAAGTCAGCCGTGCCCTGATACACCAGCTAACACTACTTGAAGAGATGGTCCATGACTATGACAGTTTTGTTGTGACCGATTCACAGTTTGCCCTGGGTTGGCACTTTTTTGTGGCCAGTGTGGATAGATCTCTGATATTAAAACTAAAAGATCAGATGGGTCCATCATTTAACACATTAAAGGGTAAAGGCGATGACAAAAAATTCCTAAATTGGCTGGAATCACGTATAAAGAACCAAGTGCCACGTTTTAAGTTGGCCATAAAAGAAGAGATGGAGTCCTCAAAGTATGGTCTATTTTAATAGTGTAGGCCTCCGAGGGGAATCGAACCCCTGTCCGGGGATCCACAGTCCCCTATACTAGCCACTATACGACGGAGGCCACTTGATATAACAACAGATAATGGCACTATATATTGTGACTTCTGTAGGCGAGATAGGGAATGCGACAATAGTCCAAATTCAGCATACTGCACAGCATTTCAGATGCAAGGTTCATCAGGATTTGGGCTGTAGGCAATATGTGTAGATATTGTCACTTGTAATATCGGTATCAACTCTGGGTGTCGACAGTACAAGGCAGGAAATCTCCATTTACAGATATGATCGTTAGATTCAGGGAGACACACACCACACAGAACCATATACCGCACAACTCATGGGAGTAGTGGGAGATTACAGATTATTCTGAAGAGGTGTATGATCAATGAAAGTTTGGCATTTCACTTAAATGTACAATTCCTTGCAGTGAATATAATGAGGGTATTTGTTAATGGATATGGCTCTATTGGAAGTAGAATAGCCTCTTTTCTGCAGGATGACCCAGAGATAGATGTTGTAGGTGTAGGAAAGTACTCACCAGATGCGGGAGTCGATAGAGCTGTATCGTCAGGGTTGGATGTCTATGTACCGCATGGCAGCATATCGAAATTCAAAGGTAAGGCAGCAGGAGATATACAGTCTGCGCTGAATATGGCAGATATAGTCATAGATGCCTCGCCGGGAGGTCAAGGTCTGCGCAACAAAGAAGTTTACAAGAAACATGATGTGGGCGTGATATATCAGGGGGGCGAATCAGCGTTTGGCTCTGAATCAGTATCAAGTTTCATATTCAACTCTCGGGTAAATTATGATGAGGCATTGGGGCGCCGTGATGCAATACAGGGTAGCTGTAATGTTACGGGTTTGGGACGCATAATTGAACCGCTCCGGGAGAGATACACCAACGATATAAAACGGCTAGACATAACACTGATACGTCGTTGGGCCGACATTGAGCAGACATCAAAGTCGTTCCCCGATACAATACAGTTGACACCAAATCCACATCATGCCGATGATGCCCGTGTATATCTAGGGGACGAGATACCTCTGTATGTACGATCCGTAAAGGTGCCCACCAGGCAGATGCACTTACACATAATGGATATACGTTTTCAGGGCGAAGCACCATCCACAGATGATATTCACAGACTGTTTGCTGCCGAGAAGGGTGTGGCTGTACTGCATGGCGCCGCCGATACAAAACAGATAAGAGACTTTGCCAATACAATGAAGTATAATTTTACCGATACAAACATGGTACACATACACACAGAGATGTCTGCATCCAGAGGAGATACAGTCCAAATAGCATATTCGGATGACCAGACCGGTATAGTGATACCCGAAAATCACATGCTGCTACAAGCAATGATGCTGCAGAGGCCATACAAAGATGCTGTACGTCACACCGAATCACTCTTTCATATGGAACAGCGTAAACATATTCTGGAGCGTCATTTTGCGCCGGCTTGATGTTTAGATACACGTAGCCTTACAGCCTTGTTATTTGTGACCTTTTCTACATTTATGGTCACATCATTCACCTTGATACTGTCACCTGCTTTGGGTATATCATTTAATTTTTTATGAAGAATTCCGTTCAGTGTTACATGGTTGGCATCTTCGGGAATGGACGTGTTCATTATATCATTAATCTTGGATATTCGGATATCGCCGCTACTCACAATGGTGTGTTTGTCAATTATCTCGTATGATTCAGCTTGAGTCATGTCGGTCTCATCCTCTATATCGCCCACTATGGTCTCTATAAGGTCCTCAAGTGTGACTATTCCATCTACACCACCATGCTCATCTATTACAATTGCAATGTGTATTTTGTGAGTCTTCATCTCTTTGAGTAAGGAGCTGACCTTCTTCTCCTGTGATACAAAGACGGGTTTTCGTGCAATCTCACCTAGCGTCTTGACTTTGTAGTTCTCTTCCACTGCGACTAAGATATCCTTCACGTGTACAAATCCAACTATATCGTCTGGGTTTTTATCATATATGGGAACTCGAGAGTGTGTTGAGTGGTTTATCTGTGGCAGTGCATCTATGAGTAGTGTTCTGGTAGACAGTGAGAATAGTTTGGTTCTAGGAGTCATAATGCCTTGTACTGTGATATCATCAAAGAGTAGGGCGCCATGAACCAATTCTGTCTCTTCCTTCTCTAAAGCCTTATCCTTTAGTCCCTGCTCAACAATGCCCCGTATCTCATCTTCAGTGATTGGTGGTGCGCGGTAACTACTTCCGGTCAGTCTAACCATAAATCTAGTTATGAACTCAAACATCTTTACAACAGGCCAAAACGCATAACTAAACACCAACAAAACACCAGCAAATCTTAACGCCACTTTGGTAGAATTGGCGTTACAGTACGTCTTTGGTGTGATCTCACCAAATATCAATATGAGTAGTGTCATTATACCAATTGCAATGGCTAGGCCATCATCTCCAAAGATACGCAACGCTACACTTGTGGCCAAGGCCGATGAGCCTACATTTGCCAAATTATTTCCCAGATTGACGCTAGCCATCATCCAACCCGGGTTAGACTTTAGTTTGTACAATGACTCGGCACCACGTATCTTCTTCTGTCGTAGCTGGTTCACCTTGGCATCTCTTGTTCCCACTAATGCCACCTCCAAGCCACTAAAAAAAGACGATAGTCCTATGAGTGCAGCAAGGCCCACTATCTCTACCCACAGATCTACCACATCGATCCCCACGCTTGAGCACTAATGCCATTCATTTAAAACATACACACCATCATTGTGTTATGTTTAATACTACTTACTATAATTTATCTTTTATTCACCATATGATAATTTATCGTTTCACTGGAGCGTATTCCCTTACACTAGAATAATTATTATTTTTGATCGTATTTTTCAGACACAGAATTTTGTAATTTTAAATACAAAAATAAAAATTGGTAAAGATCGTCATTGTAC
>VYCS01000016.1:4677-19111 GCA_009843815.1 Cenarchaeum sp. SB0675_bin_21 | reverse complement strand
ATGAATTAGACATGACATTCACATGTAGTAGTGATGTATTCTTGGATACTGCAGATATGACTCCCTCACAACGTAGTATTCGTACTGCTGCAGCCGAGGGTACAGATAATGCTAATGGTGCTGTACAGTATCTGTCTCGACAATTCGATGATGCTACCGGTAATGCTCCTACTGCTGATCAGCTACGCACATACTCTCAAATAAACTACATAACTGTAGATGGCAGAACGTTATACAACAACAACTTTGTGATTGGTTCCGGCAGTCTTGTTACTGACTATGTTGAGTATGACAGGCCTGAGACATTTGAAAATAGAAAACTTACAGCTGGTATGGGTCTACAGTTTGAGACCCGGCTATATGATGGTGAGTTTGGCAATGTCACTGGAAACATTGGTAAACTCCACAACAATGCCACTGATTCGCCGTTTGGCACTGCTCTCAATACAGGTCTTATTACGGATTACTTAATTAAAAATGCTATAAAGGACGACCCACGGGAGGATGGTGAGGAAGAGATCGAGTTATACACAGTAATGGTAAACTGGAATGCATATAGTGATACTACGTGTTCAATCAGCATTGGTGGTGCAGCAAGTGCCGTAGGTGCAGATACACCCTACAGCAGGACATTTGGTGCAACGATATCTGGTGATGGTATACTAAAGACGTACGAGGACATCCTAGACTGTGGTGGAAACCCATTGACGATAACCGATATAATCGGAGCAAGTGGTGATGATGACAACCTAGCAAACTTTGGTACTTTAGGTTTGACCATACTAGACGGAAACAATGATGATACCGCAGATGTTATGTACACGTTTGGCGATGACTGGGAACTATCAGAAGATGATAACAGTCCCAAGACTCTGCCTCTGACAGTCAGTGGTCATGATGTAAAGATTAGCGGAACATTCCCAGGAAGCTCGCTTATAATTCAGCTTGACTATAACAGCGTACTCAACGCGGGTTGTACGATTAAATAATAGTCCATTTTTTTCAATTTTTTAATATTTATGCTGCGCATCCTATGTCAGTAGTTGTAACCTGAATGTAACTGTGAAATATCATGCACTTGTCTAAACTGATCATTTAATGCATGAAGAGCACTACACTCATCAATTGGTATATAACACAATTATTCTTGAAATTTATCAAAAGAGTCCACACCTAAATACTAATTTTATTATGTGCAACCAACAAAAAGTTTACAGATACAGACCCATATGTATGAAATAGTGTCAGTATCATCACATCTACTAATTATGCATCTTACAAGGATAATTACGATTCAGAATTTACCACATGTATACTCGAAACATTCCTCTTACCACAAACACAAATTTAGATGGTACAATTGACTTTATTTTGTCATGTAGTATACATTCTAGAGATAATTTCCAAAACCTTACTACTAATCTTCATATATGATGCAAAAGAAGATTACACATATGGAGCAATGTGATATACGAGTTACCGCCTACAAAGATGGCAGAACATTTGATGACTGTCGCAAGATTGCCCGCTCTATACTGCCCAAAATAAAATCACAGATAGATAAAGATGGCCACATATCATGGAACGATGCGCTAGCCATATCCGAACATGATGCTGTAGTGTACAAACTAGCCATGAAATACCTAAAACAGGAAGGATACGACATTGGCAATAACACTACGCCTCAGATTCGACATCGCCTGATTTGACGGACCAGTACAAACGGAGTAATAAGCAGTACCGGTATGGATATTGCAATAAAAGCTGTCTGTAGATACGACAGCGTGGCAGAGAGCGCAATGCCACTGGCAGTTCCTATGAATACAGATGAGAGTGTTCCCACACATGTGGGGCATGCCACAAACAGACCCGTGACGGCCCCCACCATCCCGGCACCTTTGGCCTTGCGGGATGCCGTATATGCCGATACGGCCAGTGCTACATTTAGCGCCACCAAATACGAGACAGTAGCCTGTAGTACCAAATTTAGCGGTATTATCTGTAGACCCACATGTTCGGTTATATACACAAGTATGGTGGGCATGTATCCCATATCGCCACAACAGGGCGATACCAGTATCGATGGTATCTGTACACCATAATGTTCTACAAAGTTTACTGTAGGCTGATATACCAGCGTGCCAGATACCAGTGAAAAGAATACACCATACGTAACTATAACAATAACAAATACTGTCTGTGACTTTTTATTGTCTATATGTGTGGATATGACAGATAATAGACCATTGCCAGATATGTTGGCACGATGATACATGTACAGACCCCAAGATATCATACCAAAGCATGCCACCAGTAAGACATAGAACATCTGTGCCAGCCAGTGTATTGCAGATATGGCCTGAGGCGTCAAGGATTCCGGATCCTGATACCTATAATACCATACAAACAGGACGGCAATCAGTATTATGCCGGTTATGACCAGCATGCGCCCCCGTCGTGCGCTATACATCATATTTAGATGTAGTAAGTTAGATTAATTCCTACCTATTATACGAGGCGCTATTACATATACCAGCGCTATTATCTCTAGACGACCAAATATCATCAACATGGATAATAAAATTTTGGTGTGCGCAGATGTCTCAAAGTCTATTACACCTGTGGACAGTCCGCCTGTAGTAATGATTCCCACAGCATCAAAGAATGCCAAGTCCGGGTCGGCACCCTCAAACTCTACAAGATATGCGCCGCACAAAAAAGCTATAATCGGGAATGCTGAAACCACTATGAGGGCAGCCCGTATGTCCCGTCGGGACTCGGCGCTGACTTTACTGCGACTCTTGGGGAGTATCATCTTGAACGCATTAACCAAATAGAATAGTCTAAACATCTTGATGCCGCCGGCAGTGGAGAAGCCGCACCCACCTATCAGCATAAGAACTATCAGTATGTACTGCCCTGGTATGGCCAAATCTGCCAGTGAGGATGGTTGAACGCCTGCAGTCGTACTAGCAGATATGGCATAAAATGCGCTATTCAGTATGTCTGTACCGCCAACCCATGCAAATATGATGATGGCAATAGCGAGCATTGCAAAGTATACTGATACCTCCCGGCCAATGACTGGCAATCTGCCCCTCTTGCTCACCATCCCATAGTGTAAGGCAAAGGGAAGTGTTCCTAGAAGCATGGCGCTCATGAGCACCACCTGTTTGGGCCACTCCATGTTTTGAACAATCTCAGAGTGCGGCACAAAACCACCAGTGGCCAATGTACTCATGGCCAATGAAAAGTCGTCTATTATGTTGTCATCGCCCATCAGGTATAGTAATAGTGCGATAACCGTGACATACAGTGTGAATATTATTGTGATAGTTCCAAATAGTTCTCGCATGTGCAAGCCCTTGCCGGTGATAAAGCTGCGCATGCTTGCTAGCTTGCTATTGGGATAAAACGCGGTAATGACCAAATATATGAAACTCATGCCGCCAATCATCTGAGTATAACTTCTATAAAACGTAAAACTTTGAGGTAGGTCTTCGGGTGTGTCGTATAGGGATATGCCACCGGTGGTAAACCCGGCCGCGCTAGAGAAGAATGCACTAGCAAAGGTATCTACGGTTATCTCATCTGTACCGTTTAGCTGTATATCTGATGGTAGATATAGATACGGTATGGTTCCAAACAGTGATAGCAGAAACAGACTGGACAGTACAACTACAGAGGCCTGACGCATATTCATTCTGGCCTTCTCCCCGTACGAGTTCAAAAAGAACCCCACCACCAAGAGAAGTACCAAGCTTAGGTATATTCCTGTTGCAGTAACCGTGTCGCCCATGAATGTTGATACTAGTGCTGGTAACAGTAGTAGAACGCCAGCAAACTGCAGTACAAATCCCAAATTTCCCAGTATGGCCTTGGCGGGTGGACTCATCAATCTTGGCGTGGCCTGACTTGCCGCCCACTGGACCCTGTCTAATATCTCGCGCCGGTGTATTATGCCTAGTGCCCGCCCGCGCCTGTCTGTTACTGGAAGCTTGTTGTGGTGTGTATCTTTCATTATCTCTAATGCCTTGTGCAGATTCTCCTTTTTGCGTATGGATATCACAGGCGTGACCATTATGTCTTCGAGTGTGGTACTTTCGGCATCCACATTGACATCACTGACCTTGCTTAGAATGTCTTTGTCGGTAACTATGCCTATACATTTTTCATCTTCGACCACAAGAATTTCGTCCAGCTCGTGTTCTCGAAGTCTGTCTGCTGCCACTCGTGTGGATGTATCTTTACTCATCTGCAGTACATTGCGCTTCATGCAGGTTGTGACGGATTTTCTTTGTATGTATTCGGCGGCTTTGGCCTGTTCGGTGGACACATATATGTATCTAAATAGCTATTGTAAAACCGTTTTTACGAAATCTGCTTTAGAACTACCGTTATTGTAGAGTTGTGGTCATGTAATGCTTTGTGGCGTATTATATCAGTGGAGAATATCTGTACAGATTGGTTTTTGTTGTATGCAAGGTTGGATATGTAGTGTATTGTATCATTGATATCATGTTTGGCATTGTTGTATATGGTGACCATGAGTGTGTTCGGGAACCTATCTGAGTCGGACAGTACAAAGACAGGCCCATCTGGCATATGTAATATATGATCTGGCGATATATTGTTAGTATTTACCCAAATCCACGAATTGACGTATCTGTTCGGTTGCATATGTTTTGGTACAGGTTTGATTATATCGTATGTAGCATGTGGTTGCGCATCGCATCTATACATGTACCACTTTTGCTCTATTTTGTATCCCGCCATATGGTACATCTGCAGTGATGGCATATTGCTACTTTCGATGGCGGACCTACTGTATGTGGCGCCCTGCTGTATGGCGGCCTCTTCGGCGGCGCGTAGCAGTGATTTACCTATGTGGCGACGACGCGCCGCTACATCTACACGTAGACCCTCTATCCAAGCTTCTGTGTTATGTGTAACAACATTACATATTCCTAAAATTGTGTCGTTATCCTCGTATACTAGCAGACTCTTTGACTTTACCCACGAGTCCCATACATCTTCAATGTAATCGCCCCACTGAAATGTATTGGTACAAAAGTCTTGTACCTTGTTCCACTCATGTATCTGGGCTAGTCGTATGGGCATTACACATGTCTATCCATACATTAGGGAATTATATACATAAGTAAACATTACTTGTGCCTTTTCTTGGCGCCTTGTATAGCGGCCTATACAGCGTTGGTTTGTTGCCGCCGTACCACAAGAACCTCTATCGTGGTACGGGCTTTGTAGACTTTGTATAATCAGCCTAGATGCTCTTTTTCACAATCTGGCTATCCTACTCCAGATGCTGATCCCCTTACCGGTGTAGTTTTTCTTGGGCTCAAAGTATGAATCTTTGTCCTCCTTGCCAGATTAGCTTCTGACGACACAAATAAAAAACTCGCTAAAATTATTCTGTCAGAGTCAACCGATTATACATAGCCATCTTTGAGTTAGCAGATTCTTGAATGGTGCCAAATATCATAGATGTATCATGTCTATGTATTTTCTGGCCCACACACAAATTGCCATATTTTTTGCCTTAATTGAATAAAGCACCTTGGTTCTATAAGGCACTGACCATTGTCTTTATCTTTGTTATTAGTTTGATCTTTTCCTCTACGGCTAGTTCGGGCTCAATTGTAAAGTATATGGTGTTTTTGGGAGTATACACTACCATCTGGGATACCTTTTCACGTTCAACGTGTACATATCGTACTTTGCCTAGACTTGAATCGAAATCCTTTCTCATCTGTCGACGCTGCGCAACCTGCTTGCAAAAATGCTCTTCCTCTCTCTGAGTCTTTAGGCTGGTTTTACCAGCCTTCATGATGGCCTCACGTATGTTTCCCTTCAAATCTATGATTGCAGCAAAACGCATGTTTGTATCAAGTGCTATTATCTCTTCTACCATCCTTAGCAATTTTGCACTGCTCACCATTTTGCCGGGCAATTAAATCCCATATAACACTAACTATGTGGTTATTCGCAGGCATTCTACTTACATAATATTACATATCATAAAGTTGGTGCGAGTGCATACCCAAATACCCTTACGTGCACCTTGATCAATCCTTGCATATGCAACTTGCAATTTTACTAGTCTCTTACAACTAACACATGCCAATGATGTGTACCTGTGTAGCAAACCTGATTTACCCTATACGATACAAAATCATTGACAATCTCAAACTGTACATTATGCCTCAAACGCTTATGTATGGTGTATAATCTGTATCGTATAATGTTGAGAGGGTATGCCACCATGGCGGGAACACAAAGATTTGTACAGAGACACGCTCGCCATATCTCTAACTACGTCAAATTTGATGACATCTACCTATCAAACGTAGGGATGGGAATGTATCTTGGTGATGCTGATGATGTCACCGACAAGATGGTGATACAGGCCGTTAAGGACTCTGTCTCTGCGGGTGTAAATGTCTTTGATACTGCTATAAACTATAGATCCCAAAAGGCCGAGAGAGCATTGGGTAAAGCCTTGCATAGTCTAGATGAGGATGATGCCATATCTAGAGACTCGGTATTTGTCTGCACAAAGGGTGGCTATGTGACAAATGATGCTGATGTACAGATGGATTTTTGGCAATATGTAAAGCAGCAGTACGCCGACAAGGGCATAATACACGAAAACGGCATATCTTCCCAATATCACTGCATGGAGATATCGTTTTTGGAGAGTCAATTGTGTAGTAGCCTAAAAAATCTTGATGTTGACTGTATAGACCTGCTGTACTTGCATAACCTGATGGAGAGCCAACATCAGGATGTTGCCCGGGAAGATATAATGCGTCAACTGTTGAGTATAATGGAGTGGTATGAGACACAGCGTGCAGAGGGCCGCATACGATACTATGGCTTGGCAACTTGGGAGAGTTTTCGTGTAGACTCCAAAGACCCAAACTATCTTAATTTAGAGTCGATTCTAGATATGGCAACAAAAGTAGGCGGAAAAAACCATGGTCTACGGTTTGTACAACTGCCATATAACATGTATTTTGATCAAGCACTGCGCACCCCCACACAGACAGTCCAAGGTAATATGGTTCCATTCCTGCAGGCAGCTAAAACACTGAATGTGGGTGTCTTTACCAGCGTACCGTTCATGCAGGGAAAACTACTGTCTCCGGGCGTACTGCCAGACTTTGGATACGGCAAACCAAGTACCAGATCCTTGCAGTTTATAAGATCAACTCCTGGAGTACTGGCCCCCCTGGCGGGTCACAAAAGCCCTGATCACGTAGATGAGAATCTAGAGGTGATGAAATTGCCACCATTGGATGAGTCTGAGTTTGATTCATTGCTGACTAAACTACTATCTTGATGTATGAAACGATACTCTTGGATGGCAAGACTATGAACTTGATGTATGCGCTCACGTGCACTCTACAACGACATATCTTGGACCAAAGTACCTAGATGTAGAGCCCAGGCGCGTTATACACTGCTCTGATGCCCTACCTTTCCGGGGTTTCCTGCGTCCCATACCTGTCCTGATCAGATGGACTATTTAAGATCGTAGAGGCAATCTTCTTGACTCACCACCCACTCTTGCAAAGTAACCTGTCTGCGCAAAGGATTTATCACATGATCATACGGTTTAACTTATGACAGAGTATGACATGGAAGACGCAATACAAAAGGCAGAGGAATTTCTCGAGGGGCGTCACGACACAATGAATCTAGAGTCCTCAAGTCTGCATGGTGGCATCTGGCATCTTGTATTTGATGTTGGTTTTTTGAGCCAGCATCTAAAAGAGATAAAAGTTAATGCAAGCTCTGGAAAGATTATCGGATATACCAACATAGATGTGGATGACATAGATGAGGATGATTAATGGTGTCTGCCCGACTTGATGCCGCGAAAAGCGCGGCGGACAAGTACACAAGCATGGTTTTGCACTATAGCCATAATGCAGAAAAATATCTAAAGTCAAAGGATTACCACAAAGCCAGCGAGATGATGTGAGGTACTATGTCCTGCGCCCTCAAAGCTGTTGCTGCAAAAAAGAAGAAAGATATCAATAGCCATCGAGAACTAGGAACGTTTGCCGAAATGTTATCCAACCAGGAACACAACAAAGAAATTTCTAATTCCTTTTCATCCGCAAGCACACTACATCGGAATTTCTACGAGTCCAATTTGGACCCAAATTCAGTAAAATCTATGTGTTCCCGCGTTGCAAAGACTGTTGGCGAGCTGATGTTGAAAATGGGATACCGGGCACCATGACTTGTGTCAACATCGTATTCTCCCCGACCCCAAGATTCCGAAGATGCAACAGAACATCTCAGAATTAAACCTATAAACGGGAGCCCGAAGATACATAGTAATTGTCAGAGCGAATTCGAGTTGGACTTGTGGGCATAGGAAACTGCTTCTCTGGTCTGATACAGGGTATCGAATACTATAGGCGTAACCAGGACCAGCAGGTAATCGGCATAATACATCCCAAACTAGCAGGATATGGCATACATGACATTGACTTTGTCTGTGGTTTTGATGTGGGTGAGAACAAGGTGGGACGCACCATCAATGAGGCCATATACGCGTACCCCAACATGGTGGACTGGATTGACAAAGATACCATGCCCAAAACTGACGCTCTGATATATGAGAGTCCCGCACTAGATGGTGTCGGAATATGGGTAGCCAACCGTATCAAGCCCATATCTTCTGACAAGACCATCGAACAACTACGTGATGAAATATTACGGATACTAAAAGAGACCAACACAGAGATTATAGTGTCATATCTACCTGTGGGCTCTGATGAAGCGACAAAGTTCTGGGCCCAGATATGTCTTGATGCTGATGTGGCGTTTGTAAACTGCATACCCTCGTTTATAGCATCTGATAATACATGGGCGACAAAGTTTCAGGAGAAGAACATCCCTGTAATAGGAGATGACATAAAGGGTCAGGTGGGCGCTACAATAGTCCACAGGACCCTGGCACGACTCTGCAATGATAGGGGGACAAAGATAACCCGGACATATCAAATCAATGTGGGTGGTAACACTGACTTTCTGAACATGAAAGAGCAGGACAGACTGGTCTCCAAAAAGATATCAAAGACCGAGAGTGTCCAAAGCCAGCTGGATGAGCGTCTGGATGACGATGACATATACGTAGGGCCGTCTGACTTTATACCATTCTTGGGCAATACAAAGCTGATGTTCATGCGCATAGAGGGTCGCCAGTGGGCAAACATACCGTACAACATGGAGGTGCGTCTTGATGTGGATGACAAAGCCAACTCGGCCGGAATAGTGATTGATGCAATACGCCTTGCCAAGATAGCCTTGAATCGAGGAGTTGGAGGTCCGATAGTACCGGCCAGTGCATATCTGATGAAGCACCCCATACAGCAGATGTCCGACCCTGATGCCAAGAAGGCATGTGAGGACTTTGTAGGCGTATCACATGATGATACACGCTAGTCCCAAATACCTTTAATGCTGTATATGGCAGGCTTTTGATTATACCGTATGACACTCCAACTAAAACATCTACACAATACCATACATGATACAACCAAATACTATTAATGTCTAATATACTAGTTTTGTTATTGTAATAGTGTAGAATGGTTCACATAGATAAGGTCGAGTTGTATGGCTTCAAATCATTTGGCTTTAAAAATACTGTATTGAAACTGTCCCCAGGACTTGTATCGATATCTGGTCCAAACGGTTCAGGAAAGAGCAGCATTCTGGATGCCATAGTCTTTGCCTTGGGCGAAAAGAGTCCAAGAGTACTGCGTGTACCATCAATGAAGGCAGTTGTAAATGACCAAGAAGGCTCCCGGACCAGTACGCGGGTGGCAAGAGCCAGCGTCCACCTGGACAATACTGATAGAAGCATTCCGGTGGATTCTGACAAGGTGATAATAACACGAATCATCAACGGGGATGGTGAGAGCGCCTACTACATGAACAAACAAAAGACCACCCGAAGTCGCATTAGAGACATACTAGATGTGGCCAATGCCAGCCCAAATGCATTCAATCACGTACAGCAAGGCTACATACAACGAATATCTGAGCTGAGTCCTGATGAGCGACAAAAGACGATCGAGGACTTGGTGGGCCTGTCATACTTTGATGAAAAGAAGAGCTCCGCTGAGTTCCAACTGGAACAGGCTGATCGACGCCTAGAGGTGGCATTGGCAAAGATGGATGATGTCAAGGGCCATATACTTGAGATGGAAGAAGAACGAAATCAGGTCATACGAAACAAAATACTAACTCAAGAACTGAAACACTACACCACAATACAATCACTACAAAGACTACAGTTACTGCAAGACAAGATTGACTCTGCCACACAAAAGTCCACCATATTATCTGGCAAGATGAAAGATATCACATCCGAACAATCCAACATACAAGAGGAGATTAAACGCATAACTGCGCAAAAAAAGGCGCACCTGAGCAACGATGACACATACAGAAAGAGTCGGGCAGATATAGCCGCGGCGGTGAGCTTGGCAGTCAATGAGACCCAAAACGTGACATTAAACGTAAAGCTCGCAGAATCCCAGATAAAATCCAACAAAAAAAGCCTACATGATACACGTACAGGCATATCTGATGTCATATCGTCTCGTTATGATTTGCGTCAAAGTATGCAAACAACTCATGATACAATGGCTATTTTGTATCAACAGCAAGGGACCATAATAGATAAACTAAATGATATAGACCAAAAACGCGCCGACGTTTTAGCCTGGCAGTCCGAGGCAGCCTCAAAGAAGGCACGCTCCGAGGGTGTACTAAAGGTGTATCGTGCCACACTGAGTACACATGAACGTGATCTGTACGATGTATCAGCATCCATAAATGATTATACCAAAAGGGCTCAACTGGACAACGCACGGTTGGATAAACTAAAGCAGAGTATGCCAGATATGATATCTGCCCGGGACAGTTTGCGACTGTGGATAGACCAGAACAACTCTAGAATCAGACGTACACAAGACAGATTAAAAGAATTAAACAAGAAACACGACAACCTAAAACAAAATCTATCTGATATTGATGCACTTACAATCTCGGCCGATCAGGTGACAAGTCGATATGACACCAAACTACACCTGGCTCGCCGTGTAATGCATGAGGATTATTCGGTGGGTCGTCTGCGGGTGGATGCTCCCGAGCTTGGAGTATTGGGACTTGCCTATGAGCTGCTCTCTTGGGGTCCAAAGTACGAAAGAGCCATTATGGCTACTGGAGCCGACTGGCTCAAGGCTTTGGTAGTGGAAGATGTTGACACTATGTTGAGTGTGGCATCTGTTGTACAACACATGAAACTGCCTCGAGTACGTATACTGCCCCTCTCTGCAATAGTACAGATACAATCCCACCGGGGTAATACACTGTCTCAGTATATACAGTGCGAGGATAGATTCACACCTCTAAAGAACTTTTTATTTGGTGATGCTATATTGTGCGAATCACTCTCATCAGCCCGTAAGGTTGCGCAGAATGGAAGACGCGCCGTAACGCTAAGCGGAGAGTATGTGGGGCATAACAGTTCAGTAATACTTGATGGCGGCTCTGCGGTCGCCAACCTTTCAAAGATGATATCTGTATCTTCGGGTATAGAGGATTTACAGAGGTCCATAAGGTATCTAAAGAGACTGCGCGACAGATACGCCAGGAAACTAACTACTATATCTGATAGGATATCTCAGAATGACTCTAATCTCTCCAGAATGCTACAGAACAAGGCTGCCGAGGATCAAAATCTGAATAATCTGAACTCTCACATTGATCATACCAAAAAAGTCATAACCGAGATATCGACTCGACTGCAAAAGTACCATCATGCCATGCCACACAAAAAGACAAAGTCAAACGAACTGTCTGCCATGGTGGAGCGTGTCAGAGAACAGATAGCATTTGAGGAAGAACAGGTTCCCATAGATGCGACCAAAGAGATTGCAGCCAAACTACATGTATTGAATGACCGCAAGGCAGAGTTTGAGGCTTTAAAGACAGATGTGGACACCAAATATTCCAAGATTAAAGCAGAGTGGCAGACACTACAATCCCGCAGTACGACTCTGGTACATGATGGCGTATCACTGGCAAAAAAGCAGCTGAAACTTATACGCGAAGGCAAAAAACTTCAAGAGTCTCTAGGACCGCTACGCGCCGAGCTCTCTAACAAACAAAACACCACCGTATCGCTTAGACAAAAAGAACAAGAGATAATACAGACATCTGGCGACTTTGCAAAGTATGTAAAAGAATGCGATGACACACTTGAGCCCCTAAGGGCACGCGACAAACAACTGACCGAAGAGCTCTCAACTCTAAGACGTCAACAAGATTCACTAGACAGAGACGTATTAGAGTATGAAAATCAACACACCCGTATTACCGATACGCTACCCTCTAACACTTTTAGTATACCTGTAGATGTGGACACTGAACCGATTATATCTAAAATTCGCGCCGAACTAGATGGCATGCCACTGCTTAATGCTAATGCACCGGCCTCATACGCTTCGGTATCTGTGGGATATCGTTCCATGTCCGAGCGAAAGAACAAACTAGAGCTGGAGCGCAACAGGATAGTTGCATTCATTGAAGGCGTTGAGAAGGATAAACGACAGACTTATCTTGACGCATTTGATGTTGTAGATACTGAGATACGGTCCATATTTGGTAGTATGTCTGGCGGTAACGCCTGGCTTGAGTTGGAGGATGAGGATGACATATTTGGATCCGGTATACGATACATGGTACAGTTCCCCGATAAGCAGAAACGCGTATCTACATCCCTGAGTGGTGGTGAAAAGACGCTGACTGCCATTGTATTTGTACTGGCACTGCAAAAACTCAAACCATCGCCATTTTACATATTTGATGAGGCCGATGCGCACCTTGATGCCACCAATGCCGAGAGGTTGGCAAACATACTGTATGAACGCTCTCAGAACAGTCAGTTCATAATGGTATCACTAAAGGAGTTTGTCGTCAAGAAGGCCTCGCTGATATATGGTGTATATCCCAAGAACGGCATTTCACAGGTGGTATCATACCGGGACAGTCATGCTCGCGCAGTATCGACCTAGCCGTTCCATTGCATGACTTGACGCTGGCGCAGTCTATTGTTTGGGTCCGGTTCGGATATGGCCGAGATTAGAGCTTGTGTGTATGGATGCTGGGGGTTATCTAGAGTCTGACTTATCTCACCATGCTCTACTATGGCTCCCTTGTATAGTATGATGATGCGGTTTCCAAAGTGTCTGGCTGTAGCTAAATCATGAGTTATGTATATGAACGAGATGCTTCGTTTTTGCTGCAGGTCCCTCATCAACTCTAACATCTCGGCCCTTATGGATACGTCCAACATGGATACGGGCTCATCGGCTATTATTATTCGCGGTTTTACAGTCAAGGCCCGGGCTAGTACTACTCTCTGTCTTTGGCCTCCTGAGAGCATATGTGGATACTTTTGCATGACATCATCCGGGTTCATCTTGACGTCTTGTAGAGCTTCGGCTGCTAATCTCTTTCTGGACTGGGCATCTCCAATATGGTGTATCTGAAGCGATTCAGTAACAATATCTTGAATGCGCATGCGTGGATTTATCGAGTCATACGGATCTTGGTGTACCATCTGACAGCTCTTTTGTATCATGCGTCGCGACTCTTTATCATACGATATTATACTGTTATCAAGTTTTACTGTACCTGTGTCTGCCTCTATGGCGCCTAGTATCATCTTTGCAATGGTCGACTTGCCAGAACCTGACTCTCCAGCAATGACCAAGACCTCGCCCTCCACGAGATCAAAGGAGACATCATCCACTGCCTTTACCACTGTTGCCTTCTTGAATAAACTCTTTCGCATAAATGTCTTTGAAAGGTGCTCTACCTGTAGTACGTTTGTCATCGTACAGTGGTAATGCTACACGGCAATAAACTTTTTACACAAAATTAGAAAATTGTATAAAATTCAACGATATAATATGTAGTGTATGTTATGTTGTATTGAACTCGGGCATTACCAAGACATTAAAATTAGTAGCACCGGGTGGCCACTTTGGCATATTGTATAATGACAAAATTAGTATTTAACCATACCAAAAATTAGTTCCCCATGGAACTACATAAAACAATAAAAAATACACAATACAGCTAGTCGCGCGAGCGCACAACAATGTCTTTTCCGTCGAAGACAAACTTTAGCCCGCTGGGATTACCGAGTCTGCTGAGTACAGGCTTTGGTATATAGCTGTAGCTGGTGTTGCATCGAACGTTGGGTATTACCGAGACATTAAACTCGGTAGCACCGGGTGGCCACTTTGGCATACTGTGTAGTGACAAAATTAGTATTTAACTATACCAAAAATTAGGAACTGGGAAGTTATGGTGA
>VYCS01000016.1:0-4577 GCA_009843815.1 Cenarchaeum sp. SB0675_bin_21 | reverse complement strand
TGACAAAATTAGTATTTAACTATACCAAAAATTAGGAACTGGGAAGTTATGGTGACCTGGTGTATACTGGAAAGTTTGTGACCTACCGTATATTCCACTCTAGGCGCCATACACTGAATAGTCTAACTAATTTCTTAAAAATATAAACAAAAAAAAGGCGCGTAAAACATGGGTGTAACACCATACAATCATGATGAGGAAATTAAAAAAATAAAACGGAGAATAGAGTGTTTGGAGCGAACTATAGTTGATTGTGAAACCCATGCAATGTATGATATGGGAACCATCTTGAGAGATAAAAAAGTGGAGTTGGAGAAGGATTTGGATGATCTTGAGAAGTTACGTTGAGTTCCTATACTCTTCAATCTTCTTGTAGACTTTGTCCCATCCAGATCCACTACGCTTGGTCGATTCCGCAAGTTCCGTCGCGCCGTGTTGTACCGCCCATTCGTGTAGTTCCTTGGAGCCGGCTTCGTATTCTCGGCACTTGCGTTCCAACTCATCTAAATCCATGCCCATAGTTATATTATGATGCGCTTTTTTAAAAATCTTATTTGATTGAATGGTTCTGTCAAGGCTGAACTGTTCAGTGTATGGCTCCCATTCAGTTAAAACACCTAGGCTGGAAATGTAAGTATGCGACCTCATATATGACTCCACACTCCTAATGTATAACGACCTCCCTTCCACTCCGAGTCACAAACTTTCCAGTATACACCAGGTCACCGTATCTTCCCAGCCCCAAAAATTAACTTTCATGTTTTTGGACACTATTTGGTGTGGAATAAAAGATGCTATTCACAGATAATTTTTGACAATATATTGTATATGTCATCTATTTTGTGTCTGTAACGCCAACCGTATAACACATCTGAAGTTGGACCTTCTGGCACCTTATAACATATAATATTGTGTACGCACCAACTAGAGACAAAAAACACTATACTCCACACGATACCATTCTGCAAAACCCACAATACTTTCATGGCAAGGCTTTAAAAGAGCCATAAATGGGTGAAAATTGTTTGAAGACAGTCTATCTTTTCAATGAAGGATATGGTCAGAGCCGCCGATTACTTGGTGGAAAAGGAGCTGGCCTATGTGAGATGACATCCTTGAAACTACCGGTTCCTCCTGGCTTTGTAATTACCACTGATGTGTGCAAGTCGTACTATGCAAACAACAACACACTACCAAAGTCGTTGATGAAGGAGGTAAAACGTAAGATAGCGGTACTGGACAAAGAGACCGGAAAGAGATGGAAGTCCAAGACCAACCCCCTGTTGGTATCGGTGCGTTCTGGCGCAGCCATCTCAATGCCTGGGATGATGGATACAGTACTGAATCTAGGCTTGAATGATGATACTGTAGTTGGTCTGGAGAAGCAGAGTGGCAATCCAAGATTTGCCTGGGATTCGTATCGTCGATTCATACAACTCTTTGGCAAGGTTGTCTTTGGTGTTGATGACTCGCACTTTGATGATATATTGAATGCAGAGAAGACCCGCTGCAATGTTACTCTGGATAGCGAGCTTGATGAGAACTCGCTGCAGAATATAGTGAAAAAATACAAAGACGTATGCAAGAAACAGACAGGAGCAGAGTTCCCATCTGATCCGGACGAGCAGCTTGAGTTGGCAATAAAAGCAGTATTTGCCAGCTGGATGGGTGAGAGGGCCTTGGTGTATCGCGAAAAGAATAACATCACTCCGGATATTGCCGATGGTACTGCCGTGAATGTAGTAACCATGGTATTTGGTAACATGGGTAACGACTCGGCCACAGGCGTAATATTTACCCGAAACCCTGGAAATGGAGCCAATCAAATATTTGGTGATTATCTGGTTAATGCACAAGGTGAGGATGTTGTTGCTGGTACGCGCACACCAAAACCTGTATCTAACATGAAGAAGGAGTTGCCCGAGGCATACGATACATTGGTGCAGACCTGCAATACATTAGAGCAACACTTTTCTGAACCACAAGATATAGAGTTCACACTGGAGCAGGGTCGCTTTTATCTACTGCAGACCCGAAGCGCCAAAATGAATGCCGTATCGATGGTTCGCACATCTGTAGAGATGGTTGATGAGGGTCTGATAGACAAGAACCGTGCCGTATCCAGACTCTCTGCAGATCAACTAGAGCAGATGCTGCACCCTAGTATAGATACAAAGGCCGCCAAAAATCACAAAATACTGGCCAAGGGAATTGCAGCCTCGCCCGGAGCTGCGTCTGGTATCGTAGTCTTTGATGTCAAGAAGGCTACCGCACTAGGCGAGGAGGGAAAGCCTGTCATTCTAGTCCGGGAGGAGACAAAGCCTGAAGATGTACCTGCATTCTTTGCTTCGATGGGCATATTGACCAGCAGGGGCGGCAAGACATCACACGCTGCAGTGGTGGCCCGCGGTATGGGCAAGCCCTGCATAGTCGGCTGTGTGGACCTGCACATAGACTATGATTCAGATACATGTACTACCCAAAATGCCACACTACATAGTGGGGACTCGATAACAATAGATGGCTCTACTGGCGTAATATATACAGGCGAGGTACCCACAATATCTCCCAAGATAACTAAAAACTTTAAAAGATTACTATCCTGGGCTCAAGACTCCAAACGCTTGGGAATCCGAGCAAATGCAGATACTCCTGAAGCCGCCCGACTGGCCCGCAAGTATGGGGCGCAAGGAATTGGACTGTGCCGCACTGAAAGGATGTTTAACGCCAAAGACCGAATAGGACTCTTTGTTGATATGATAATGGCTGATGATATAACACAGCGAAACAAGATACTGCAGAAACTGCAACAACTACAGCGTAGTGACTTTGTCAAGATACTACGAGCCATGGAAGGATATCCAGTTACTATACGATTACTGGATCCGCCACTACATGAATTTTTACCAGATCCCGAGACCCTAAGCAACAAGATAAAGACGATGTCAAAGTCCGATGCGCAAGACACCACACCTGTTCTGCGCCGGGCTAGGGATTTGGCCGAAGTCAATCCCATGATGGGTCACAGAGGCGTTCGAGTCGGTATTACATACCCTGAAATATACAAGATGCAGATCAGGGCAGTCTTTGAGGCTACTGCCAGACTGGCCAACGAAAAAGTCGATGCCCGCCCCCAGATAATGATTCCCCAGGTGGGAAGTGTTGAGGAGTTGAACTATATCAAAGAGATATACGGCACAATAAAGTCAGAGATGGAGAAGAGATACAACCGCAAACTCTCTGTAAACTTTGGAACTATGATAGAGGTGGTCCGGGCAGCCATAACTGCGAATGCACTAGCCACAACGGCTGAGTTCTTTAGTTTTGGTACCAACGACCTGACACAAGCCACTTACTCATTTAGCCGTGAGGATGCTGAAGGCAAGTTTCTTCCTGAGTATATGGATAAAGAGATACTGTCTCATAACCCATTCCAGTCACTAGATGTTGATGGTGTTGGCGAACTGATGAATATAGCAATATCTAAAGGACGCTCTGTCAATAGTTCCATGGAGATTGGAATATGCGGAGAGCATGGCGGTGACCCAAACTCTGTCAAGTTTTGCCATGCTTCTGGCATAAGTTATGTTAGCGCCTCGCCCCACCGCATTCCCATAGCGATGGTGGCTGCTGCGCAAGCCGCCATCAGTGAAGTATAATGTCATCCAAAGACAAGATACTGCAAAGCCGTACACTATCCTATCAAAAGATAATGCTGGATGTACGTGGAGTTTCAATACGACTACATCTAAAACGGCATTTGGCACCACGTACTGTACGACGTATACTGGCATCATTACCATTACGTGGCCATGTACACTCTTTAGGGCAGATGGTATACATAAATGCCGAGATAAAGTCTAGTCTGGAGCGGGGCCGGGATGACTTCTCGGCTGGCGATATTGCATTTCTACCCGGTCAACAATGCCTCTGTTTTATTGTAGGTGATTATGACACCAAAAAACTCATGACCCCATTGGGTGTGATGGAGGGTGACATATCCATATTAAAATCACTACAATCTGGTGATACGATGAGTATCTATGAGGATACTACCTGATAGAGCCAGTGCCCACTGTATCCGCCCACTCGCTTTATAGTTCCTTTAGTTACAGCATCTTTTAGGTATTTGTTGGCTGCAGATGTCTTTACGCCCGCCTGCCGGGCCAACTCTTGAGCTGTAATTACTTTGGCGTTCTTTGTGAATTTGGATACCTGTTGTTCTGTCAGTATGACAGTGATCTCGGCTTTTGCAGGTCCGGTAGACTTGTCCTTCTTGGGATCTTGTGTCTTTCGTTTCTTCTCCTGCGCAGCTGCTGGTTTATTCTTTGAGGCCATTTTTGTCTATTCTCATATATCCTCTTATAAACATACGTGATTGCCAACTGTACGTCATGATTCTGGTAGTAACGCTGTGAAAAAACTATTCGTCCGAACAAGCCTGCTGTTATATCTCGGATCGTAGAAAAACCAAGCGGCCCAGCACAAAGATTCGCCAAACCATTCTAATGCCAGTCCATGTAATAACTTAATTTAATTAAATTAAATTAAACTACTTTTACATAGATTGACACTAC
>VYCS01000024.1:11156-20135 GCA_009843815.1 Cenarchaeum sp. SB0675_bin_21 | reverse complement strand
CCCAGTCTCAGCAGTCTTTGATGACTCGGGCGGGTTTAGTGCCCTAGACGGGGTAAATAGTCTGGAGATATTCGAAAAGGGAGGACGGATGTATGCTATAACTGGTGCATGGGATGATGACGGTGTGCAGATCATGGATATTACCAACCCGACAGGAGCCGACCCCCGTCCTGACCAACTTGATAGTATCGATACTGGAGGATTCTACACAAATCTGAATGTGACTATATCGGTGACGGACTACCAAAGGACAGTATATGGCGCTAACAGCCTAATACAAATAAACGTGCAGATAACCAATCATGAGTCCCTTGTTCTGATGGAACCCAATCACCGAAATAACTACCGAGACGGCGAGACACTGATATTTTTGGGCGGAACGATGCCGCCTCTCTCAAAGGGTACAGAATACAGAAACAGTTTTGGTTACGGTGATCGTAGCTCCCAATGGTTGAGAGGAAACGGTGCAGATGTGTCTGCGCAGGACTGCACCTCGGAGGGATACTGGACTGACATTCAACCAGCCCAGACAGGAGTAGAAAAGTTATGTTTTTGGACACCATCCGACTTTACACCTGACGGATTATTCCTAGCCACATATGACGTGATATATGAATCAACGACAACTGACTTGAACGACGTAATCATCATGGCCCAGATAATACCGTTTACGACAGACTCGGCGTACTGCGGTGATCATCCAGACATATGCAATACAAACGGACTGCAGACCATAGTGAGCGATACGTACGAGGATCCTCATCCGCCGTATGTGAGCTATGTACCGCGGCATCTGGTTGATGGCATCGGTCCACACGACTCGACCTCGGACGACCAACCTGTCACTGATGATTCCTGATCTGTTCACATATGTGATAGACAAATTTACTTATAGTGTTGCTATCAATCCCGTAGATGTTAATAAATCTCTCATGGGCTTTAGCAACACGATAAGCTGTGGCAATGAACCCATAGTGATTACGGACATAACCGTGGATACCGCCGACGACTGGGCCTTTGCAACCTTCGTCAACATCAACTTGGAATACGGCTCAGAATCATGTACTGAAATTTGACCGAAATTATCCTGTGATCACTAATGGGGATGATTTTTTGCCCATATATCTTGGCGACAGCGAGCTGACGATATCTGGCTCACTCCAGTTGGAAGACATTCTTATCCGCCTGACGTGCGAGAGCGGTCCTGATACCATATGTACTTTAGACCCCGACTACTGATTTTTGAAGTGTCTGGTTTGGGTCTACTGTGCGAATATAATGTGGAAAAACTGTGTAGAATGGAGGTTCAGGTGCGTATGGGGGAGCACCGTCATCGTATGTCAGGGACCGTGTTTCCATTGGTAAAAGAACGAATATCATTATCAATCATTCTGATCAAACGTCATGACCACAGACTTTTGCAACTCGGTATATGTCTGCGGGGAACTCCCATGTGTTTGAGTTGCTAAAACCCATTGACGTTATGTGTTGGTAGT
The DNA here is from genome assembly GCA_009843815.1 of Cenarchaeum sp. SB0675_bin_21. Taxonomy (GTDB): domain Archaea; phylum Thermoproteota; class Nitrososphaeria; order Nitrososphaerales; family Nitrosopumilaceae; genus VYCS01. The sequence continues at coordinate 18,639 of VYCS01000024.1, read as the reverse complement.
ACATTTGATCCGGTCCGACTGGTATGGGACTGTCCGATTTTTAAATATTAGGTGCATCTTTTCGCAAGCTGGGGGTACCAATACGGCATGATCGAGTATGTAAACCCCATCCAAAGTGGTTCGAGTGTATGTCTTATGTAGATTATGGGCGTATAGGAAATTATGATGCGCAGAATCCCCCACACGCCCCGGGGAAAAGGGCACATGCCCGACTCTTAAATACGGGAAATCGTACCCAACCCATCGTCCCTTAGAATGATCTACCGACACTTACCAGCCACATCTGCGGGAAGGATATAACTAGAGTATTTGATATTTTGTGTGTGACTCTTTTGGTATGTATTATACACGTAGATGAAATGCTCCATCTATGGCTACTGCCAAAAATATGATTGTCAGATATGGAGCAGTCACCTTGTATGCCCGCCAGGCAAAGTCGGATGTGGGGTTTTGTGTCAGTTTATAGTGGTATAACAACATGAGGCCTCCTGAGACCGACGCTATGCCTAGGTATAGCAACCCCATACCAAACATGTACAACATTAAAGAGTATGGAACCAGTATCAGTGTGTTTGCCAGTATATACTTGGAGGTGCGCCTCATGCCTATCACTACCGGCAACATAGGAACATTTGCCTGTTCGTACTCGTCGCGAATCTTCATGGCCAGACACCAAAAGTGTGAGGGTGTCCATACAAATACCAAAAACCCCACCAAAAACCCCAATAGATCTAGTGTACCCGTGGCCGCTGACCATCCTGCCCAGGATGCCGCACTACCGGCTATACCTCCTATCACTATATTTGATGTATTTAACCGCTTCAGCCAGACTGTGTATATTATAACATATGAGAATATTCCCACTGCTATGAAGAAGGCAGATACCACATTTATCAGAAAGTATCCATATATCACAGAGGCACAACTTAATACCAATCCATAGAACAATACGGTCTTGGCAGATATGCGTCCAGCAGGAATGGGACGTGTACTGGTACGAGTCATTCGAGGGTCTATGTCACGATCATAGTAATGGTTGAGGGCACTACTTCCCGCAGATGCAAGTGCACCTGCAACTACTATATGCAGATATGTCATGTATGTTATGTCTACCGGGTCTGGTGAGAGTTGGCTGGCACCATACAGTGATGCCACTGCTGTAATCACCAACAATACCACAATTCGGGGCTTTGAAACCTCTAGAATATCTTTGAGTGCCAATTAAAGCATTATGTTATGTATATACATTTAATTTCTTTGGAACTGTGACATCTTAGGTACATGGTCCATGAGATGAAACAGTCGGTGTTTCCACAGATGTTGACGGTGAACCGCCATTCCGAGGAGCTCCATTGAGATGTCTCTTATTGGTCGAACTGTACAGCCCAACCTTTGGACAGCCTGTGCAGACCATCACGTCATGAACACTTGGAGGATGTGTGCAAGCACCAAGATGTATCCTTCCTCTCAAGACCATTCCGGCCTTGTCTTGCAGTGAATACACGGACTACGCCCGCCTACTCCACTGCACTGCATAAAAAATAAACAGTATGTTGAACGCCGTGTTGACATCCGCGTGCATCAGAACCCCCAATTATAACCCCTGAACTGGCTGCTGTGGCGCCATGTGTTTGTACTGTCACACATACAGTATTGTTGTGAAGTGTATTTTGGGTTAGCTACGTGCTCCAACAGTGTATATCTAAAAAATCACTTGACCAAATGTAGTTACCGGACGCTATACGCTACTGTGTTGCCCGTATTGTTTATGATTCCTGTTTTTAGCCATTGCCGCAATTATATTGCAGATGTTATGCACCTGAACGTTCCAAGCCCATATAGTATGGACTTTATACCATTGGAACGCAGCCTACTAGACTTTGCGTATCGGCGGTCGACCCCTATGCTCTCCGGTTATGATGTAATTCACCGAATCACTCATGAATAGGGCATGATCCGCTATGCGCTCTAAATATCTCAAAACAAGGGCTTCGGCCATGGCACATTTTGTGTCTTTGGAGTTTATCAGGGACAGCATCCTTTCACGATATATGATGTCCACCATTGCTTCCTGTTCTTGTATGTGTCTTGCCTTGTCCAGATTTAATGTGGCAAATGAGAGTATGGCATCTTTCACCATCCTCTCGACCAAAACGAATGAATCATTCAGATGTGTACGAACACATCTGCGCAGATCGCCAAACGAGTCACGAATCAATGTTATATCATAAGCATATCGGCCAAACCGCAGAAAGTCATAAGATATCTCTATGGATGAACGTGTGAATCGAAAGTCTTGCGCAACTGGTTGATATTTTAAGAGTATCTCAAAGGTTAGGTTTCCGACCTCAAAGTATTTTTTACTTATCATGTCTGATATCTTTAGAGCCTCACTACTGGTATTGGTCCCTACAACAAATGACTCTGTCGCCAAAGACATAATCTTGATGTCCAAAGTCCCCATCTCGCTTAATGCAAACGAGAGTTTCTTTAGAGATGGATCTATGAGCCGTACCATTTAACCGAATTGGCCTTGGACATATTTAGCAGTTAGTTTGTCAACTGGCCTCTCAAAGACCTGCTTTGTCTTTCCATGTTCGACAAGCTTTCCTAGATACATAAAACCAGTATAGTCAGAGCAACGGACTGCCTGTTGCATGTTGTGCGTCACTATGATTATGCAATAATCTTTTTTGAGCTCTTCGATGGTCTCTTCAATCTTTTGTGTAGCTATGGGGTCTAATGCAGAGGCAGGCTCATCCATCAGCAGTACTTCGGGTTGTATGGCCAAGGCTCGAGCTATACACAGGCGTTGCTGTTGACCACCTGAAAGTTCCATGGCAGGTTTCTTCAATATGTCCTTGACCTCCTCCCATAGATATGCCATATTCAGACAGTCCTCTACTATCTCATCTAGAATGTCCTTGTTCCTGACCCCGTTCAACTTGACTCCCGCCACCACATTATCGTATATACTCATGGTGGGAAATGGGTTGGGTTTCTGAAATACCATTCCCACTTTTCTGCGGTGGTATATGGGATCAATTCTTTTATCATACAAGTCAGCACCATCCAGTAATACGCGTCCTTCCACCTTGGCATCTGGCGTCATATCGTGCATACGATTTAAGCATCTCAGATATGTGGTCTTGCCGCAACCAGACGGTCCTATGAGTGCAGTTACAGACTTTTCAGGAAACGCCAGCGTGAGGTCTTGAACCGCATGCGTCTTTCCATAGTATATGTTGATGTTCTCGGTTCGCATCTTGTATCTGGTCTGTGGTTTATCTATTGTTGTGATTGTGGCACTTCTGTCTGTCATTACAGTACTCATCCTCTCATCCAACACCTCTTACCCTCTTAATACCCCTCTTAACCCTTTGCCGCTTTTGTCCCTCAGAAAGAAGTAGCGTACACCCAGATGTATGGCAAATATGATGATTACCAGTGTAAGTGCAGCCCCCCACCCGGCAATTCGGGCCTCATCGTATGGCTGTAGTGATAGGCGCCATATCCTTAAGGGTAGAGCATCAGTCGATGAGTCAAACCCACTAAAGAATATGTTACTACCTAGAATTGTCATTATGAGAGGTGCGGTTTCGCCCCCCACCCTAGATATGGACAGCAGTACTCCGGTCAGTATGCCTTTCTTTGCTTGTGATAGTACTATACGCAGTGTGATTACCATCTTTGATAACCCTAAAGCCGCCCCCGCCTCACGATATGTCCATGGGACCATACGGAGAGCCTCTTCGGTGGATCTGGCAACTATGGGGAACATTATGAACGACAAGGCTATGGCTCCAGCCCAGACTGTATAGTATCCCAAAGTCAGTACAATTGCCAAAAATGCAAATATGCCCAACACAATGGAGGGTACCTGCATAAAGACATCCATAAAGAATCGAATCTGCTTGGCAAAACGACTATTCCCACCATACTCTGATAGATATATCCCACCCATTATTCCAATGGGAAGTCCAATCAAAGATGTCAGGGCTATTATAATTACAGTGCCTTGTATGGCGGGTCCTATGGATATCTGACCTGCTCCCACGGCTCCGGGTTTACCTGTCAGAAACTCCCAGTTTAGCGCCGGCACGCCACTATACACTGCAGTCCCTAAAATCCATATCAGAGGTATTATTGCCATAAGGGCGCAGACTATCACAGTGCCCACTACAATCTTATCCACCCAAAGACGTCTCCTTACATTGGACTTGAACATGGCTCGTATCTCGGCACGCTTCTGTTGCCGATCTGTATACGTCAATGTATCGGTCCCTCGTTGACCTTTACCATGCGGGCCACCAAAAAGTGGGCGGCGACATTTATGCTCAGCCCCACTGCCAGTAGGATCAGTCCAATACCTACGAGCGCGGCCGGGTGTAAACTTACCGGCGATGCCTCAATGAACTCGTTGGCTATTATACTGGGCATGGTCTGACTGGAGTCAAACAACGATTGAGGTATGGCTCGTAAGCCTGTCGTATTTCCAATCAACATGGTGACTGCCATCGTCTCTCCCACGGCCCTACCTAGTCCCAACATGGATGCCCCCAACAGGCCCGTCTTTGAGTACGGGAATATGGCCATACGAAACATTTCAAATGTGGTGGAGCCTAACATGTATGCTGCCTCTCTCTGTTGTTGAGGAACTGCCATCATGACCTCACGAGATATGGATGATATGGTGGGTATGATCATTATGGCCAGTATTATACTGGCAGTCATTATGTCTAGACCAAAAGGCGTTCCCCCAAACAAGAATATGGAGTCGCCGAACATGTCGTGTAGTGGCTTTTCCACCAAATCCCTAAAGTATATTCGAAACACAAACAGCCCCCACAACCCAAACACCACACTGGGAACCGCTTCTATGAGTTCTACCAGATATCCCAATGGCTGTCCAATCTTTTTTGGGATTATCATTACCAACATTGCTATACCTATACTTAGTGGAAATCCAATGGCAAGTGCAATGGCACTGGTTATCAGCGTACCTAATATGTATGGGAATGCCCCAAACGACTCCCTTCCAGGTACGGGATTCCAGTCTGTACCGGTGATGAATCCAATGCCCTCCTCCTCCCAAATGGGCATGGACTCTATCCCTAACTGTAGTACTATTATGAGTATTACAGCTAGAACGTAGGCCCCCGCCGCCGCTGCAGCAAATTTGAATATCTTATCTGAGAGTAACGACTTCTTCTCCTTTTCATCCCGCTTGAACCACTGCTTTGCCATTACGATGAATTGTGAATGTGAAAATATGTGGAATACATAAATAGATTACACAGTACATACTCCTCTATGTTATCTATATAGAATACCTGTATAATATAAGATACGCCTATGAAATAATGTGGGCTACACAAAGCAGACAAGAAAGTTACAAAAGAGTGGCGGCTCAACATATGTAGTATCACTTCCCCGTGATTGGGTGATGAAGATGAACCTAAATTCCGGTGATGATATATTGATGTCCGTAAATGTAAACAACTCTTTAACCATACATCCTGATGCCCATAAAGCGGATCATAAACAGGCCGTTGCAGTTGTGGGTCCCAAGGACTCGGATGAGTCCATTAGACGTAAGGTGGTGGCAATGTATCTGGCCGGTTATGACTCCATCAAAATAACGGCAAAAGGCATACGATTAGGCCCAGGTCAATTGAATATAGTGCGGGCATTTGCCCGCTCCTCAATGGTAGGTACAGAGATAATTGAGTCTAGCCCGGAATTTATAACAATTAAAATTCTTACACGCCTACCCGAATTGACGTTTTCTACAGGTCTACTTAGAATGTGCAACATGACTGTGGAGATGCATAAAGAGGCATTGGAGGCGGTAATGGCAAAAGATGAAGAGTATGCCAAAGAGGTGGTGAAACTTGATGATGAGATAGATAGGTTCACGTTTTACATGATGCGCAATCTGAACATGGCTGTCGGTGATGCCAATGTAATGCAAGAGATGTCGTTGGGTGGTCCGAGAGACTGTATGCATTACAGAACCGCAATTTCACGTGTAGAGCGGGTGGCAGACCATGCAGTACTTATAGCCAAAAAGGTCAAGTTCCTCTCCGAAAGTGTAAATCCTGAAATTATGACTAGAATGCAGGATCTCTCCGGATCTGTAATGAGTCTGTTCGAATCATCTGTAAGTGCACTAGTGGAGTCTGATTATGTGGCAGCTGAAGAGGTATCTGGGCGTATTCCTCACATATATGTAATTCAAGAGGAGCTTATGATGTCCATAAAAAAGTCATCTCCGAATGTGACTGCTATAAAATTCATACTAGACAGTATTCGGCGTTCTTTGGAGTATACTGCAGATATCACCGAAGTGGTTATGGATCTAAATATTGAAAAGGTAATCGATGTGAATCTTCCACATAAAGTAGTTGATGCAGTGGCCCGATAGATATGGAGATATGGTAAACTTCTCTACTATTGTTGCAGACCTCCAAGAGGCATTACAACACGACATGCCGCAGATAAGGTTTCTGTTGTTGAAGAACCCTGCCATGGCATATACTCGTATAGTGGAGATAGGTCGTGATGTGGGCTTAAAGTATGGCATACAATTGATTGTAAACTTTCCCCACGAAGGGAAGATAGCGAAGTTTGATATGTATGGGAAGCAAGATCTCAGCTTGATAATAGACAAGGAGCGTCGTAACTTTCCCATATCCAGAAGTATAGTGAAAGATAAGGCCAAAGAAATATTTGGTGACGTCAAAGTTGAGGATGCTTATATGTATGAAGGCAAGGAGGGAGCTCGGGTCTGGACTCTGAATGGCAAGATAGACATACTGCCCCACTCCCTTCATATATGGACTTACTTTGATGATGATGTCATGTTATACTGTGATTGGCTTTTAGAGAACGTGTATCAACTGTAACTTAGTCGGACAGTTGGGATAACAGGGACTTTGCCTCTTCGTGTTCGGCGTCTATCTTTAGTATCTGCATGCAACATAATACTGCCTCCTGAGGTTGCTTGAGCGCCAGATGTACATTGGTCTTGAGCATAAGGGCTTCTATATCGTCATGCTGAAACGTAATGGCAGATTCAAAGTAGGGCAAGGCTCGAGCTGGCTCCTCAAGTATGTAGTATATGCTGCCCATTATAAATAAAAAGTCATGATCTTCGGTGTATCTCTCTTCTATGGATTTGCCAAACTCCAAGGCTTCCGTGTATTCGCCCCTTTGAACCATCTTTCGTAGCTTTCTCTTTGGATATGTGAGTGAAAAGGGCAACTATGAGACTCGCAGTATGCCGTTTTGAATCAGGAACTGTAACCCTTGAACGAATGACTCATCATCAATGGAGCCTTCCGCCCACCACATTGCCGTATTTTTAATCCAGTCCGGTATGGCTCCACCTGTACTATCCCCCGTCGACTCTGTAGGTGGTATGGACAGTATGCCGTTTTGAATCAGGAACTGTAACCCTTGAACGAATGACTCATCATCA
>VYCS01000024.1:0-11146 GCA_009843815.1 Cenarchaeum sp. SB0675_bin_21 | reverse complement strand
CAGTATGCCGTTTTGAATCAGGAACTGTAACCCTTGAACGAATGACTCATCATCAATGGAGCCTTCCGCCCACCACATTGCCGTATTTTTAATCCAGTCAGGTATTACTGCCACTGGCTTTGCACCAGAATAGACATCTATTGGTACCAAAAGATAGTCTCCTTCTGATGATGGGGGTACTACGCCGTCTTTTGACAGGCCGTATATGTATATCAGATAGTTGGTCATACCGGCCTCATTTACTATAAACTCAATCTCTGCCTGACCCGATGGCGAGTACAGGTATAGTCTTCCCTCATCACTGGATATGGAGCGCTTAGGAGGTGTCAGTGGTTGACCTGATTCGTCCACATCGACCACCCAAAAGTCATACTGGACTTGATTGAGAAATTCAGTATCATCGTACTTTGAGATAAATTTGATTAACATTCTCATGGGACACTCTTCTACGGGTGGGTCTGGACTGTAAAAGACATGTAGTTGGTACTTGAAGAAGTGTGATGGCTTCTTTATGGACTGATCAAGGCCATCTATGCTCGGACATCCCAACTGTGATTGTTGCTGCGCAGTGGATTCGATGTCGGCAAACGGATTTTCAGTCACACCACTTCTGTACTCTTGAAGTTCAAACTCATACTCTCGAGGTGGTATGCCTTCAGATACATGCGTCCATGTGAGCGCCTTTATGGGAAACGGGAATCCGTCCGCGACCCATATTTGGCTGTTGGCCCCACCAGTTCTCCATCCCACTACTACTACATTGTCAAAATGACCGGCAGGTACATCATGGCCATCTACTAGTAACTCTTTTGGTAGTATCTGCTCGCCACCTATGTTGGCAATCTTGCCCCAGGATGGCATTGAAAAGTCCTTTGGTTCGTTCGCATTGGCAAACGCAGATAGCCACACCACTGATGATTTGAATGCTCCAATGTATGAACTTAATTCTGGGGAACCTCCTGTGGGTTCTGGTGCTATCTTTCCTAACTCCATCTGGCCGACCGTTATCCTACTACCATCATATGTGACAACATGAGCCAACCACTTAGTCTCGGTTCCCACTTGTATATCCTTCTCAATCCATATGTCCATGCTGAACTCTGCACACTCTTTGTAGTCTACATGACACATATCATAAGAGTAGTAGTCGCCTATCTGCATACCTTCACCCACATGCCAGTCTCCATTATAGTCCACTCCGCCCTGTTGAAACTGTGCCATGGCCATATCCACTTGGCTTAGTAGTATTATACAACTAAACAGTACTAGGGTTATTGATGCACACAAATCTACTCTTTTCATAATGTACAAAATACACATCACTAATATTAAGACTTAATGCATTATCGGGGTCCGAAGCTGATTTTGGTATGACAAATATAGAGGGTAGATTATACTGTACATGTTATGTGCGACTGCTCAAAGGTACACCTGTATGAGGTGGAGTTCAAGTTGAACGGCATGGTTGTTGTTCCAGTACACAAGAACTGTGGCTTTGCATTGGGGGAGAAACAGGCAGACAAGCTCCAAAAGGAGCTGGTAAAGTTATGGGGATTTGAAGAATAAATAAATTAAAATGTACTAAACTTAACGATCAGCATTCTTGCATACGTCGTTGGGACATGCGCAATTCACATCACAGTAGCATGAAGCTTGTAATGCGCAATCACATTCTGTACCTGCTTCTAATGCTGCTTGGCAACCACATGCGGGATCTACCATGTTTGTATTATTCTAAAATGTTATTTAAAGTTGTACTACTTTATTTGTGAATTTAAATTCTCTAAAATAAACTCTATCTCGTGACGGATTAGAGATGTATTATCCTTGGCCTCTCCCACATCCATGGCAATACTACAAACAAACTCATGATGTGTGGGATTTGTATACATGGCAGCGCTTGCCTGATGACATAGGTAATAGTAACAGTCAGCTAGACGCTGCTCCTGTAACAGTATATCTGTCTTGTACTGTATTATCTCTGCTGACTGTTGTTGATGTATGCCGGTTACGGCCTTACTCATTCTGTTTAATAGCGTTGTAGATGTCCTCTCCATACCCCACATGCCTGATATGCGTGCAACCGTATCTGAGTGATCTTTTACATGCCGAAGATGCTCTAGCGCATGTGTGGATGATACATGATGATTCATTGCAAGAACTGCATCACACAAGTGCATATTGGCACACTTTTGCCAGCAGGTTGCCATTGTTGGTGTATTGGCGTTTTGTGCACGTGCAGTACATACCATGGAGTTGGTCAAACTGATTCTGGCACAATCACAGAATATTTCGGCTATGCGGGGCTTTATGTTTTGAATTAGCGATGCCAACATCATTGTATCATCCTGTATTATGTTCATTGTGGAGTATCCTGCTAAAATAAACGACCTTGACTCGTTTATACTGCCATGATGTATTATTATGGTCCGATCATCACAAGTATACACAGTAGACGGTACTGTGACATCTTCATCAAATATGATTATGTCGTGTATGCACGTGGGATATCCAGTATTGTTGGCATGACAACCTACCAGAGCAATTGGATAACTCCCCAAGCCAGATATAATACGTTTAAGGTTCACTATGTGTGGCAGTTATGTCTACGAACTAAAAAAGCATGATTGTTCCCTTGCGTTTAAATTAAGATGTAAAGTAAATAAAGAGGGCTCCTGTGGTGTAGTCCGGCTAAGCATACTGCCCTCTCAAGGCAGTGATCCCGGGTTCAAATCCCGGCGGGAGCACTCAAACATTAATTATAGTATGGTGTATAGTCATGATGTTGCCGGGGTCGCCTAGCCTGGTAGGGCGCGCGCCTGGAAATCTAAGAGACCACACAGCGCGTTCTCGCAAGGGATCGGGAGTTCAAATCTCCCTCCCGGCGCCATTACTTCCATACTGTTACTGTGACCCAGTCCTGTATTGTGTGCCCGCCTGCATATGTGCCTTCTACGGATATGCGGTATAGTCCTTCTAGAACTATATCTCCGTCATTTTTGGTCTGATTCCACATAATTGTATAATCAAGACCCGGCGGCAGAAAACTATCTGTATGTTCGCCACCATCATACATGATCATGCCTGAAAGGCCAGTTATTCGTAAATTCCACTGCGTTGAGGTCTCCAGTGGTATGGTTCCAGTGTTTACCACTCTTACTTGTATGGGTTCCCCCCGTTTGTAGTCACTCTTATCGGTTATGACACTGATTGAGGCGCCTTCTACATATGTGAGACTATTACTGTCTAGATTCAAAAGTGTCACTCCAACAACCAATCCTGAAGCTGCACCCACTGACATAAACACTGCCAGTGTCTTTTGTAACAATTATGAATGCCTTCCCTTTGTACGCCATCGTCGTGGATATGTATTTGGAGCCATTATTATACGACGTGTCTCAAAACAATGTCCCTTTGTAGCGTCACGAATTTCCGACTCAGTCATCTTACATTCGGCTAGTGCCACTGCCTCCCCCTTCTGAGTGTATATGGCCACCGTCTCGTGTCGGTTTAGTTCTGGTGACATCTGTAGTATTCCAGGTACGGCCAGCTGGGCCCCATGACAGAGTGCGTCCACTGCCGAATCTCGTATTACCACTGACTTGAGTCTGCTGAGAGCCGCCTCGACTGGATATATCATGGATCTCAACAGTGTGGAGTCTCCACTCTCCTTCCATGTATCGTATGCATCTGAGAGATGGTGTAGTGTGACTAGTTTGTCTTGTTCTGTGAACTGATTCACCATTGTGCGGCGTAACTCAATCATTGTGGCGCCCGGACCCAATATCTCGCCTATATCGTATAACAACTTTCGGATATAAGTGCCTGACTCGCATGATATCTGTAGTAAGGCCAGACGCTCTTTCTGTTCTAATAACTTCATGCTATGTATTGTGCGTGTACGGGTACGACGGCGAACGCTGGAGCGCTGAGGCGGTCTTTGGTATATCATACCGGTAAACTCAGAGAGTACCTCATCTAGTCTCTGTTTTGTAGGCAGTGTGTGGAACCTACAGACTGCATGATACTCTTTGGGACCATACAATAAAACCCCCAAGGCCTTTGTTGCCTCACCTAGACCCAAAGGCAGCACGCCAGATACTTGAGGGTCCAAAGTACCACTGTGGCCCACCTTTGGTAACCCTAGTATGCGCTTTGTCCAGGCTACTGTCTCGTGACTTGTGGGTCCTGGAGGTTTGTCCAGTAGTATTATGCCGTATTGGAGCAACTGCTCTATACTGCGATTGTTATAGGCAGTACCATATGCAGAGTCAGTTATGTCTTGATCTATCTCGACCAAGCCTTCCAGCTGAGATAGCGTCATATCATGTCATCCAACTTTTCAACGACCTCTCTTATCACTTGAGATATTCCCTTACCGTCAGTCTGTATAATTATATCAAATATGCCATTATCTACACCAAAATCAAACCCATAGTTGTTCTTGTATAGTGTACGGTTTCGCCTATATCTGTCCCGGGCAATTTTGTATGCATGCGCAGCATCCACACCGTCTCGATTTTGCAGTCGGCGGGCACTAACATCCTCGGAGCATTCCAACCACACCCGTATGGCATCAGATGTTAGCCATGGTAGTGTATAGCTTGTTATGACTACGTCTCCGTCACTACAAATCTGCAACAACTTCTCATCCATCCTTCTATCAAAGTCAAAATTTTCTTCACGCATGGCTAAAAAGTTCATGCCATCTACAGTGTCCCACCAATCATCTCCTGTGGGTGTAAATCCTTCCTTTCTGGCTATCTCTTTTAGTATGTCCCCGCCGCTAATGCAACTCATATTGTATGTGTCAGCTAGGCTGCGAGCGATGGTAGACTTTCCCACTGCAGGTGGACCAGATAATATTATGGCACGAGTCAATTGAGTTCCATAGTAGTCTTTGTAACCTTCATAATTATTCCACTAAACGCTATCGATGACAAAAAGTACCACGCCCACAAAAATAACGCATTCTCCACCTCGCATACGTGGTCTGGATCGGCCGCCTGCTCGGCAGTGCAGGTCAGCTGGAAGAAATCTCCAGGTATGACGTTTAACGATACTGGGGATATGGCTACTGTATATGAAAACAAGTACGGCAGGACAAAATAGAATATCAGTATCAGCGGTATGAACGTAATCATCATGGGACGCAGGTTCATCTGCATCATCTCCATCGATAGCTTGTTCATGTATGCGGATTTTTTATTTAGTTGGTTTATGCGTTCTTGATCCTTGGAACGAAATGCTGCCATTCTCTCCTTGTTGAAGGCGCGGGTCTCCTTCATTATACGTCTCCATTTCACCTGATCTATCATCTTCTTTCGTATTGCCGAGTTGAGTAGGTTTAGCATTATGCCAAATCCTGATACCGCAAAAGCCGCCGCAATCAGGCCAGCAATTACAGGATCATCACTACCTAATGCTCCACGATCGCCCCCCAAGAACCCTAAAAAGCCACCATCATCCTGCAGGAATATGCCCTGAAGTAGTAAAAGTATACTTTCCATGATACTATAATCCTATGGCCCTTATTACATCATTTGCTGCCTCGACTAGACGACCCTCTCTATTCACTATTGGTTTGACAGGAGATCCAGAGACCACCGAGCAAGCGGATATCACGGCCGCCTGTAGGTCCAACTCCTGCTTTATAATATTCATGGTCACCAGATCTCGATTTCGTGTGGGGTCATTCATGCGTCTGTTGTATATCTCTTCGGGCTTTGCTGATACTGATATGTAATTGGTGGGTTTTAGTATGCGCAGTATGTTTTCAGGCAGTCCGGGATAGTAGCCAGAAGTGGTACTGATGAATGCATGAGTGTCTATTATTATTACGTCGCATTCTTCGTTGGCAATCCGCTCGGCCGCTGTCCTTTGAAGATTCTCCTGCTCTTTAGTGGGGAGGCATCGAATGACATCTCTGTCACGTATGCCGTTACGTCTTGCCTCCTCTAACATGGCACTGCCAAAACTCTTCACCAAGACAGTCTTACCACTGGATTTTATCTTCTCAACTATGGTGTTTACAAGTGAGGTCTTCCCTACACCGGGTATGCCGACTATTACTATACGTTTAGCGGCGGCCAAGTAAAGCACCCAAACGCGGCATAACCACTTCGACCTGTTCACGTACCAGTTGTGTATAGTAGTTTATCAGTATGTCAACCATCAACAATACGCCGATTCCTGTACCAAATACGCCTAGCACATCTGAGACTCCAGCCAACACCCCTAATACCACCGATCCTAGTATGGTGACTGATGGGATGTACTTGTTTAGAAGGGCCTCGATGGGTTTGTTGGATCGCCGGAATCCTGGTACCTGAACATCAGCATCCAGTAGATTCTGGGCAGCACTTTTTGGCGAGAGGCCACCTAGTTCCACCCATAGACGTCCAAATACAACTACGATTCCTATCATGAATAGTATGTACCCTACGGCTCTGGTAGGATCTGCAGCTGCTATCTCCAGTCCTCGCGGCGGGGTGACGTAGTATATTAAACCTCCAATAGGAGTGGATGGGTTTGTGGGATCAAACTGTCCTATGATGTTCCAAAACACGTCTGTATTTCGCGGATTCACATTGGCCCAAAGCATCTGCCCCAAGAAGACGGCGTTTGCTGTCAATGCAGATGCTAGTATGACTGGTATGTTGGATACGTACATCATCTTGATGGGGTATACTGCTGAGAATCCTCTATATCGTGTGGAGACTATGGGAATCTCTATCTTCATACCCTGTGTGAATACAAGTATCATGAGTATTCCCGCCGTGAGGAATAACCCAAATATGCTGGGCAACTGGTTCATGCGGAAGAATACGTTGGATAGGTCTCCGGCCATCGCAGACTGGGCTACATACGGTAGTATGCCGATGGTTCCACCATCTCCTGCAGGCAGTGGCGAGAATATACTCCAGAGTATCTGCTGTGTCACACCTGCCATAATGAAGAGGCTTATACCGCTACCCAGCCCCCATCCTTTTTGAATCATCTCATCCAGGAACATTATCAGTATGGATGCGGCCATCAACTGACCGATCATCACGTATAGATGAGAAGGATCCATAATATTGGGTCCGTATACTGCTATGGCGTATACTACGGATTCGGCGACAATTACTATATATGTGACCAACTTTGTCGCGGTTTGAAATATGCCCCGCTCTTCGGGCCTTTTAAAATCAAACTTCAATATCTCCGAACCGCGCAACAACTGCATCAGCAGACCAGCTGTAACTATGGGGCCGATACCCAACTCCACTAGTGTTCCCTGTTGGGATGCAAATATCACTCGGGCAAATGCTAAAAAGTCCATCTCGGGGGTTACCGCCCCAAACAGGGGTGTCTGTCCCATTACCATGTATATTAGTAGGGCTACACCGCTCCACAACAATCTCTTTTGTAGTGTGAGCTTCTTCTTTGGCTTGGGTACCTGAGGCAGGTAAGGTTCAACTTTAAAGACTATTTGACGAATTATCTCGGTGGGGGTTCTATTGGCCATTCTCTGTCAATACCTCGCCGCCTGCGGCCTTTACCTTTGCATCCGCTGACTTTGTCGAAGCAGGAATTTTTATGATGTATGGTTCAGAGATGCTGCCTCCTCCCAACAATTTTTCGTATCCGGCATTACCCAAGTCTATAATACGAACATCCCCATCCTGAGTGCCATATGTGCGATAGAGATCATTTAGGTCCCGAACACTGGCCCACTTTTTTGTTACATTGGGATATGGAGGTCGCGTGGATCCATGACCAAAGTGTTTTGGGTCGTACTTTAGCATGGAAGAGTAGTGATGCTTTAGTTGCCCGGAAACGCCCAAACCGCCTTTGTGACCACTGGCACGATGCTGGGCTACCTGCCCCCATCCGTGGTTTCTGGAGCCTCTGTATCTTCTTGTTTTACGAAGTCGTGTGGCCATATTATATCATTCTCCGTATTATGTCGGGCAAATCTTTGTTCTTTCCTAGTATGCCTTTCTGTCCTGCCAGACGTTTTGTACTCCGCCTGAAACCCAATCTGGGAGGGGCTAATGCGAACCATGGTTTTAATGGTTTTAGTTTGGATAAGGCAACTTTACCTGTGTATAAAGACTCGGCTATTGCATCAGAGCTGTCGTAGCCCATATCTTTGATGTCTGTATCTGTTAGAGGCTGATAGCCTGTCTTTCTGGCCCTCTTCTCTACCAACTCCTTTGTTATGTCTTCGGAGGCTTCACACCATGATACAAATGTCTGTATCTTCTGTAGCATACCACGTGTGGTGTCTGTAGCTGGCACTATTGTAGCTCTGTATTTCTTCTCCAACTTTAAGAGTTTCATGGTGGTCCGGGCCCAATGTGGTACATCTGCTTGCCCTTTTACTCTTAGTACGAGGTATGCCTTTGCCATAATGTATAATCACCCTTGACTAAATGTCTGTCTCAGACAGTTTAGTATTGCCTTTGATGTCGAGTTCATTGTAGCTGTAGATCCGGTGGCGTTTGTCCATGCATCCTGCAAACCTGCTAACTCTAATAGACGTTTTATCTTTCCTCCTGCAACTAGTCCTAAACCCCGAGGCGCCGGAAGTATCTCGATTGTAACACTACCACCTTTTCCACGTATTTTAAAGGGAACAGAGTGTTTCTGGTCACATCTGCATTCCCAACTACCACAACCTAATTTTACCGGACTGACGTTGAGGTACGCCTGGTTGGTAGCCTTTTCAATGGCAATGCGCATCTGTTTGGACTTGCCCTGCCCCACTCCTAAGTATCCATTCTGGTTGCCTGCCGCAACTATTGCCTTGAATCGGGTGGATTGACCGTTGGATGTCATCTTTTGAATTATTCCAACATCGACCAACTCAGTTTTGAGATCTGGCAACAACTTCTTTACTATGCCTGCTTCTTGTATTCGCAGTCCCTGCTCTATTATCTCTTCAATACTAGTTACCGCCCCCGACTCGACTTTCTTTCCTAGTGTTGTCATTGGCGTCCATACCTCTTCGGTATCTCGCCTTGATCTATTCATTGGACGGATACCTCCTTATCGATGGTTGACTTGAACACTTCAATATCATTTTTAATGGTAAGATGTTCTCCATTTAGTCTTTCCTGTGGGGGGAATGACTCTGAATTTGCAGGTATGTCCAACCCAGCATCTATCATTCCTTTGAGTACTGCGGCAACACGTTGTGTGTAACGTCGTGTACCTGTGTATAGTATGGCTTGTGTGGTGCCGCTGTGTAGTGCCTTTTTACCTGCCAAATATCCAGTTAGATACGCTGCTGGAATATTTTTACGAGAACCCTTCCAACCATTCTTTAGTAGTGCCCGTGAATGGGCTGATGCGACAACTTGGTCTCCAGTTAGTTTTGGTTGTAGTACCTGTACCTGTGTATTTTCATTTGATATCGATACTGTGACAAAGTCTTTCTTTCCCATAAGCATAGTTTTACGCTTCCTGTAGTTGGTCTTTTCCTCTCGTAACCGACGTAATATTTTTGAGTAAGTCATGTATTGCACATAATTTACTATATGTTTTATATACGTTGGTGCTTTTGGAAGCCCGCCCCGTATTCGTGACTATGATGCATGGATACATATCTGTGATTTTACTATATCTGTTCTAGTCCGTTAAGAGACGCAACAATAATGTTTTTTGTGAGTGTAGACGATTTTCAGCCTCATCCCAGACAACGGATCTGGGCCCATCAATGACAGATGATGTAACCTCACTACCACGTGTGGCAGGCAGACAATGCAGAAATATTGCATCATCCTTTGCTAGAGACATTAAAGAGTCGTTCACCTGATACTTTGGGAATAGTTTTGCCATGCGCGCACCATCAGCATCATGTATCGACTTGAATGTATCGGTTACTACCACATCGGCGTTCTTGGCAGCTTCTGCAGCGTTGCTGGTCAGATGTATTTCTGTATGGTTGTTGGCATACTGTACAGCTGATGATATGGGTTGATACTCTTTAGGTGTGGCAACATAGATGGTGGCTTCTGATAGGGCAGCACCGTAAATTAACGAATTACAGACATTGTTTCCATCACCCACCCACGCTATGCGCAGATCTTGCAAACTGCCTTTATGCTCTAGTATGGTGGTAAAGTCTGCTAACGTTTGGCATGGATGGAAAGAATTAGAAAGGCCGTTTATCACCGGGACTGTGGAGTGTTTTGCCAACCTCTGTATTGACTCATGATCATACACTCTGGCCATTATGCAGTCGACATATCGGGATAGTGTACGAGCAGTATCTTCTATAGTCTCTCCTCTATCTAGTTGCATTTCAGATGAGGCTAGATTTAATGCATATCCACCTAGTTGGTACATTCCTACCTCAAAACTTATTCGTGTTCGTGTGGATGGCTTTTGGAATATCATTGCCAGTGTTTTGTTTTGTAGTGGTTTCGACTGTAGTGTACTGTTCCTATTCTCTTTCATTTTAATGGTTGTCTTTAACAGATCATTGAACTCATCGGCTGTAAGTTCACCCAATGTTAGTATGTCTTTTGTTTTTAGTGTCATTTTTTACCAAAGAATCCAAATAAGCCGCGCTTCTTTTTGTGTTTGCTTTTGGTCTTCTCTTCCGACTCTGACATGTCTTTGACCTTGGGCTCTACTTTTTCTTTTGGTGGCGCCTTCTGAGTCTCATCATCTTTATCCTCTGCTGTATCATCGGACTGATCTGTAACATCCCTCTCATGTTTCACACTCTTTTCACTGATGGATGGCCCATCTGATATCGGACGGCCCTGAGATATCCACTCTTTGATCTCTGCGGCTAACACCCGTGCTGTATTATCAGATTCCGGAGGCGGTACATCATGTATATCTGAATATGTTGCAATATCAGAGTCATCTATTCCCTCGAATGGATCTATATCTGCGTCTTCTGACTCCTGCACACCCTCCGGTACTTGCACACCTTCACTCTTGACCTCTACTGTATCATAAAGCTCTTGCTTGACCTCATCTGTTGTATCTATTGTGATATCTCGAGGCTTTTGTTCAGTATCTTGGTCATCTTCATGCTTGGTGGGCTGCCCATCCTCAATCTCTACGACAACCTCTTGACCTTTGGTTTCTGCTGTATCATCGGACTGATCTGTAACATCCCTCTCATGTTTCACACTCTTTT
>VYCS01000002.1:36036-89254 GCA_009843815.1 Cenarchaeum sp. SB0675_bin_21 | reverse complement strand
GACTTTGATCAAGTTCATTACACTCTGGTATGTGATGGCACACTGCAATGTCTTAAACAATCATAGGGTGTAATCTTTCATCATATATCACAAATTTAATCATTATTACATTAAATAATTAATAGATCTAAATTTTTAGCATCATGATGTGTGGAATATTTGTATAGTTTGCTCTGGCATTACAGATGCAGACTGCTCTGCATGGTAGTATTATGTTTTGGTTGTAACTCTTGTGGTAACAACCCGACTCTAGATATATTAGCGGGAGAATATCACACTATGATATGTCAGAAGAACAACTTACCAGTGATATAGTTAAGGATAATGCCGCCCGTGTAATGAAGAAGATTGACACACAGATACCACTATACGTAAAGATGTATTCGGATCTCTACCGGGAGTACATGCGTATTATAGAAGACACTTTTGAAGCAGGACACACATTGGAGCTCGCAAAGACGAATAAACTACCTCAGAATCAGTTATCCAAAGATATTGTTGAGTATAATATACGAACATACTCAAATGCAGTTTTAATGGGGTTGGATATGTATGGTGAGTATCTAAAGTGGTACTCTGATATACGATTGGCTGGCATGAAGTCGCTAGACCAGGCTATTCATAACTGTATGAGCATAGCTGGTATGCCAATTAAGAGATCAACCTCCAACACTCCCAAGAGCAAGACATCCTTGGATACTAAAAAACAGACTCGAACTCGCAGGGGCCGGAGGAAGAGCGCGTGAATCAAATCATAACTGTAAATCCAGCTACCGATGAACCCATAGCTGAATATGACATAATGGATAAAACACAAACTGATGAAACTGTAAAACGTGCCAAAAGGGCGTTTCCTGAATGGAGGCGCAGCTATGCATCGCGCCAAGGATACATCTATAATTTGGCAGAGTATCTGACAAAACACAAGTATGAACTAGCGAAAGTAGCCACCGCTGAGATGGGAAAGACCATGAAAGAGTCTGTGGGTGAGGTGGAAAAATGCGCTAAAACTATGATATATTATGCAGATCATGGTGATAGTTTTTTGGCCGATGAGGTACTCAACACAGACGCACGAAAGAGTTTTTTGGCATTTGAACCTCTAGGAGTGGTAGGCTCCATAATGCCTTGGAACTTTCCATACTGGCAAGCACTACGATTTGCAGCACCCTGCTTGATGGCAGGAAATGTCATTGTGATGAAACCATCTAGGGTGACACTGCAATCAGGTCTTGAGGTTATGAAGGCATTTGCCGAGGCTGGTATACCTGATGGTGTACTTCAAACACTGACAGGTTCTGTAGATACGGCCACCCATCTAATCGACTCTGATGTCGCTGCCATTACATTCACCGGTAGCACTCAAGCTGGTGCCAAGGTGGGTAGGAGGGCTACTGGACAGTTGAAGAAGTGTGTTCTGGAACTGGGCGGTAGCGATCCCTTTATCGTACTGGATGACGCCATAATTGAGGATGCCGCCGAAGGTGCAGTCAAAGGGAGATTTATCAACTGTGGCCAGAGCTGCGTAGCCTCCAAGAGATTCATTCTAGGCAAGAATATAGCTGGCGAATTCATAGAGCAGTTTGTAAAGAATACATCCCGTCTTACAGTGGGCGATCCCACATCCATGGATACAGACATTGGACCACTCTCCACCAAGGGAGGCCTAGAGACCATCTCTGAGATGGTTGAGGATGCCCGCGCCAAGGGAGCCAATGTACTAGTAGGCGGAAAGCAGATTGGCAACCGGGGCTGTTTTTATGAGCCCACAATTATTACGGACATAAAAGATGACATGCTACTACACACCGAAGAGACGTTTGGACCAATCGCTCCCATTGCAATAATTGATGATGAGCGAGACGCAATAAAGATGGCAAACGCCACTGAGTTTGGCTTGGGGGCAAGTATATGGACTAGAGATCTGGCAAAGGCCGAACGTCTGTCAAGACGCATAGAGTCGGGCATAGTGAGCGTAAATAATGTTGTAGTCTCAGACCCTCGTATACCATTTGGCGGTATAAAGAATAGTGGATTTGGTCGTGAACTCTCCAAACACGGCATGATGGAGTTTGTTAATATAAAATCTGTCAGATTTTATGACAATTTAATTCATCATCACTATGTGGAGTAGTGTGTCGCGTATAATGCAGAACTATCTCATCACCTTGTGTCTGCGCCGATTTTAAGTGCAAAGATGGACCCTCATGTATCTGCGCAAACCCATCCCCATGTATGAGATTGATTCCATCTCCAGCTATATGTGGCGATACAGTCAGTATTATCTCGTCGAATATATCCTCTTTTATGAACGACCAGTTGGTCCTGCCTCCGCCCTCAACTAAAACTGTTTTAATATTGTATTTTTCAAATAATTCGGTTACCAACCATTTTAGGTTTATACGCTCAGTCCCAGTGTGTATTATTTTTACATTAAAATCTGCCAATCGTCTCTGATCTTTTACACTGGCATTATTTGTTAATACCAATATTGTGGGGACCGCACTAGATGTGGTTAAAATCTGTGAGTTTGATGGTATCTCACCACACGGGTCTAATATTATACGTATAGGATTCTTGCCTGTTGTATATCGTACAGTCAGTAACGGGTCATCATGCATCATTGTATTTCGGCCGACAAGTATGGCATCTATACTGGCGCGTAGTTTATGCAGACGCACCATATCTATATCTGAGGATATCTTTGAGTCCCCAGCCTTGGTGGCTATTCTACCATCAATTGTAACTGCGGCGCTAATTATTATGCGCGGCCTCTTACATACGTCCATGGACAACACTACCATCTACAACCACAGCCCGTATGGTATCGGCACAGGCCCTGTGCACCAAGGCCGCATAAGGATTATGCATGGGCTCCATGCTAATATGATGTTTTTCAAATAATATAAGATCGGCCATATACCCCATAGATATAGCTCCCAATTTCATACCTAAAACACGCCCTCCATTGACCGTTGCCATCCGTAATGTGTCATGAGGAGTCAGTCTTCCATTGGAGGTCTTCCATGCAAACTCCATCTCTCGAAACATGTCTGGAGAATTTACCATTATATTGTCTGTGCCCAAGGCTACTATACAACCCATATTCACCATTCTAGATATATCTGGAATCGTACCACTGAGAACTGCATTGGACCTAGGACATGCCACCACACCTATGCGGGCCTCAGATACAGTATTTAACTCGGTATCACTGGCATGCACCATATGCACCAAAAAATGAGGTTTCATTAGTAAGGCCCGTTCCACCTCACCTTTACCTGTCATATCATAAGAGTCCTGTACACTCTCTGCAGTTTCGGCGGCATGAATTGCCCTAATCTTTGAGGTCTCCGAGTACAACTCTAACACTGCATCACTGTTCTCATTGGCACCACTAACTCCTAGACCATCTGCTTGAACAATAACGTTTTTTAGATCATTTTTTATATTATTTGGTATTATGTTATTTTTAATCTGATTTTTATCTTGATATTTATTTGTACGACCCAATATTATCCCCTTTATGGAAGTTACATCACACGCGCTTTGTGCCATATGTACTCCGGAGATTCCGCCTTCTCGAAAGTCAACAAAGGTAGTAGTTCCACCGGCCAACATGGATAGACAGGTATTCTGCATAAACTGTACTAAATGCTTGGGTTCTGTTCTGTTTAATACCCGGGATTTTACACCATAAACTGGATGTACGCCCCCCTTTACATCCAAACCCAATGATATGTCTTTTGCTATGGAGTCACCTATGTGAGTATGACAGTTTACAAAACCCGGCACTGCCAAGAGCCCTTGGCCATCATATGTGCTCTCGCCTATACTATCCAAACCCTCTCCTATATCTGTGAATATGCCATTTTGCATACGTATGTCTACTGATTCTTTATACTCTACGTCTAATCCTAAAAGGGCAGATACATTCTGTATTAACAATCTGCCTCATATATTCGCGGTATCTCTTCTGCGCCTGATTCACGAATCTCCCTTATTGTATCAAGAGATTTTGTTGCACGTCGGGCTGCCTCTCTGCCTGTAGATGCTACACCAATCCCACAGTTTAGATTTATTCCCATCCCTTGCTTTATCTTATCTAAAAATCCCTGACTGGCATCTCTTCCCTGGTCTGACCCTAACACCATAAAATTATCTCCACCCATAAAAAATGAGAGTGACTCCCGTTCCAAAAAATACTCTGACATCTCTAAATGTAACTTTAGCATAATCTGGCTTATGCCATAGGGAGAGACACTATGTGTTCTATCAGTAAGGTTGTCCACATCTATATGCATTACAGTTACTATGTCATCTGAATGTTTTTTGGCTGTATCCACTGAGCGATGCATGTGGGCAGACTGCTCTGCTTTTTGTGGTGTATCTCCGTGACCAACATACATATCCAATTTCACCTGAAATTCGTTTGATATTATATTTGAAATATTAGAGTGCTCCTCAGCATCCATGCCACTGGACGCTATGATATATTCATCATATCTGTTGGGAAAGACCAATGCTCCCTTCTCTGAGAATAACTGCTGTGTCTTGCGATACAGCGAAGCTTGTAGCATCTGTAGGTGGTGTTCCCGGTCATGGCCCAGTGTTAAAGTCCAAGGCCCGTATCCGCGTATGTTGGCCACTGTAACCTGCATCATGATCTCACCCTTGCCGCTTCCTTATGTAGATATACCAAAGACTCTATGGCGTGTCGAGCAACCGGTCTTATTCGGGCATAGGCTTGCCGTTCGGTCATACCGGGCCCGGTAACCCCCAATGATACTGGCTTGTCATACTTTATAGACAGACTCTGTAGTGTTGATGCTGTAACATGTGATATTATCTCATCATGCTTTGTCTTTCCTTTTATTACTGCGCCCAGTGTGGCTATACCGTCTATCTGGCCTCCACCAAACAACACATTTACCATATATGGAATATCGTAGGCGCCAGGAACATGGCAGACTTTTACAATATCTAGACCAATCTCAGCCGCCCTATCCTGCGCAGCCTCTAACATACGACTTGTAATCTCCAAGTTAAATTCAGAGACCACAATGGCAATCTTCATTGTACTGTGAGCTCCTCCAACAACTCAGTCGACTCGACTATCTTTATAGAATTTTTTTGGGCAAACTTGTGCGCCTCATCCTCCTTTAACGCCATATGCGTCTTCGAATCCATCATCTCGCAGATTGCTGCCATCGGTAATAGTTCTGCCATACCAGCCAGATATACAGACATCTCGGTGTGGCCCTGTCGTGTATAAAGCAGTCCATCAGCAGCTATCAGAAGAGGTACATGGCCAGGTGTCTGAAACGACTGTATAAACTTTGAACGCATATCACCATCGGCTTCATACAATCTAGACATCTGGCGTATGGTGTGCGCCCTCTCTATATCGGTTATTCCTGTGTATGCATCTATGTGATTTATTCCAATGGAGAATGTGGGATGATCCCCATACTTGGCCCGTCCTAGTATCATCTGTGATGGTATTGAAGAGTCCTCAAGTATGCGATGCATATACTCTAGTCCCAGTGATATGGCAAAGTTATGTTCTAGGGCCAAGCATAGTAGGCCTCCAGCATCAACCCTCATCTTGGATATATGCTCGGGTTTGATGAACTGCGCAGCTATCACCATGTCGTACTCATTCTCGCGCTCACCTGCATCATGTATCATGACAAAGCGACCATTCTGCAGATCATTTATGGCATCTTGGATGGGCATGGTCTCTTC
Organism: Cenarchaeum sp. SB0675_bin_21; assembly: GCA_009843815.1. Lineage (GTDB taxonomy): Archaea > Thermoproteota > Nitrososphaeria > Nitrososphaerales > Nitrosopumilaceae > VYCS01. The sequence goes on along the minus strand of VYCS01000002.1, from coordinate 83,506 downwards.
TATATGTCATGATGTTATAAAGTTTACATATTTTTTGGTAAGTACAATTATACTTGTATATTATCTTCCTTTAGAACGTATTTGCCCAGTATGTCCGTCTCTATATTGATGATGTCTCCTGCTTGGCGCGTACCAAAGTTTGTGACCTCCATGGTATGTGGTATTAATGATATCTGTATCATATTGTCTTGTATATCCGTAATGGTCAAACTTGTACCGTCGATTGCTATGGACCCTTTCTTGACTATATACTTTGATAGTGTTTCTGGTACGCGAATCTTGATACTGACCTCGCCGGGGCGTTCTTGAATCTCATCTATTACACCGGTTCCATCCACATGTCCCAACACAAAATGTCCCTCTATCTTATCGCCCACGCGAAGGCTTCGCTCTATATTGACGCTGTCGCCAGCTTTTAACGATCTTAACCCTGTAGTCTGCACGGTCTCTTGTATCATCTCAAATGTACAACGCGTATCATGGATGTCCACAACTGTTAGACAGACACCATTTATGGCCACACTGTGGCCTTGCTCTAGACCCTCTGCGCAACCACCCAGATCAATGTCCATACATAACACACTACGTCTGTCGCTGGGCGATATGCTCTGCACCCTTCCGATTCCTTGAATTATACCAGTGAACAACATTGTATAATAGTCAATATGGCTTCTATATACTATGGTGCATGGCGGGTACAAAACATAACACAACCATTCTATTCTTTACCAGTCCCATAGGATTGGGACATGCCAGTAGAGATTCGGCCATAGCCGAGCAGCTGCGCAAGGATGTGGATGTGATATTTGTAAGCGGGGGTGTTGCTGCCAGTTTTTTATCAAAATGTGGCCATACAGTTCTTGATGTGTATACGCCACCTAAATTCGATATAGTATCGGGTCATCTGCGGCACAAAACCATATGGCTTATTCGCTACATGAAATATCACTATAGGTGTCGCCGTATATCCTTGGATTTGATCAAACGATACAATCCCAAGATGATAGTATCAGATGAAGACTTTGCAGCGCTGGCCATGTACACAGGATGTAAAGTGTTGATCACCGACGTACTACAGAGCCGCTTTACAAAAGGCATATCCGGCATGGTGGAGAGAAGACTAAATCACAAAATGACAGATATGATACTCGAATGCGACGCTGTAATAACACCAAATATTACATCTGATCATAAAAACATCCACAATGTGGGTCCAATAGTGAGGCAGATACACCACCCTAGAGAGTACCTACGGCAAAAGTACAATATGCGTAGAAAGACGGTCTTGGTCACTGTGGGCGGTACAGAGGCGGGCAAGTTTCTTCTGGATGCCATGAGACCCGTTGCAGCAGATATTACAGATGTAGCCGATACAATATTTGTAGGAGGTCCCATCTTGGGAGATTCAACTACCAATCTACACCAGATGATATATGCTGCAGATGTAGTAGTGTCTCTGGCTGGCCGATCCACAACGGATGAAGCCACCTCATACGGCACGCCAGGTATATTCATACCCATATCGGGTCACTTTGAGCAAGAAGATAATGCAGAACAATTTGGCTACACGCATGCAGATATTCATAATATACATGATTTGGTACTAGAGAAACTACGGCAACCCCGTCCACATAACACTACTCCATCAGGGGCTGGGAAGGCAGCCCAACTCATATCCGGTTCCTACTGCAAGCACGGGGGTTCCCGCATCCACAATACATCACACGTCACGCCAGAGGACGACGGTGCATAGAGCATCTCGTTCCCCGGTCTGTGCTTGACGTTTCTCAGGGTCCCTGCGTCGCATTTACTCTACCTGTTCTACGATATTCTTCCTTGAAGGTTTCCACTAGTTTGTTATACACGTACCTGTCCATGCTGGCCTGTCTGGCCAACATCTCCTTCTTGAACCCTTTACGGAATATAACGCCGAATGTGTATGTGCATAGTACCATTAGCGTACAGTACGGTTTACATGTTTAAAAAGATAGTTGAGATGTGACACATAGTATCCGTCCTTGCGGGAGGAACCTTATATCCCAATATTTAATTTAATGGTCTGTATGGGTATAATTATGGATTTGGTTGTAGCCAAGTACGGTGGTAGTACAATTGGTGATGGCGGCAAGTACATACCAAATATAATAAAAAATATAAAACAACTATCTGTTGACTCCAAAGTAATGGCAGTCTTCTCTGCCCCTCTAGTCTTGGAGCGGGGAGAGAGCCGCTCTATAACCGATGTGGTAATGTGGGTGGGCTACAATGCAGAACGGGGCATACCGCCAGACTTGGAGCCTGTACGAAAGTTATACGATGATATATCCCTCATGGTCGATGAGAGTCTGCGCCAAGAGTGTCAAGATACCATCAAAACCTTTCTATCCAGATGTCAAGACGCACTTGAAAGGTCTTACAACGAACGTAAATTTAGTGACATCAACCGTGCCCAGGCATTGGGCTATTCGGGCGAACTATTGATGAGTTGTGTCATGAATTACATACTTCAGAGTAACGATATAAAGTCATCATTTGTGCCATATGAGAAGTGGCCCATAATTACATCTGAAGCCTACGAGTATACGAACTTTTTAGCGGCCGAGTCCAAGAAACAACTACAACCTACATTGGACATAATCAAAGAGTATGATGTGACATGTATGGGTGGATTTATTGGAAAGACGCTGACCGGAAAGATGAGTACTTATGAACGAGGTGGTACTGACCGGACTGCTGCTGATATGGGAATCTTACTTCAAAGATATTATAATGTCCGCATAGTCTGGGAGAAGAACCGAGCCGTGGCATCTGCAGATCCCAAAATGGTAAAGTCAGGATTGCTTGAAGTAAAGTATCTCTCGTACAACGAGGCTAGAATGGCTGGAATGTTTGGAATGAAGATTTTAGACACCATGGCCATCAAAGATATACTGGATAATGACGTCTACGTACCACTCCAAATCACCGACATGCAAGACTCATCCCACACCACCATAATTCAACGAAGCGTGAACAACGATGACAATCATCCAATAAAGATAGTCACAGGTCTGGGAAACTGTGCGATTCTGAGATTAAGGTCCAGTAAATTTTTAGATCTACAAAACTCACTAGAACAGGTAAAGAGGTACAACGAGTTCGTACCACTCTCACCATACACCAAGAACAACATGTGGTTCTCCCGAATATTATTCAGCGATGGCAACTATGTTAGACGAAACGAAGAGTACCTGTTAAAGTTTGATCCCACCGCTACCATAGTGTATAATCGAGGAGCAATCACACTGATTGGGGATGATATGTGGCGTGTACAACATGTAGTATCCAAGATTGCCTTCCAAGTGGGAGAGGCCGGCATCAACATATTGAACATGGATGCGCAGGAAGAGACCTCAAGAATAATAATCATCATTGAAGACTTTAAGAGTAATCTGCCCAAGGCCATACGAGCCATACATGACATACATCAGGATATACACTTTATATGATAATGATTTTAGGTGGAAATTCTCACTACCTATAATTAAGGGTAGTATAGAATCATCTTAATGAAAGCTGTTGTATACCATGAATACGCCCCTGATGATAACTACTCTAAAATACTGAATGTGGAAGATCTCGATGATCCAAAGCCAAAGCCTGATGAGGTAATCTTTAAGTTAAAAACTGCGGCGCTAAACTACAACGATATTTGGGGTATGAGAGGAGCACCCGTACCTGTCAAACTACCCCATGTATCTGGCTCAGATGCCGCTGGTGATGTGGTTGCCGTTGGTGAGGATGTAAAACGCATCAAGGTAGGAGATCGAGTAGTCTCCCATGCCAATATGACTTGCCGAGTGTGTCAAGAGTGTACTAGCGGAAGAGAGTTTGACTGCTCCAGCAGGACCATATGGGGTTTCCAGACCGGTCCCGTATGGGGTGCATATGCCGAACTCATACATCTTCCTGAGGTGAACGTTACAAAGATACCCGAAGGCGTCTCATATGATGACGCTGCCGCCGCCTCAATGACAATCCTTACGGCTTGGCACATGTTGGTGGGTCGAGCAAATATAACTCCAGGCCAGACCGTTCTGATAATGGGTGGTGGATCCGGAGTTGGTTCCTTTGGAATTCAGATAGCAAAACTATACAACTGTGATGTTATTGCTACTGCCAGCCCAGACAAACTAGATCAACTAACGGCGTTGGGAGCAGATTATGCAGTGGATCACCGTAAGGATGACTGGCATAAAGAGGTACGCGCCATTAGTAAAGAGATAGCTAAAAAGAAGGGTACACTGCCGGGAATTGATCTCTCATTTGATCACATAGGACAGACCCACTGGAACAAACAACTCACTCTGCTAAAGTACGGAGCCACCTTGGTATCGTGCGGAGCCACTACCGGCTACGATGCGCATACCGACCTACGTCACATATTCTTCAAAGGTACAAACATACTAGGTGCTACACAGGGAACCAAAGCCGAGCTGGAGCAAGGACTCTTTTGGATGGGTCGTGGCAAGATAAAGTCTGTCATTGACTCTGTGTATAGCTTTGAGCAAGCCGCAGAGGCACACACTAAAATGCTGAATGGTAAAGGTATGTTTGGCAAGATACTGTTAAAACCTGAGGGTGCTTAATCAATCCATGCCAAATCTCTTTCGTAGTCTTATTTTTGTACCAGGAAATAACCCTAAATTCCTTGCAAAATCTCTCATGCTACATGCAGACATAATATGTTTGGACTTGGAGGACTCTGTTCCATTAAACCAAAAGTCCGAGGCCCGACGTCTAATCTCAGATTTGTTGTCCAAAGACAGATCAAACTCTGTATTTGTACGAATAAACAACCCAAATACAAGTCTGTACATTGATGATCTCAAATATATAATGAAGGGAACGCCCCCTGATGGAGTTGTAATTCCAAAAGTGAACGACACCAAAGACCTGCACAGAGTACTGGATTTAACAAAAGAGTTGGAGCCTGCGGGATGCAAGACTCTGATGCTACCCTCCATAGAGTCGGCAGCTGGTGTCCTGAATACACATGATATTGCGTGCAGTGAACGTGTATGCAGCGTAGTGTTTGGAATATTCGACCTACTAAACGATATGGGCGTTGAGTACACAAAGAGTACAGAGACCGCCATCTACTCTCGCTCCAAGGTACCAGTTGATGCTACAGCAGCAGGTGTGGCGGCAATAGACGGCATATGGCAGGACATACATGATGTTGAGGGCTTTGAGGCCGACTGCAAATTTGGCCGTAGCTTGGGATACTCTGGCAAGTCACTAATTCACCCTGCGCAGATTGACACGACACACACCCTGTTTGCCCCCACACCATCGGAGATGGACTGGGCGCGGCGCGTCTGTGATACGTACGAGCATACATTACAGTCAGGAAAGGGTGCTACCACTTTGGATGGCAGGATGATTGATGAGGTACACTACAAACAGGCCCTCGCAGTATTGAATGCAACCGAATCCAAAAATTAAATTCAGCCCACCAAACATAACACAATATGTCAGATGTATTGGAGCCATCCAACGTAATAAATCGACTGTACAACGCAAAGAGATTTGAGGAGTTGTACCATTACTGCCAAGCACTACTCAGTAAAGACCCCACAGATATACTGGCGTTACAAAACATATCACTGGCATGCCTAAACTTAGAAGAGTTCACCAAAACCATACAATACTGCGATGAGGTCTTGAAGCGTGATCATACTGATGCATATGCCCTACACAACAAAATATACGCACTGGAGAATCTCCACCGATATGATGATGTTCTGGAGTGTTGCAATACATTATTGGATATGGACAACACAGATACATGGGCCTTGAACAGCGCGGGGTTGGCATCCGCTGAGCTGGATGAATACAAAGATGCCATACAATACTTTGAGCGTGCACTAAAACAGGACCCTCGTAATGTGACTGCACTACTGAACATGGCACTAATATTCCGCCGACAGAGCAAACTTCAAGAGTCCATACACTGGTATGATGAGGCGCTACTTGTAAATCCCTCCCTTTCAGAGGCCGTTACCGCCCGGACTGATGCGTATAAATCATTGGGGCTGGACGATGAGTCATTCTTGGCTGCGCAAGGACTACTGGATGATGATATCTCTAGGATAATATCTGATGCCAAACATAACGGCTGTACTGTATTTCACCAACTATGTTTGGATGATATGAATAGACTTGGCAAGAGAAACCCTCATGATAAAAACCCCTTTAGAGTCTAGAACGTCTGCTGCATATCTGCCTCTATTACGTCTATCTTCTTTTTGAGGGCTTTCTTTATACGATCATTGTTTTTAGGATTCATGACACCACCACAGTTTGAGCACTTGAACATATCGCCCAAAGTCTCTTCAAAGGTGGCCCGAGGACAGTCCTCATTACCGCAATGATAGAACTGAGTAGAGTTTTCAAAGTCAAGACGTTGTTGTAGACGTTCCATCACCTGTCGTTTCTGATTCTCTATGAATAACTCTGCCTCGTTGCGTCGGGTTCGCCATCTGTATACAAACCAACCCTTCCTCTCATCCTTGACACGGACGGCAGTAATCAGCGACTTACCAAACAGTCCATAGAGGACTTTACGCACTATGTTTATTCGAAGTCCAGTAGAGCTAGCAATCTCTTCATCTGTTGCATCTTCAGTCTTTAGAAGCGAGCGAGCTACCTTTTGGTATTCATCGCCCCCAATCATGGCGGATATTCTAATGAATGGATCGTCATACTTTTGAATCACAATATATAATCTATCTTCCGCTATAAATCACTTACACATTTGCCCGTTCGGCTGGGAATTATGCGTTTACTGGCTCCAGGAAACTCCCTCTTGAATTGCTCTCCACACTGTATGCGGTCTAAAAATACCGCCAAGGCTGCAATCTCCGAGTGTGGTTGCAGCCCCACTGACACATTGTAGTCGGCCATACTGTATATCTCCCGCGGAACCTTGCTAGCACCTATAACAATCAGTATCTTCTCTGGTACGGTGTTAAATTTCAGGTAATCATGTAGTGCATACCCGTACATGGTCAAGTGTACTATCATGTAACCCGAGTCCTTCTTCTGTCTGATTATGTCCTTTAAATTATCCTCTAGAGCCACCTCAAAGGAACCGCCCCAACTCTTGTTCATGCCGTCTATAACCTGTAGTATCTCTGAGTTGGTCTCATTCATGTATATGCGTGAAGCTCCAAACGCTCTTGAGACCAATGCTGCATGCGTAGTTACACGATCATCTCGTACCAACCTCTGGCCTATACGGACCACCTCTATCGTCATTATACTGATTTTGTACCAGCTGCTGCAAATATTAATTCACGTAACGACTCTACGTCTTGGCCAGTAAGGGCAGATACGGCCGCCCACCTCTTGTCCTGTATATTTAGACGATCAACTCTAGAGGCCATCTCAGACTCTGTTACTGTATCAGACTTATTTAGCGCAAAGACCAAGCGATGACCTTCCACACCCAAACGATTCAGCGTACTCATACAGCTGCGATACTTGCGCAGTAGGTTAACCTCAGTATCGCCCGCATCTAGTACCACTATCGTCACATCAGCGTGAATCATCTCTTCAAGTGTGGACCTGAATGCATCAATCATGTAGGCAGGTAGTTTGCTTATGAAACCCACAGTGTCGGATAGCAGGAACGGCTCGTTGTTGGCATAAAAACGCCTAGTGGTCGTCGACAGGGTTGTAAACAAGACATCACTACTCTTGTTATTCTCACCGGTCAAAATATTAAAGAGAGTAGTCTTGCCCGCCGAGGTGTAACCTGCTAGTGAGACTGTCTTTAGCCCCATTCGTATTCGACCCTGACGGTGAAGTCTTCTCTGTCTGCCGGCCTTCTCCAACTTGTGCCGCACAGAGTTCATTCTATGTTGTATGTCATTGTAGTATACATCCACCTCAAACTTGCCTATGCCCATAAAACCAGGTTGCTCTCCTGCCCTTGCCAGACGAACCTTCTCACGAGCGCGATTGGATTCATACCGCATCTGAGCCATCTTTACCTGCAGGCGTGATTCGGCACTAGACGCCCTCCGCTCAAATATCTCTAGTATGAGCGTCTCCCGGTCCAGTACGTTTCTATGTAATCTTGATGCCAAATTGTAGTTTTGGCTGGGCCTGAGAACCTCATCATATATGATAACGTCAGGATTTAACGTATTTGCCAGATCTTTTAATTTGAACAGCATATCTTCACTAATACCATACTTTGGTCGGTTCAGAAATTTTTGTTTTATTATATGTGATATTGTATAGCCGGCCGCCTCACACAATGCCACTGCCTCATCAGTGGCATCACGACGATCATAGGTAATCAGTATGGCCGAGTCTATTATGCCATCACCCACGGATCTCTCTGGGCTATGGCTCTTGCTGCCAACATGTCTTGTTTACCTCTACTGTTGCAGTGTCTGGTTCTAGGACTGGTTCCGGATTCATTGACAAACTCAAGACTATACGGCGTATCGATGACATCCAACATTCTACATATTCTCCATGCTGTAGTCATATCACCATCACCTATACGTATCAGATGCCTTGTAGACTTGATGTACTTGAATATGTGACGTATGTGCGATGACATTCTCTCTATGGATATGAACAACTGTCTATCTATCTCTACACTGCCATAAAAGACAGACAGGCCTATGCGCCTGCCCGGGTCTATACCCACTATCAAATCATCACCTGTTATGCCGCACCTTTGTAGTAACAACACCAAAGTGATGGTGGAGCCATGCTTCATCTCATCGTCATACAAGAGTATTTTATCGCTCTTTGATGGGAACTCCTCTCTGGTGGTGAGTATAACATCACCGGTATAGTTTGGTATCTCGTCGGGCTTTAGCACATCGAATTTTATATTTAAACCTCTCAACCAGCGAGTAAATAAGTAATAGGGCCTACCTTGAGCCGTTGCTACTCCCATACGATATCTCTCTATTGCGTTGATGATACATGTATTGTATGGGTGTTAATATTTTTAGTGAATTATGCCTTCATTATGGCATTTACCGCCACATCCACTGCATCCTTGAAACCAGAATCAATATCCTGACGTAGTTTTTCTAGACTGGCGTTGGCATCTTTGGTTATCTTTGCGGCTTTCTTATCAGCAGACTTTTTTGCCGCCTCGACAATCTGCTCAGCCTCCACCGTCGCCATGGCACGGGTCTCTTCGTATAGCCTGTCTATCTCTTTTTGAACCAGAGACGACATCTCTCTCTTCATCTCGGATATGGTTGCATCCAAAGAGTCAATACTTGTCTCCAAATCCTTTAGAGCACTGATTATGCCCTTCACCTGCGACTCTGCAACCGCCATCACTTGTATCGCTCGCATATCCGTTAATTAAATGCTATTAAAGCCCCCAGATCATACAGTGGCAGATGCATCGTACTGTCAAATGAGTCTGCGCAACTAGCGTGCTTGATTGCCTTGGGTGATATACGCAGCATGTAGCACACCATGCAATACCATTATTGTATAATACATAAAGTCGTAATTTAGTCAGATTTTAGGCGCACCATGGCGGTGGCCACCTCGCCATCACAATCTTTCAATGCGGAAATAGCTGTATCCCGGTCCACATTGGCGTGCAGACACAACAACTCGATGTCATCTTCTGAGTATGCGGGAGCCTCCAACTCTCGCTCTTCATAACTTTCGGCAGCCACAATAAATGTCGTGGAATCTTTGGCATCTGCCATGTTTACCTGAGGGTTTTGTATGACTATCTCTTTGGTGGAAGTACGAATTATGACTTCCTGAACATCATCTATGACATCCATACTGACACCCATACGGTTCATCATCCGGCGCATATTGCGATTACCCGAGCGCATCATGTTGAGAATATGCGGCCTCTTCTTTTTAAACTATCCCTGACTCGTACCACTACGCCCCTACGGGACCCTGCAATCATTGGTTCAGACAAGACCGCCCGCCCCACGGCTATTACATCATTGTTATACAATATAGGCACATCTGATGATATCCGGACATACTTGCCGCATCGTACTACATGTGATGCAAAGACCGACTTGCCTTCGGCAACAAAGGGAGCTGCATCATCGTCTACTTCTATACAGTACTCATCAAAATCCTTACACTGCAGTAGTATACGCGCAAAGTCCAGAGTGATGGCAAGTCCCCCATCTATACGCAGAGTGCACAAGAGCGTGCCATTATGATACACCTCACGAATACGACCCGTCCGATAATACGTCATTGTTATATCTGAGGGGATGTATGCCGAGGCGCCAGCACCATATAGTGCATCAACAGTACAATTGATTTTATGATGACTGTCCACAACTCATATGTAATACACCTAAATATTTACGATTGCTGGCTCCTCCCCACAAGTTTGTATGATGCCACACATTATACAACTGATGGCAGGGGCCTACATGCAGCATAATGTTGGTCACTTCTATGCATGACCCTCCTAATGTAGTGATGTCTATTGTGATAAAAGATCAAAGACTCAAACTTTCCACACATCACCAAAACTTGTGGGAGACCCGATTATTCTATATAGACCAATATACATTCATGTATAATGACGGAGAAGTACGAAACTAGAAAGATACAGTACACCGGCAGATCCTCATATATAATATCACTCCCAAAGCATTGGATTTTGGAGCTGGGTCTAAAGCAGGGAGATCAAATTCGCATATCCAAGAGTGGCTCGACCAACCTCATACTATATCCGCCCAGCGTCCAGCCAAAGACCGCACACGCGGAGGCAGCCACAATAGAGATTGATCCCAACGAAAAGCCCCCATCCATAACCCGCAAACTCATATCACTATACTTTATGGGATTCAAAACCATACATGTCAAACCAAAGACCAATAGGCTGCGGCCAAACCAGCGTCTGCACATCAAAGAGTCAGTAAGAAGAATTCTGATGGGCTCTGAGATAATATCTGACTCTTCCACAATAATTACAATACAGGTACTCATCAACCTGTTGGAGCTGACAGTTGAGGGCGCATTCAAGAGGATGGTGCATTTGGCAAAGTCTGTCTCCCGGGATGCACTATCAGCAGTACAGGAGAACAACAAGGAGCTAGCAACCGAAGTCACCAACATGGATGATGAGATAGACCGATTCGGCTTTTACATAATACGACAACTAAAGATAGCTATACAAAACGATCATATACTAAAGGAGATAGGATTCAAGAACGCTCGAAGCTGCCTTGGATACAGAATACTAGTAAAATGTATCGAACGAATGGGTGACCACGCCGTATTGATAGCTAGAGATGTCCTGGAATTCGATAAAAAGATAGATCCTGAAGCCATAGCCATACTACAAGATATGAATACATTTGCGCTCTCCGTACTAGATGATGCGTGTCTTGCACTCTTCAAGGACGACTACCACCAGGCCGAGGCAACCATCATCAAAGCTGCGCAGATATCCGAGTTTGATAAAAAACTGCACAAGATAACAGATGGCATATGGGATAGTGAGATAGTATTCCGGACCCGCGAGATAGCAGCTAATATTCGACGTATAGCAGAGTACTCTGTAGACATAGCAGAGATTGTTTTGAACTTGAATATCGAAAAGACACTATATCAGAGGTAGATTTATATAACCAAATTGTTTGCCTCCACGGAAGATGTTAAAAATGTAGAATTTGATGGTTTTACATGCACTATTTTTTTTTGTGAATTTATAACTTCCAATATATGTAAAAAATATTGTCATATTCAGTGAAAATTTCTAATTCAATTTTAAATACCATGTAATTCTAATATAAGTACAAAGATGACATGCAAAGGAATATGCGTAAGACATAAAGCCCAAAAGCCGGTTGGAACCGGAAGATATGCATCAGGACAACGTCGTTGCCAGATATGTGAGATCTTTATCAAATGGGAAGGTCTCTGGTGTCCATGTTGCGGTTACAGACTACGAACAAAGCCTAGAAACCTCAAGTACAAGGCTAAGTTACGTGCCAGAGTAGAGGCAGAAGCCGATTCAAAGGTGGAGTCTCTAGCTGCGCAGGTTTAAGGGTATTGAACCCTCCACACGGACTTGGAGAAAAGTCCGTCTGTGTGGAGGGACGTACTTTTTCTTTACGAATACTACAGTTTCAGAACGGTTGCTTCGTCTCCATATCCGAAGGCGAGGAGCGGTTAGGAGCGGTTGTGGCATCATTGTATAACAAGTCTGTACCCACCACCACTCAGGTGATACCCTCAAAGTCCGAATCATTATTTATGAGGCTGGCAGCAGAGCGACTGGCTACACGACTAAACGGTATCGTGTTATTGTCGGCTAACATACAGAATATATCTGCAGAGATGGCAAAAGGTATTATGAGTGAGCTCGATATGATGGCATTATGAGTGATGATATACGAAGACACATCTGTGATATAGAAGATAAAGGACTACTACATCGAATAAAGCGTAATGTCTCTGTAAAGTATGAGATTGCTGCATTGACAGCCCAGACCAAAAAAGCACTACTCTTTGAGAGTATTGATGGATATGATGACTGTAGATTGGTAACCAACATTGTGGGTAATCGTCAGATGTTTGCCGCAGCACTCGGTGTTGCTGATACTCAGATACACCAGCGTATTATGATGGCCATCCGTGGCGCAACACCACCTGATGTTACAGGACATGGCCACTTTATGAAGAATACATACAAGACCACAGATGTATTACCCATAGTAACGCACTTTGAGAAAGAGCCCGGACCATTCATAACATCCTCGTTGGTCTTTGCACCAAACCCTGACACCCACCAGCAAAACTCTTCGGTTCATAGAATGATGCCCATAGATGATAAGCACTTTTCCATACGAATGGTGGATGGGCGGCATCTACACCGATGTTATGTATATGCCAAAGAGCACGGCGAGGATTTGAGGGTGGCCATAGCAGTGGGGGTGCATCCATCCATACTGATTGCTGGAGCCTATCAGGCCCAGTGGGGCTGCGATGAGATGGGCATAGCCAATGCCATAACCGGCGGCACACTAAAGATGTCTCCATTGGAATGGTCAGGCCTGCACGTACCCGAGAAGACCGAGATAGTCATACAAGGGCGCATACTGCAGGATGTAACACACGAAGAGTGGATGGTGGAGATGCTACAGACATACGACTACAAACGTCAGCAGCCTGTCTTTGAGATCGAGTCTGTACATACAAAGGATGATCCAATATATCATGATGTACTATCCGGATACGCAGAACACCGATTGTTGATGGGCATGCCTGTGGAGTCAAAGATAAATGGTGCATTAGACGGTACGATAGCCACATCCGCATCCCTGAGTAATGGTGGTTGTAACTGGTTACATGCAGTAGTAAGTATAAAGAAGAGGAGCGAGTCTGATGCAAGAGAGATAATAGAGAAGACATTTGATGCGCACAGGTCCTTAAAGTGCGTAACAGTGGTGGATGATGATATAGATGTCGATGATGCCGAAGCTGTCGAGTACGCTCTGGCCACCAGATTTCAGGCAGACAAGGACATAATAATAAAACAGAATGTGCGGGGCTCGAGTCTGGATCCGTCTAGTGATCAAAAAAATCTCAAGACAGCCAAGATGGGCATAGATGCCACAATACCACTGGACCGTCGACCCGAAGGTTTTGAGGTTGCCCGTATACCCAACATTGAGAATGTGCATCTATCAGAGTATCTGTGATATTTCTGTACAATAAACGAACTAAATTTAATACAAAAAACAAAAGTTGCCATACCAAAATAAAATCAAATGCCTATATTGGGCAATTAATTATAGATGGCATGTATAGAAGCAGCCTTGATGATGATTTAGATAATGTAGCCCGGGAGTTTGTAAGTTCAGTACGTTCAGACATAAAGATAGCCGCCTTTGATATTGCAGGAACTGCAGCTCACACAATAATGCTATACAAGTCCAAAATAATATCAAAGTCCGACACCATCAAGATACTGACAACCCTCAAAGAGCTGAAACAGGAAGGAATTGACGCCAGTATCATCAGTAAAAAAGCCGAAGACTGGCATGAAGTGCTGGAGGGGTACATCACAGATACGGTGGGCGATGATACCGGAGGAAAGATACAGACCGGGCGCTCACGAAATGATCAGGTGGTGACTGCTATAAAGATGAAACTGCGCCATGACACCACCATAATACAGACGTTTACGCTACAACTAATAGAGGTCCTTTTGGAGCTTGCCACAGACAACAAAGAGACCATCGTTCCATTATATACACACCTACAACATGCACAGGTGGGAGTACTATCACATTACTTTATGGCGTATGTAGATGTGCTGTTTAGAGACTATGAAAGATTCTCGAGCTTGTACAAACGTTTAGATACAAATCCATTGGGTTCGGGGCCGGTAGGAGGAACCAATATTCCCATAGACAGGGATGTGACAACCAACATACTGGAATTCTCTGATATACAGGAGAACTCTCTAGATGCAACTAGTTCACGTGACTACATGTCTGAGTTTGCATCATGTGTGGCCATAATGATGGTCAACCTCAGCAGAATGGCCGAAGACTTTGTAATATGGTCTAGTAGTGAATTCTCTTTTATTACAATAAAGGATGCATTAACATCACCATCCAGTATAATGCCTCAGAAGAAAAACCCTGATGTGTTAGAGTTGATACGGGGAAAGGCTGCCAGTACGATTGGATATTTGACATCTGTTCTAACCATACAGAAGGGACTGGCAACCGGATATGGTCGAGACTTGCAAGAGACAAAGGAGGCTGTATGGAGTGCATCAAGTAGTGCACAGGGGGCACTACAAGCAATGTTTCTAATACTGATTAATCTGAATATAGACAAACATCGCATGTTTAAATCCGCCAAGACCGGCCACCTATTGGCATTAGACGTTGCAGAAAAATTAGTAGAAAAAAATATACCTTTTCGTCAGGCGCATATGGAGGTGGGTGCGCTGGTGTCTGTGGCACGTTCACAGGACAAAGAGTTGATTGATCTTACCCATGAGGAGATAGCGAGTACTACGACCTTGGATGCAAAAATAATACTTAATATATTTAATCAGTGTACCACACGAGAGTCGGCGTACAAGCGCCGCTCCATGGGAAGTACATCCACAAAAGAGCAAAGCCGTATGATTCAAGATAGGCGTAAAGAGCTGGAGTCTGCGTTTTTACAGGTGAAGTTGGATAAAGACCACCCCGCTGATGCATTATATAAAATCTGGAATAAAATAGACGATATAATAGAGCAAATAAAAAAAAATTCCGAAAAATAAAACCACTACACCCTGTGCGCCAACCCCTTACACATCAGGTACATGGCCGCGTATGAGGGTATATCTACATCTTTATTATTATACGGACCAAATTTTTTATTCATTAATTTAAACGGGATTGGGCACAATGCGTTTACTGTGACTTTATTGTCATTTATGAGAACCGCATCCTTGTAGGGATTAAATTTGGCTATATCCGGACAGGCCATCTTTGTCATACCACTCTTTCCGTTTATGGTTCCGGGCATGCGAAATATCCGATGCACATCCGTAGTCACACCAGAGTCTATACAAGCCCCTAATGTATGTGAGAGTCTCTTTAATGTGTCTGTAAATCGTGCATAGCCGTCTGCTGTAATTTTTTTAATTTCTTTCGGGCGTGCCGTTTTTGAGCCGAACATGTGACGGGCAAATCTACCCGGCCACCCTGCATCAGTCAGCTGTGGCAGTGATGTTGCACCCTCCCTCTTCATCCCTAATCTCTCTGGAAGTATGCCATTACACATTACATAGTCGACCAGCTCAGAGCGCTCTAAAGAATTTAAATTTAAAAATTTTAAATCGTGCACATGAATGTGAAATCCATCATTGCCAGAAAAATAAACCTCAGTCTGTGACTCTTTTATTCCAATATCGTCATATAATATGTCAAGTAATTTTTTTACCTCTTTTTTTGATGCATTTATGCATCTGTCACATGTTACAGACACATCCTTAATTTGGGGAGAGTCACACGCACACCCTTTATTATTTACCTTACCACATGTTGCGCAGATCTGGACGGTGTGGGATGGACGACACTCAAGATTCAAATCTTTGGCATCTATATCAAAGATTAAATCGGCATCCTGCCACTCCTTCTCTGCCATTGGTAGACTAGGAAATAGGTAGCGGGCCGAAGAGAGAAAGACATCCAAAGGCAACTCTTGCATCAGTGTGCTGCGCAGCTCGGCGGCATCCTGAAGTTGTATATGTCGTATCATTGGAGAGTTGGGTTTTTGGTACCCAAACTCATGACGGTTTAATTTTGATGGAATGTCAATTATTCCAAAATACTCATAATAGTACTTGCGCAAGCACTGCGAGATAAACTCTTCATCGACCGAATTCATCTTTTAACGCCAAACTGCATGGGATTATGTATTCCTTCACACTCTGATGTGGCATAACATAGGTTCGCTGACTTTAGTTTTGCGCAAGATTGACAGGCATACTGGGTGTTATTACCTGACTTTCCTGCCAGATGATTTAGCTGATACAGAGTAATTGATTCATTATAGTCTGGGGCATTCTTAAAGTAGGGTGCTATCTCTTTTACATTATATCCACGGGACAGCAGATATGTCGCCAGCATAAACCGACCTGCATGGGAGAGGTTCTTTCCATCAGATAGTGTATCTATGGCATGTTGTACACAGGGCGGATTCTTGTCAGAATAAGCAATTTGCGGCTGGAATTTACTATTTAATAATATTAATTTGTCCACCATATCTTGTAGGCCGGATACCACTGGTGGTGTGGCGGCAGAAGATATTTTGTCGGATATGTAATTTACAAGCTCCTGCCGTATGAGCCTCACAGTCTCATGGGGATTAAGGTATACCCATCCATCTTTAACCTGTCGGTTTATCAACTTCCACTCTCTAGCATGAAACAGTACAGCCCGATGCAGATAATCCGGTACTGCAATTACAAAGTATCGGTCCCGTTTGGATATCTCAATATGCGCCAAATCCCAGATTATCTTTCGTGTTGTCTCTATCTGTATATCGGTGGTACCCTGACCCAAGTCCCTCTCCAAGAACCGCTCAGCTCCCCGGGCTTCCTGCATTGCAAATTTTTTAATTAAAAAGTTAGCGCGACTCTGTTTTAGTAGTACTATGGCCAAGATAAACGACAGCACCTCTAATGGCAAGGCAGTTGATCCTTTGGGGCTTGGTTTGTATATCTTTCCCGTCTGAGTTGTGGTGTATATGCGATTAAATGCCTTCTCCCTCACAACAGCCAAGTCCGGATCTTGGGCCAACTGTTCTAGAGTAAATCCGTACTCAGGAAGATGCTGGCCTGCATCTGCTAAAAATGGATACTTTGCCAGCTCGGCCTCTCCCAACTTTATCATAATGTATACAATTACCACTATATTCTATTATCCTTTATGGAACGATTCTGTATTGTACAGTTAGATGAGACCAAGTGTATATTTTGTATCTGGCTGAATCCCACTACCTAATTTAGTTACTATACGCTTATCATTCTGCGGGGGTTAGTATGGGGCTGAGAATACACAATCCATACGGGGAGACTGATATGTCTCTGTTTATACAGCCATCCGGCCGTTCTGGACAAAGATCCGGGGACTGAAGCGGGCAAGTTTAGAATAACGCCCGCGTTTGCACGAGAACCGATAAATCAACACTTTATATTGTCCAAAAGCCTGTTCGTGGCTATGTTGCCACCCCATATGGCGCTGGTTATGTTCGTGTTGGCTGGAGGCGTGGTCGGATCTGCTGCCGCATACTCGGACAGCCTGACATTCACCGAGTATCCTGGGGGTCTGGACGCGCTCAGTGCGGTGAGCAACGGCACACTCGACCTGCACACTGATCCGATTCCGTTGGGTCTGGTGGAACGAGCCTTGGGAGATCCTAATCTTCAGGTCCACGGTGCCGCTGGGGCGTCCCTCTACACGCTATATCTGAATCCCGCGGCGGGTGAACCGTTCAACCCCTTCTCCATACGGGAGGTTCGCTACGCCATGAACCATCTGTTGGACCGTGACAACGTGGTACGGGATGGGTTATACGGGTATGGTGCCGCCATACCGTCCGTCGTATATCCACTGCATCCTGACTTCCCGCTGGTATACAGGCAGCTGGACGAGTTGGGCATATCGTATGATCCGGTACTGGCGGACAGGACAATAACAAAGGCGCTCTTGGCGCAGGGCGCATACAAGGTGGACGGCACATGGTACCATGACGGTAACCCAATATCCGTGACCATGTTCGTACTGGAGTATCCGGTGGCTGTTCTGGTGAGCGAGATGCTGACGCTTGAGCTGGAGCGTGTCGGGTTTGCGGTAGAGCACCGGTTCGGCGATCTGGAAGATGCATTTAACGTGATTGACGGGACGGATCCCGCCGACTTTGAGTGGCACCTGATAGTGGAAGTGTATGGAGGGTTCAGCGTCCAAAAAGCCAACAACGGTTTGGTAGCAGTATTGTATGCTCCATGGGCCGGTCGCATGCCCGGCGGGGCAAATCCGGACTACTGGAACTACGAGAACCGTCTGCTCGATGATCTCACGCGCGCCATATATCTGGAGGACCACGAGTCCACCGAGGAGAGGGCGCGTCTGCTCCGCGGAGCGCTGAGCGAGGGGATGAACGATGCGGTACGCCTCGGAATCGCCGTGGAGAACTCGCGCTATCTGGTAAACGGTGATGTCGTCGGCGTGGTAAATGCGCCGGGCAAGGGCCTGATCAGCAGGTACAACACCCTGAATGTACAGGCCCCGGACGGGGATCTCACCATCGGTGCCAAGTACATAACGCAGAGCGCGTGGAATCCGGTGGGAGGCTTCACTGATACGGACGCCGTCGCCATATGGTCTATGATGAGAGATCCGGCCTATTCCTCCAACCCCTTCACCGGAGACCTAATGCCTGTCAGGGCACAGTGGCAGGTGGATACCGCCGGGCCGGACGGCAGCATGGCCATGCCGGAGGATGCCATCATCTGGAACCCGTTCACCCACGAGTGGGAAACCGTTCCGCCCGGGAGCAGGGCCACCAGCAAGGTCACGTTTGATTTGGCCTTGGGCAACTGGCACAGCGGTGCCCCCATGGACATCAACGATATACTGTACGACCTGTACTTTGTCATCGAGCATATGGCACACCATGACGGCCACGATCACGACACGGCTGTTGAACCGCGGTTCAACGCCGTCGTGGACAATCTGCGCGGGATCAGGGTCGTAGACGACCATACGGTCGAGGTGTACACGGACTACTGGGACCGCGACCAAGATCGGATTGTAAGATTTGCCTCTGTCTGGACAGACATTCCTTGGGACCTACTCGCGGCCATGGAGGCGGCGGCCATGGACGGGAGTACTGCATTCAGGGTGGCTGATGCCCAGAACCACGGTGTAAGCTGGCTGTCTATGCTGGATCCCGACGATACGACACTGCTCCGGGGATATCTGGAGGACTTTGTGCGCGAGGGATACGTGCCGGTCCAGGTGAGGCACACCGGAAACGGCACCGAGTACGCCCTGTCCAGATATAACTCCACCATATCGTGGATGAACGAGAACGGGCACTCGGTAATAGGCAATGGCCCGTACCAACTGGAGGCGTACTGGCCGGAGAACGGGACGCTGCACGCCGTGTCCTTTGATGATGATACCTATCCGTTTGAGCCTGGCCACTGGAGTTGGCTTGCTGATCTGGGAGACTTCGGAGGGACAGTGCTGGTCGGCTCGGTGGCCCCGCTGTCTGGTGGGGCGGACCGGTACGGGGCAGATGTGACCCAGGCATCGATACTGGCCGTGGCCGACTTTAACGAGTACCTAGAGAGGCGCGGCGAGCCGTGGCGTATGGAGATGGTCAGGTTCGATTCGATGACCAATCCGGAGGTGCTGCTGCACCGACTGCATACGTTCGAGGAGATGGGAATCGGCATAGTGGACGGACCTGCCATCGACATAGTCAGCGACGAGGTAATCCGATTTGCCGATGATCACGATATGCTGCTGATGAGCTGCTGCTCTTCGACACCCTCCCTGACTATAGAGGGAGATTCACTATTCCGCCTGCTGCCAGATCAGGAGAGACACGGGGAGGCCATCGCCCGCCTCATGCACGAAGAAGGAGTAAGGGCCATCGCTCCGGTGGGAATAGAGGGGACTTGGTCTGTAGATCTGCTGGATGCGGCAACCGCCGCGTTCATAGAGATGGGCGGGAGCGCCGCGGATACAGTCACGTATGAGTCCAACGCGGAATTTGAGGATGCCACCGAAGCCTTGGCCACAGCTGTCATCGACATGGACGAGGATAATCGGCTGGACAAGGTGGCCGTGCTATACGTGGGATATGGCGGGGCGCCCGGATTCATGAATGCGGCATCCGGCCACAAGATACTGGGCGATGTCCGGTGGTTCGGAGCCGACCAGAACACGGCGCAGCCCAACGTACTGGACAGTCCGCAGGCCACCGCATTCGCCGAGAAGGTGACGTTTACCGTAGTGCAGCCCTCGGTTCCGGATGACATACTGGATGGGAGGATATACTCGATAATCGGGGGATACTTGGAGATGGAGCCAAGCCCGTACGCCGTATACGAGTACGATTCGGTGTGGCTTTTGGGCCTGTCTATCATGTATGCTCGGAGCTCCGACCCAGTCGACGTGATGAACGTACTGCCCGACATTGCCTCCAGATATGTGGGTTTGATAGGATCCACCGAGCTTAATCCTGCCGGCGATCTAATAGACACCAACTATGCGGCATGGGTGGTACGGGACGGCGCGTGGCGTATTGTGGCCAACGACTACTAGCGTGAGGGCGCGCCCGCACTGTTCTGAGAGTGATGCGTTCGTCATGTGTAGTAGCATGATAACTCTCTACACCACCCTTCAAAACGTTAATTAGAGCTTAGAGATTGCACGTAACTATTGGCAAGTTTCAAGATCACAATATCTGACACAAAGGGAAAGTCCATGAGCCGGGAGTTGAAAGACAGTGATGCTAACCCACTACTAGGTCTACAGTTGGGAGACGAAGCTGATGCTGCCATAATGGGCCTTGATGGCAAGATACGCATTACAGGTGGCAGCGACAAGTCTGGAATACCCATGAGACGTGATATTCATGGTGCAGCCCGTAAGGCTGTCTTATTGACAAAGGGCGTAGGACTCCAAGAGGCCGAGTCTGGTCAACGTTTTAGAAAGTTGATGCGGGGTAACACAATATCTGAAGAGATATATCAGATAAACTGCAGATTCGATGGAATACTGGAGTCCGACAAAACATAGGTTAATTTAAGAACGTGAAACGTTAAGAGTTTATAGATGCACTGGCGAGATATGCTACCTGAGTGGTACACAAAAAAGTATGGACACCAGCCTTGTGTTAACATAGGTACTGCTGGTCATGTGGATCATGGCAAGACCACTCTAATACAAGCACTTACAGGGTCGTGGACAAGCGTACATAGTCAAGAGTTAAAGCGCGGTATTACAATACGCATAGGATACTCAGATGCAGCATTCTACAAATGTAAATCGTGTCCTGAACCAACAGGATATTCAACACAGCCTAACTGTCCCAACTGCAACAAAGATTGCGAACTATCTCGGGTGGTCAGCTTTGTAGATAGTCCGGGACATGAGAGCTTGATGGCCAATATGTTGTCGGGTTCGGCCTTGATGGATGGAGCACTATTGCTGGTGGCGGCCAACGAAAAAGTACCCAGACCCCAGACAAAGGAACACATGCTGGCACTACACACATTGGGGATCAAACAGGTACTAATACTACAAAACAAGGTGGATTTAATTGGCTATGAAGATGCCATTGCCAACTATAAAGACATAAAAAAATTTGTGAAAGGTACCACCGCCGAGTCCTCACCCATAATACCAATATCGGCGCAGTCAAAATTGAATATAGATGCCATGATAGGCGCCATCGAGTCCACAATACAGACTCCCACCCGAGATGAGAGCAAGGATACGGTCATGCATGTGTTACGCTCCTTTGATGTCAACAAGCCTGGAACTCCAATCAAAGACATACGTGGGGGTGTGATAGGGGGCAGTCTGACGCAGGGAGTATTTCGTATAGGGGATGAAGTAGAGATCAAGCCAGGTATAATACGAAACAAGAAGAAGGGCTACGAGTCCATACATACAGAGATAGTCTCGTTGGGGACAGGAGCAGGAATTGTTGATGAGGTAAAGCCAGGAGGACTGGTGGCAATAGGAACAAAACTAGATCCGGCCATGACACACAGTGATTCGCTTATAGGTTCGGTGATAGGAAAGCCCGGAACGCTACCTGAGAACTCTTCTACATTAAGCATGCGAACCAATCTGTTCGACTCGGCAGTGGGTGCTGTCAATGAGACAAAGGTATCTCCTATAATGGTGGGTGAGATGTTGCGACTAAACATAGGAACGGCGCCCGTACTGTGTAAAGTGACAAAGATAAAGAAGGGAATAGTTCATTTGGACCTGAGGAGACCAGCGTGTATATTTGAGGATGAGAATGTGGCGATCAGTAGAAGGATAGCTGATCGTTGGCGGCTTATTGGTGCAGGTACTGTTGCTTAAAATAATCTGCGATACGGGGTTTTTAATCCACATGGCCACCGGACGCATTCAAGATATGAAATATGTAGTTGACTCTGCAACATATGTGGTTCCAGATGTGGTCATATCTGAGCTAAACGGCCTAATGAAGAATCCTGCCAAATGTCATGATGCATCTGGCGCTTTAAAGTTGGCACGCAATATGCAGCATATACAACTGGGAAAGAAGTATGCAGACTGGGCCTTATTGGATTATGTAAAGACTCATGGGGGCATAGTGGCCACCACCGATAAACAGCTAAAGAAGGCCATAAAGGCCGCCGGCCAAAGTGTAATATCACTACACAACAACAGTATCGTACTACAGTGATCACCCGAAAGAGTGGTTATGTCTACTTAAAGATGTAGTTCCCCAAAAAGTTTAACATAGGCCTGTATGATATACAAGACATGAAGTTAGCGTCGACCGCTTTTGATAATGGTCGCTCTATTCCCCGCAAATACGGATACAAAGCAAGGAACGTTAATCCGCCATTAAGCATATCTGAAGTACCTGATGATACTAAATCCTTGGCGCTTATAATGGATGACCCTGATGCCGTAAAACCAGCAGGCAAAATTTGGGTGCACTGGCTAATGTGGAATATCAGTGCGGACACGACAGAGATACCCGAAGGGCGCGTACCGTCAGGGGCCACGCAAGGCAAGACGGACTTTGATGAGACTAAATATGGTGGCCCGGCACCACCGGATGGTCAGCACACATACCTCTTTAAGCTATACGCTTTGACGAAATCACTAAATCTAAAGGAAGGCTCCTCCAAGGAAGAGTTGAGGAGTGCCATGAAAGGGCATGTGATTGATACAGCCATACTAAAAGGCAAATATGCCCCAATTGCACACCGTAAAACCAGCGAGTAAAACATACATCATCATCCAAACTTGCGGGCGGTGAACCATATGGCCCAAAATAGTAATAAAGCCAAGACAGAGAGAGTTGTTATTGTCTGAAACACGCACACGATTTGAGTTACGACATTTAATTATAGTGGGTATACTGATCCTAGCGTTCAGTACTGCATTTATAATAAGATCCCAGCCTTTGGAGTTTGGCTTTGAACTGCACGAGTTTGATCCATTCTTCAACTATAGAGCCACACAATATCTAGTGGATAATGGCTGGGAGGCATACTATGCATGGAATGATGATCTAAGCTGGTATCCGGATGGCCGCGATGTATCCTCCTCTTCTCAGGTGGTGCTGCATCAGACAGCAGCAGTCACTTATACTTTATTTGGATTTGGTTCGCCCCTCTACGACTTTACCATAATGTTTCCGGTGGTATTTGGATCCCTCTCTGTAATAGTCATCTTTGCGTTGGTACGGGTTATAGGCGGAACCACCGCCGGCCTCATAGCAGCCATGTTGATGTCAGTATCACTACCCATCATAATACGTGGTACTGCTGGATGGTTCAAGTCTGAGCCATTAGGGTTATTCTATGGACTGTTGGGAACTTATCTGTTTTTGAGTGGAATAAAGACTGATCGATACCCCATAGCTGCCGCAAAACTCTTCTTTGGTGCCTTGTTTGTATCATTCTCCCTCTCGGCCTGGGGCGGTTCGCAGTTCTTTGTCATACCCATAGGAGTATTCATAATGTGTCTGCCATTCATACGTAAAGATAGATCATTTTTGATTTGGGCCGTGCCCTTCTTTGCCGTATCTCTACTATCTACAAGCATGCTCTTTGAGCGTCCAGGTTTGAGCTTTGTCTTGGGATTTGGAGGCATAGCCATACTGGGCCCCACCATATTCTTGGTTATATGTTCTGCAATACATAAAGTCACCAACGGCAAGAATGCCCGACGCAACTATGCGCTACTACTGATTGGTATAATCGTAGCAGGTGCAGGAGCAATTCCACTGGCCACAGAGGTGGGAGTGATATCCACGCCCAGTTTCAGATATTTGAATGCGGTAAATCCTTTCTTAGTGGCCACAGATCCACTCACCGACTCGGTATCCGAACACCAGACGACCAGTATCATGCAGTCGTTCCTATTTCACTCGGTACTGATGGTCTTTGCCGGTATAGGTATCTGGTTGTTGCTGGACAAACGCGCCAAAGAGTTCCACAAGATAAACTCAGACATGATAGCATTTGCCTTGGTGATGGGTATATTTGGCGTGTATATCAGCTCAGCCTTTATTCGCCTAGAAGTATTTGGGTCCATCGCAGTGATAGTACTTTCAGCATTGGGAGTATCGGTCTTGGTGAGACGTATCATGACAGACTCTTCCAGATCTCAGGCAGCCATACCAATACGAATGGGTCTTGTTGCAGGCGTGGCCATACTATTGGTTCTGCCTCTGATAATACCGGACACCAACACCATAGCGGCCTCACAGTCCGCACCCAGCATCCTGAGTGGTGCCACAGTATTTGGTGTAACCACCAACGATTGGCTACATGCGTACGAATGGGTAAAAAATAACACTCCCAAGGATGCTGTAGTGGCATCCTGGTGGGACTATGGCTACTGGACTCAAACTCTGGGCGAACGGGCCAGTATTGCAGACAATGCCACCACCGGTAAGGAACGCATTGAAGATATAGCCACCATGTTTTTGAGCCATCCTGATGAGGCGCATGCCATGCTCAAAGACCTGTATGCAGACTACATAATGATATTTGTTGCAGCCGAAAGGTTACAGACCGATGGTGAACCCCTCTATGTCTTGGGGGGAGGTGGCGATGAGTCCAAGAAGCAGTGGTTTATGAGAATAGCTGGCGAGCCAGTATCCAAATATACACTCTCAGATGGTATTAGTGGAACCGACTATTACTGGAGTAATACAATGCTGGGCATGATGATGCCATTTTCACCTGTACTGTATCTGGATCCCAACACGAATAATCAATTCACCGAGTATATAGACGGGACAATCACCATATACACAAAGAACATAAAGTATCCGGCAGATGGGGATGGTCCCCTCAGATTGGCCTATGCGTCACCTAGTTTTGAGAATGACATGGACCGTATAGTCTTTGGAATTCTCATCTATGAGGTAAATCAGGACTATATCCCTGAATAACACTAACTATCATCGTATCTAGACGGTAGTCTGTATCGACGATACTTGTCATCAGGAGAGAATTTGGCAGGATGCGCAAGAGGCGCATCGCCCCCACAGTTGCAACAGCTCCCTCTAATCGTGTACATGTAGCATTCAATACATCGCCTGAGCTGAAACCGCATCTTAGTCCTCCCGATTCTTCTTTGACTCTTCGCGGGCGAATGAGAAAGTTCCCCCACTCTTTTCAATCCCGCCCTTTATCTCGGATATAATGGGCTTTAGCATCTTCTCGGCAAATTTAAAATCACCCGCGGTGATGGCCACCCTGTACTTGGGAGCCCCCAGATATGTGATATTACTACCAGCATATCGTTTATCTAAATCTGTAAGTATCTCTTTGATTCTGACCACACCATCAGACTTGTTACAGGTCAACTCCATGACTCCCCGAATCTCCACTGTTGGCAGTTTTATCTTTGAGCATACATCTTGTATGGCATCAATAATGTCTTTTGATATCTCTGTACCCTGTAATGCATCAGTACCCTGTTGGGCCACATTCAAAAATGCATCATATATGGCGTCGAACCTCTTGTACAGTCTGTTCTCTAGTTCTACAACTTGGTCATCGGTCAGGGATGCCCTCTCCGCCACATTAGCTAGCAATGTCTGCCCCTTTTCGTACCGTTTTATCTCACGAAGCTTCTTCTTTCGTTGGTCGTTGGTGATCTGCTTTAATGATAAATCTATATCTCCCCGCCCGGGATTAATTTTTTTGACACGAAGTACCTTCTTTTCACCCTTTTTGACGTAGCGATTTATGGCCTTAATCCAGCCAGGAGCTATTTCTTGTGTGTGAAGAAAGCCTTGTATGTTGTTGTACTCATCTAAAGTGACGTATGCTCCCTGGTCTATTATCTTGACGACGGTTGCTAGTACGACTTCTCCAGGTGCGGGAAACTCTACATCATCTAACATAATATACACAGGATGTTACGTGTAATTTAATCTTGGCTACATCCTTGTGTTGTTACCGAGAATCCAACACTTAAGCCTGCCCGTAAGCTTCTGCTTCATCTTTTCGTGCGATTCATGTAGCCTGCTGTAGTCTCGCCGCGCGTTATTAGTTTCGTCTAAGCGATATGATCTCCGGATAGCCCAGTCGTTGGTGCCGCACACTACCCGATCAGTTACACCCGACACTTGAAATATGAGTGAGATACAGTTCCTTTCTATTTGGCTAGCTTGGCAGCATTGTCATATCCTATGAGAATCCACTTCATGGCGTCGGCGATCGTAGTCAGCTTTGGGTCGATCTCAATCCACCCCATCTTGGCGCCGTGCGAGAACGGTTTGATTGCATTTGATTTTATTGCAACTTCCTGCTGGACCTTAGGAAGCCTAACGATGATCTGCTGGTTATTCTTGCTACTAAACCCAACAAAAAACTTCCTTTTTATCAAAAAACATTGATAGCCAAACATAGGCCTAGCCGTTACTTGCTCCATGGATTCAACCTTCTTTTTGATTGGATCGTAGCTGTTCAATCTCACCCTCTCCTGATTTGCAAATGAAACCAAGCACTATGAAACTGTTTCACTTTATGTGTTCTCTTGCAAGAACGGGGCAGCGTCACACGGCGCATCCACCCATATGGTCTGACCGCACCAGAGTGCAGGGCAGCATGTGACCCGCCGCAGTGAGAACTGGTAGGCCGGCGCCACAAACCAACACGTACCAATCCTGCAGAAGAGCATAACGCCGGCTAGCTGCACTTGCCAAATATTGGACAGCTGCGAGATACCGGTGACGCCTTCCGCAATAAGAGAGCCGGTGTGGAGACGAGAATGCACAACCCGAACCAGATGGGGGCGCGACATTGCGCGATTGGAGCGCGCGCAGAAAGTGGAGATAAAGAAGAACGATACTGAGAGGCGCGCTGCCGTGAAATCAACAACAGAAAAGGCGGTAGTTAAGGAGTGTACTGCACGAAAGGCGGCCATCAAGGAGAGACACAATGCAGCAATCGAAAAGATAGGGGTACGCGAAACAGCAGGCATCGCAATGCGCAAGGTACACAAAAAACCAACAACAAAGTCAGGAAACAGCATATGTATCTCAAGCCACCAAAGAGTTGGACCGTGCCTTACATGCGGCCAGTATAGTAATTGTCATGCTGGTACATTACACATCATATGGTGAACCAGCCAGATTTGAGATATGACAGTGCTATATTTAGTCCAAAGAGTATGAATGTAAATATGTACACGCCATACATGACTCCTGTTACCGCCTGCTCAGAGATTCGTCCTTCAATTATGGTATGAATAAACTTTCCACCATCTAGTATGGGAAGCGGTAGCATATTGATTATGCCGATAAAGAAGGATATCATCCAAAGCCACAACAAGAACATCGAAAGTTGATGATTATCCCATGTGATAAAGTTCAGGACAGGTTTGTATGAGAGTGCTGTATCCCGCATAATTCCAATCAGGCCGCGACCCGGCTCATCTGGCGACTCCATTATTTCGACTACAAAGTCCATAGGCTGGTCATCTCGAAGAACAGATACGGGCACGATATCTCCGGGCGCCAAATTCAACGTGGCAAAGTCGATGACGGTGAACGTCCTCACTCCATTCACATGCGTAATGAGATCATTTGCCTGTATGCCAGCAAACTCGGCCCCGGATCCCTCTATCACTGACAACACCAAGACACCATCAGGTGTCTCATAGAAGACACCCAGGAGCGGCTCGGGCATCACCAAAGCAAACAGAGGATTTGTGAGTAGTATGAGCCCTAAAGCCAGTGCAAATATGACATTTGATGTGGCACCCGCACCTATAACCCGTAAGCGAGATATCTTTTTGGCCTTGTTGAACTCATCCTCATCTGGCTCAACAAAACCAGCAAACATTGCTATAAAGATGGCAAAACCCCCAGTCTTTATTCTTATTTTTTCCAGAGCCGCCACTATGCCGTGGGCACCTTCATGCATCACCAACACTATGGGTATGGAGAGCAAAAAGTACATTATAGAGTGCGAGGAGGTCAGCGTGACTCCAGGTATCAATACGGTAAGTTCGGCAAAACTTTGAGGCTGAACAAAGAAGTTTGCTACATTATTCAGCAAAAACCAAAAGGCAAATCCCATCATTAGAAAGCCAGCCACCACACTGACGTTGGCAAAGACGCTTATGCCCCGTCGGGTCCTAGCCAACATGCGAACTAAGACATCTTGTATGCCTTTATTTTTGTATACCAAGCTATAAAATTTCAACTCCACACCCCGGTTCTCCAGTTTGAGCGCTTTTGCCGCCCCCAATATGACGACCCAGGCTAACAGTACGTATATGATGGCATTTTCGGTGATAAAGTCTAGTTCCACAATATGTAGAATTTTTAATGAAAGGCCATTTATCAGTTTCCATGTAAATATATGGGATGAGACAATTTAACACAGAATGGCAGCAAAGAACAGAGCCAATATGGTTATAGTGATATCCACATTCTCTGATATGGGTGCCGCCAAGAGTATCTCTACAGATATAATACAAGAGAAGCTGGCCGCCTGTGCCAGTGTGACGCAGGTCTCATCCATATACATGTGGAAGGGAGACGTTGAGGATACACAAGAGTTTATGGTACTATACAAAACCACCACAGAGAGCGTTGACCACTTGGTACAGTATATAAAAAGACATCACCCATATGAGACCCCTGAAATACTGCAGATACCCGCCGAGTCTGTGAATGACTCTTACACAGAATGGCTCCTTGATGTGACGCGTTAATTTAATGCATATCGTAGTATGGAGATGACCCCGCCCAAGTTGCTTATGCGCAACCCCACATCAGTACTGGAATCCACACCATATATCCGGACGCCAGACTGTTCGGCCTCATTCAAGAGCGACACCACCGAGTCCTCATCCACAGAGCCAAATATGCCATTGGAGTAAGCCAAAGACTTGACGGCTCCCAGTTTAACCGCAGCAGCAGTCTCCTTAAAACCGGTGGTAAAGCGGCGGCTACTCCGCCCGGCCATGACCATCACTTCATCTAGAATGTTTAATGCCTGAACTAGTTGCGACTCGGCCATCGTATCTTTAAAGGACTCTGATCTGGTGAATAGGTGTATGCCATCCGCACCTCCAGTATCAACTCCCTCGATTATTACTGTGGTGATTTTCATATATGTGGAGAGCTGGTTCTTTGTTTGGCCAGGTCCCAGCAGTATCACCCTATCATCCTTTTGATATACTGTGTTGATGGCTTGTACTATATCGCCAAAGTATCGCTTGGTATCAGATGTGGTCCGGTACTGTTTACCACCAAATCCTGATCTTATATTGGCTGTATGTTGTATATGTGTCCCATACAACCTAGCCACTCCACACTCTGTCCGATCGATCGCCACCAACACAAAGCCCTCTCGATTCAACGGCTTTAGCATCTCTCTGTGCGTACGTGTCCACATCTTTTTTGTTATGCGTATGGCATCACCAATACTTACCAACAACGAATGGTGAGTGCCATGTGGTATGTGTTCATTATCAGACTCATGTACAAGGCCGTGTATCCTAAGTCGATCTAATGTATCATCCAAGGATAGCCTCTCTACATGTATGGACATCATAACTTTGATACGCTCACCCTTGTCGGGACGAGAGTATTCACGATCTTGTTTTAGTACCCAATGTGTGTGGCCAGATATGTGGTCCCCCTTGCTTATTATTCGGCGTAGGATCATTATATCATGTGCATCTTGAGGAACAACCGCTACTGAGTCCGCGTCAATCTTGCGCGTCTTCATCTCTCTGGTTTTTGGCCTGTGCCAACTTCTCCACGTAGGTCTCTACTTCTGCTATGGACAAGACGCCAGACTCGGCCAAATGTTTGAGTGAGTTGGTAGATGCCTCCCCTGTAGCTCGACCCGTAGAGTCTTTAGTCTGTCGCCATTTGATGGATGTACTGCCACTATTTGAGTTGTATATGACGCCTAAAACATCCACTACGTTCACAAATGTTATTGTACGTATCTTCTTTAAGGTGACCTTGTCCACTGCCTCAACGTATATGACGCCGCCCACATCCCGCTCGGGAAACACTTGAGGATCTTTCAAGTATACTCTGGGTGCAAAAGATCTACAAGTACTGGCAAAGGCAAATCTCCTAAAACTTTCCAAACTACACGACACATCTACTTCAACCATTTCTGAGAAATATCAGAGCGCCATTTATCAAGCTTATTGTGTGTAGTGTATACCGGGCAATGATGACGCTACCCACTGATGTGATGATGTGGATCTTGAGTACAGAGCCCTCCCACATTTGTGGATGATTCTCCATCAACCAAAATCGACATCGCGTTTTTGGCTACCAGACTCATTCTTTCGGGCAGACATGCGGAACTCATCTTCATGGTTTTGGGGACCATGACCACAATTAACACAGGCAAGTCTGTAACCATCTGGATTCTTTACATATTTGTCACATCCACAAAAGCAGGCCATGTTGTATAATGTCGATAACTCCCCATTATACCTTTTCTATGTTTAGGCTGCACTCCATCTGGGATGTTGCAGTTAAAATTCCTGGGCACCAATGCTAAAAGTCTGGAGGACTCTTGCATTAACTCTCAAGTACAACATCAAGTACAACCTGATGACCTCCTTAATGATATACCCTTGTGGGCCAGCCTGCGATTTATTTGGGGCAGCACTTGCCCGGAGGTATCATCTTTCCATGCGGACTCACTCGAGGATGTTTTAATAGTGTACATAGGGCATCAGTGAATTGTGCCTTCATGTGGTGTTCAACACCACACACCATCTCCTCGTCAATATCGATACGCAAAGCGCTATCCATCAACACCTCCAAGAGACGGCTATTTCTGACCATCTTGGAGCCTATTTTTTTGCCCTCATCTGTCAGGCTGACGCCTACCTTGGAGTAGTTAACTAGATTCATGCCCTTTAACTTCTTTAGCATCTGAACAACACTTGGTTGCCGAACGTTCAGTTTTTTGGCAATACTGTTGACTTTGACCTCCTCACCGGCCTCCGTTATGTGCCAAATGGCTTTGATGTACATCTCCACATGTTCGGCCTCTGCAGTCCCGACAAATAACTTCTCATCAGTCATAATTGTATAGCCTCTGAGCCTTCAAATAAGTATTCAAAGTACATGGTGGCAAACTTGGCCAGTCCAGCATGATCCGCCCAGATGGCCACAGTATCTGATACCTCTGCACCCACATGTTCAGGCGCCAATAGTATCATGACGTATTGATTATCCGAAATTATGCCGCCCCCAAAGAGATCTTTTTTTATCCTGACTGTGGTTGATACACGCGATAATGACTTTAAAAACTCTGTATTCATACTTTGAGGTGCCAGAACACGTATGTTGACTCCGCGGTCATGTAGCGCCTGGAGGCGTGGCATGGCCCGAGGTACTAACATTTGACCTGTCTCTGGTATGGCAATCATAACCTCGCGCCTACATGAGTGAGCCACCTCTAACATCTTGGCCTCAATTGCGCTACCGGACAACACCAGTATATCTGGCTTCTCGCTGGAGTCACTGGACTCATACAGTGGCCCTATCTCGTTTAGTATTATGGCCTGCTGTTTGGTAAAACGATCATCATTTCTCTGCCTTGTAGTATCAAGTCCAGTAGATGGAGATTTGGCAATATATCTGGTGGGTCGGGTATTGTTGGAGCTCACCCACCCCTTCTCTTCCAGTGATGATAGGACATCGTACACTTTTGAGTATGGAATATTTGCACTTTTACTGAGCTCCGAAGCTGTAGGCTCTTTTATCTTTAGCAGTGCGGCATACGCTCGAATCTCCGAGTCGGTCAACCCCACCTGGCTTAATGCTTTGTAAGTCTTATCTGAAAAGCTCAACATGATGATATCGTATATTGTATATTTAAGGGGGAATTATATACATAGTTTATAGAACTCTGTATACTCATTGGTGAGTTTGCTATTCAGTATTATGATGTCACTGGGCTGGTACAAACGTCGCGCAAAGGCGCGGCTTGAACAAGTCTATCCTGAACCAGGGCTGGGGTATGCTTGCCGCCATACTTTATACATGTTGGTGGGTGGGGGTGATACGTGTCAACCCGGTATACACGAGCCAGATGTGTTCGTTGTGTCTGCAATATAGACTAGAATAGTCGGTGTGGTAGACTATTCTGATGCATCTCATGCGGATTCATTCATCATGCAGATATCAACGCGGAACGCAATATCGAAAACGAGGTCGAAAGGAGCTCTGCCTACCGCGACGTTTTATCAAGAGTTTATAGACATTGCCAGATTATATCGGCACGGCCACAGATATTGGGCAGCAGGACGTGGAGGGTGGCCTCACCACTGACCGTATGGTTAGCCGTACGGTCATCGGTGGACATCCTGCAAAGCGTCAAACATGGACCAAAGTCAAAGGTGTGGTGTCTGTAAGGGTACGTGTAGTTCAACTTTAGGGTGATGTGTATGATGTCACATCAACGGCGTTTGCGACAGAACCCACTTTTCAGAGTGTTATAAGTTGGATATTTCTTATATATCAAATCAACATGTTATTTGATTAATGTCTCTAATACAGATATCCAATCAAAGTGTAAAGAATCTGGCAAAGAAGTCAACTATTCGGTTTACACAGAGCATTTGTCCAGACTGTAACATGATACTTGATGCCGAGATCTTTGAAAGGGATGGTCGCGTCTACATGACAAAGACATGCCCCAGTCATGGTGAATGCGAAGAGCTGTATTTTGGGTCATATGAGATGTATAACAAGTTCTCTACGTATTGGATGGATGGCAAGGGTGCACATGCGCCCAATGTAATGATTGAAAAGTGCGCTTGTCCAAACAATTGTGGCTTATGCTCCAACCACCTCTCACATAGTGGTCTGGCCAACATGATTGTTACAAATAGATGTGACTTGACATGCTGGTATTGCTTCTTTTACGTCAAGAAAGGATTAGAGGGTGCTTACATGTACGAACCAGAGCACGACCAAGTACGGGCAATGATGAAGACATTAAAGGCAGAGAGGCCCATTGCCGGTAACTCCATACAAATAACGGGCGGCGAACCCATGCTTAGAGAAGACATTACAGATGTCATTAAAATCATGAAAGAAGAGGGTGTAGATCACATACAAATGAACACCAACGGAATACGACACGCCATGGACCCAGAAGCTGCCCGAGAGGTCAGACTTGCAGGCTGCAATAATCTGTATTTGAGTTTTGATGGTGTAACACCCCGTACAAACCCAAAGAACCACTGGGAGATTCCATATGCACTGGATAGTTGTCGTAAGACAGGAACTACAGTTGTGTTTGTTCCCACAGTAATAAAATCAATCAACGATCATGAACTAGGCGGCATTATACGATACGCCCAAAAGAACATGGACGTTGTACATGCAGTAAACTTTCAACCTGTCTCTCTAACTGGCCGAATGGGCAAGCAAGAAAGAGAGAAGTATCGTATTACCATTCCTGATTGTATTCAGCGTATTGAAGAGCAGACAAATGGTGAGGTAACCATAGATGATTGGTTCCCAGTGCCATCTTGCATGCCTCTTACCAACGTAATAGAGGCGTTCTCCAGCAAGCCAAAGTATGAACTCTCAATACACTTTGCATGTGGTGCCGGAACATACGTCTTTGAGGACCAAGACACAAAGAAGTTTGTTCCCATTACAAAATTCTGTGACATACAGGGCATGCTAGAACTATTCGAAGACAAGTCAGAGGAGATTCGCTCTGGCAAGAACAAGTACTATACCATGTTAGAGGTGGTCCGCAAACTAAAGTCATTTGTAGACACCAAGAAACAACCTGCAGGCTTAGACTTGGCAAAGATGTTTACCAATATACTGATGAAGCGCTCATTTGATTCAGTGGGCTCATGGCACGTAAAGGGACTATTCTTGGGTATGATGCACTTTCAGGACAAGTACAACGAGGATTTGGAACGACTACAAAGATGTGACATTCATTACTTGACACCAGATTTACGTATAATACCATTCTGCGCATTTAATGTGATACCCGAATGGTACAGAGACCGCATACAGAAAAAGTACTCTATCACTGTCGAAGAGTGGGAAGAGCGTGAAGGCGTAAAACTAGAAGACGGCCTGTACCGTGGCCTTATGAGACGTGGCGCTGGAGACGAGTTGGCTGCAGGATGTGCCAAGTCTCAGATGTTCCATCAGGCATCACAAGCTGTAATGTAAATTCAATTATCTCCATTATACACAAATGTAATTGTGTATTGTGACTTTTTCGACTCTACTATTGTGGCCGTTATGTGTAATTTTAATGAAAAAAACACATTCAAAATCATCCCTGACGTATTGTATTATTGATGAATTTTAATGCCAATACAGTGCCAAGATGACAATAACAAAATTTGTACATAATTATGCTTTAGTCTATATCACATGTGTATGTCATATATAGAGTAATTTTGTATAATTATTTTGTAAATTAATTAAACCTACACATTATGTATACTCTTTAATGTAGAGGGTCGTAAGTACATTTGATGAAGATTATAATAATATTTCATGATTAGATATCATGTATAATATCATTGAGCATCTTTACTAGTGTGCTGTTTATCTTTTGACCAGATGCCTTACCCCGTAGTTTTGACATGGCCATTCCCATTAATGGTCGTATTGCGCGCTCCCTTTGGTTCTGTATAAGGGAGGAATTTTCGTCTATTATACGTTGTAAAGTATTATTTATTTCAGTATCGGACAGTGAAGATGTGTCTGTATTTTGAATTGCTGTATGCACATCAGTAGAGTTACCCGCCATAATATCACGAAATATTATTAAAATAGACTCTTTGGATATTGTACCAGAATGCAGCAGTTTGAACGTCTCCAGTATTATATTATTATTTAATAATTTGGGATTTAGTCCTTCTCGGCTTAATTCGGTAATTGTAGAGCAGAGTGTGGATGCCACAAATACAGGTGAGACGCCTGTATCTTTTATTATATCAGTAAATACATCCATATAATCCGAGTCCAGTAACTGTTCTGCCAGTTGTATGTTTATCTGATATTTTGAGGCGGTATCTGACAGTATGCGCTCCCACGGTTCTGGAATATTTTTTTCTGCTTTAATTATGTCATCCTGTGATATGATAATTGGCGGAATATCGGTCTCTGGATACATGCGCGATGAGCCAGGACGAGGCCGCAGAAATACCGTCTTTCCGTGTGGCACAGCAAGTCTGGTCTCAGACGGGACTCCTTTGGTTGCTGTATGTATCCTATCCGATATAAAATCCAAAACATGGGCCATCTTTTTGGCAGGTGCTGCCACCATGATAAATGCATCCTGTGTAGTCATGTCCATATGTTTGTACAATAATTTGACATCTTCCCCTGTAATACCATAGTTGGGTAACTCATCAGTATGGAATATTCCCCCCACACCATAATATTTTACCAACTGTCCTATCTCACGACCTAGACGTATCTCCTCGTATGGCTCATATCCCAAAATACCTGCAAAATTACGTATGCGTATACATGATATTGTGTGACCCTGTTTTATCGCCTTTTGTATGATTTTAGACTGATATTTTTTTGCAATACTTGTTATATCAAATATATCATTATCTGTTATTCTTTTAATATCCCGCTCGCCTAACATTTTAGCTATGTGGACCAATCCGGCCTGACGACGGGCCTCATACTCCACTACATGTTCCAATTGATCCAACTGCTGCAAACCTTTTATTTCTACAACCCCCATGCCATCTTTTACGGATATGTTGACATCCTGACGTATTGTCCCTATGCCCCGGGCAACCATCTTTATTCCCCGTAGTAATCGCCCTAAACCTTCAGCGGCTACACGAACCTGACGCGGTGTGCCAGATATGGGTTCTAGTGCTATCTCTATCAGTGGAATACCTAGTCTATCTAGATTATACTCCTTTATGCCATCTCTTTCACCAAGTACACGCGCCGAGTCTTCCTCAAGGCAGATCGACTGTACGCCCACTGACATATCCCCTACATTCAGAGCGCCGCCTCTAGAGACCAGCATGGTTCTCTGAAAACCACTGGTGTTGGAGCCATCTATTACAGTCTTGCGCATGGTGTATACTTCCTCATATATTGTAGACTTTAGTGCGGCAGACACCACCAGTGATATCTCTTTGGAGTTAGTATCCACCGCATGTGGCGGCTCCTCATCACACTCTACTAGACAACTGTTGTTGGCATCTGCATGATACAGTATCTCCATGTCTCTATTACCTTCAAAGATCGCAGCTGGATCATACCTGCCCATCTCACTCTTTACAGGCCGAAGTTTACGTGTGAATTGTTGCATCTTGCCAGGTGGAGCCGTGCCACTACAACTACAAAAGAGCTTTCGACCGGTGTCTAGTTGTTGGTGTATCTCCAAACCCACCCGAACACCTGCATCACCAAAGCAAAACTCCATTATATCTTCATCTCCGAGGCTATCGGCCTACTCATTATATCCCAAGATAACTCATTTCCTAACACCCACATCATCTTTACTAAAGCCGTCTCTGCGAGCATATCGTATAATGGTGTGATGCCCAACTGCAACAGGTCTCGCCCACTCTCATATACGGTCATGCCCACACGACCATCTATACACTGAGATGTCATTCCCACAAACATGTTACTCTGGCGCATCTTTTTTATTATATCATATGCCTCTCTGCCCACATGCCCCAAACCGGTACCCTCAAATATTACAGCGCGACATGATGAACTGATTAAATTCTCCAGTATGGATACATCAAATCCAGGATGATACTTTATCAGAGCTACATCCCTGCTGATGTTTATTCTAGGCGTATACGAGACATCATGGTAATAGTCGTGCTGTGTATCTCCGTATATTTGATTCTCCTGTACACTGTATAATGGCGCACCACCAATAGTACGGAATGCCCCCCGGGAGCTGGTATGATGCTTTCTGACACGCGTTCCTGCATGTACTGATATTATATCATCACTGGTGCCACTGTGCATTGCAATGTATACTCCCCGGGGTATTTTGTTATGTATCGCCGAGACTGCTCCCATCAGGTTTAGTGTTGCGTCCGAGGATGCTCTATCTGATGACCGTTGCGAGCCGGTCAGTATTATGGGGGCGGGAAATCCCGCCAACGCAAAGGAGAGAAAGGCTGATGTGTAATGCATTGTA
The DNA here is from genome assembly GCA_009843815.1 of Cenarchaeum sp. SB0675_bin_21. GTDB lineage: Archaea > Thermoproteota > Nitrososphaeria > Nitrososphaerales > Nitrosopumilaceae > VYCS01. The sequence continues at coordinate 45,528 of VYCS01000002.1, read as the reverse complement.
TCTGTACCATGGGCCACCACGACACCATCGTATTTGGCGCCTGTATTGTGTATGTGAATGGCCACCTTCAACCAGTCTTCGGGAGTTATGTTCTCAGAGTATTCGGATAGTATCTCTTGGGGGTGTATGTTTGCCATACGGTATAGTTCGGGAACTGACTGACTCAGGTCTGCTGCATCTAGTGTGGGGGTTACTGCACCTGTTCTGTAGTCTATACGGCTGGCAATCGTGCCACCTGTAGAGAGTAGTAGTATGTTGGGCAGGCCGGCATCTGCCTTTGGGCATGTTGTGTCATCTTTTGGCAAGCTTGGCGTGTCATGCTGTGTTATAATATCAACATTTTGTATGGATATGCCCACGTTATACCCACTGTCTAGCTTTAGTATGATGTGTGTATCATCCGAGTAGTGATATCGGGGCATAAGTACTCCGATATGGGATACATCAGACTTTATGGTTATGTAGTCGCCCACAGATATATTGAACTTTTGTAATAGTTCTGCTGCTCGACCACGATATCCCAGTAATCGGGATGACATGGTGTTAACGGTAGTACGGAGCCACCAATGTCTCTTGCAGTTTCAGGTCTTTCTGTTCACGAACTTTTCTTACTGCTTCTTCAAAGTGACTCATTGTAACTTTTGCACCGGCAGAGCGCTTTTCAATCTCCTTAACATCAACGTCCTCATCTAAGAATTCATGTATGACTAATGATACGGCAGTGTTGGCTATGGAGGCGGTATCGGCCCCACTCATGCCATCGGTTATCTCTGATAACTTTTCAAAATCGACATCATCGGCAGCTGCAATATCTTTGGCGTGAATCTCTATGATGCTTCGCCGGCTATCCTTGTCAGGTAGTGGTATCTGTATTATTTTATCAAATCTGCCGGGTCGCAACAGTGCGGTATCTATTATGTCTGCTCTGTTGGTAGCCGCCAAAACAATAACACCGTGCATATTCTCCATACCGTCTAGTTCAGTAAGTAGTTGACTCACCACCCTCTCGGTCACTGCCGTCTCACCACCGGCTCCGCGCACAGGAGCTATCGAGTCAATCTCATCAAAGAATATGACACAGGGGGAGCCTTGTCGGGCACGACGAAATATCTCACGAATACCCCTCTCGGATTCACCAACCCATTTTGATAGCAACTCTGGGCCGCGCACTGAGACAAAGTTGGCCTCACTCTCGGTAGCTACTGCCTTTGCCAATAGTGTCTTGCCAGTACCACTAGGACCGTGTAATAGAATTCCTTTTGGCATACGGTGGCCTAACTTATCGTATAATCCAGGATGCTTCATGGGCCACTCTACTGCCTCTTGTAGTTCACGCTTGACATTGGTCAGGCCGCCCACATCGTCCCATTTGACATCAGGATTCTCAATGAATACCTCCCGCATTCCCGAAGCGGTCACTTCAATTAGGGCCTTCTGAAAGTCCGAGTTGTTAACAATAAGTTTGTCTAGTGTTTCGCTGGGTATCTTTTCATCTTCCAAGTTTAGTTCTGGCAGAAGCCTTCTTAGGCATTTCATGGCAGCCTCTTTGCAGAGATACTCTAAGTCGGCACCCACATATCCGTGACTGACCGCCGCCACCCTGTCCAGCTCCACAAACTCATTACTCTCTTTGTCCAAGAGTAGAGGCATGTTGCGTGTATGGATTGATAGTATATCCTTGCGCCCCTTCTTATCAGGCACTCGAATCTCGATCTCACGGTCGAATCGTCCTGGACGCCTCAAGGCCGGATCTATGGCATTGGGTCGGTTGGTGGCAGATATCACTATAACTTTGCCCCGAGCTTCAAGCCCATCCATCAACGAGAGCATCTGAGATACTACACGTCTCTCTACCTCACCGGTGACCTCTTCACGTTTTGGTGCTATAGAGTCAATCTCATCTACAAATATTATGGAGGGCGCCTTCTCTCTAGCCTCCTTGAATATCTCTCGCAGTCGGGCTTCGGATTCGCCGTAAAACTTTGACATTATCTCTGGACCAGATATTGATATAAAGTGAGCGTTAGACTCGTTGGCTACAGCCTTTGCTAGTAGCGTCTTACCAGTTCCTGGCGGGCCGTACAGCAGCACGCCCTTGGGAGCTTCTATCCCTAACTTTTCAAATATCTCAGGATGTCTTAGTGGTAGTTCGATCATCTCCCGAACCTTTTTAATCTCATCAGTCAGCCCACCAATATCCTCATATGTTACTTGTGGCACGCCACGAAGCGTCTCACCCTTTTCAGCTATATGAAATACTGTCTTTTGCATCACCAAGACTGCATCTGATCCAGGTGTTACTCCAATAACCTGAAATGTTAGCCTGCCTCCAAAGTAGGGCACCATAACATTGTCTCCCTTTATTAGAGGAACACTCTCCAGTGCATCGGCCAGATACCTCTCATCAATTGGTGGTATTGCCTCTAGAGGAGCTACGGCTACCTTTTCTGCGGGAACTGCCTTTATCTTGCGTACCGATATGGTATCACCTATGGCTATTCCAGAGTTGTTTCTACCCAAACCATCAATACGTATTATGCCCTTACCCTCATCTGATGGGTATAACGGAAGACATTTGGCTACCGTTCTGCGTTTTCCTTTAATCTCAATAACATCTCCGGTGGACGCATTCAGCGTATCCATGGAGTCATAGTCTATACGGGCTACTCCCCTTCCTACATCTCGTGTGTATGCCTCCAATACCTTTAGATTCAGCGACTGCCCTGCCATGAGTCAAATAAGTATACACGATTTTTATATCTTTGTGAAAAATTATCCAGTGAACCAAATCTTTTATTTTCGTGTTGTTGTTCTCTCCAAAGATAATACTACTTTAACCTGGCCTTTAGTCCTGAAGGTTGTCCTTGTCTTTGGAACCATCGGCTTCTACTTTGGTAGTGCAAGTTATGTAATATACGGCATATACACCTTGGATAGGTAAATACACTCTGACAATGTCATACTGTGGAAATATTGAACGATTGTCATACTCCTCTCTAAAAGACTAAATTGCGCACAATACATTTTTTTGGTAGGGTCTATAGCGCAGCCAGGTAGCGCACCGGACTTTTAATCCGGCTGTCGAGGGTTCGAATCCCTCTAGACCCGTCTAACAATCAACTTTGTTGTGACTCATCTATAGACACGTTGGTTTGATCAGAGATTATTGCTAATCTTTACCGTATGCGGATTTGTGGTCACATACCCGAAGCAGATCTACTGCACCTTCCCATCACCGGGAAGAAGTGTGCGTCACCCCATCCCGGGCAAGACACGCAGAGCCAACAGTCTGCCGCTGCCTGTCAGGTGCTTCATATTAGTGGCCGAACTATTACATACCATCACCAAGAATCTGCCTGTTCGGTGCATTATCTGGTATCGACAGATGTCTTTGAGCCTGTAGACTATCCGGTTCAGTTCAAAAGTTCTTGAATAGTGGCATCAAACGAGCTATACGGCTGAGGTCCTCTTATGTGAACCGAGTCTTCTGGACCTACTATGATGAAGTGTGGGGTGCCGCGTACTCCGTGTGCTGTTCCCTGTTCCGCGTTGAAGTCTAACCGTTCCCTCTGCTCACTGGACTGTAGGCATGACTCAAACACAGTAGTATCAAGGCCGATATCCTCAGCGAATCCTACTAGGTTGCTGGCACTGGCCCAGCCACTGTGAACGCCTCTTTGATTTTCGAATAGGATGTCGTGGTACTCCCAGTACCTGCCCTGATCCTGGGCGCAATAGGTAGCTATTGATGCAGTATGAGAATCGCCTCCGATGTACTTGACATCCACATAGTATAGGTTGACCATCCCGGTGTCGATATAGTTGGAGTCTATCTGAGGCTTTGTGCTGTCAAACCACGATTTGCATCTGGGACATTGGTAGTCGCCAAACTCGATTATAGTAACGGATGCATCGGCGCTACCAAGCCGTGGCGATGCTTGACTCAGATCCACGCCGCCTATTATTAGTGAGACAGTATCGCTAGGACTACTCTCACCATCAAGGATGTCAGCTGGTGCCTGCACGAAGGTACCAACTATTTCGATGACTTTTGTCTTCGGAGAGAACTCTATGGTTAGTGTCCGCGTCGTTGCTGATACAGTCTCCTCAAAGTCGGCTATCTCGTCGTCCACCAATATGACATAGTCAAGGTCATTGAGGAGGCTGGCGCTGTCGCGGCCAAACTGCAGCATTCCTTCTGGTACACGGTAGTCGCCGTACTCGCTTGCTACCTTGGAATCGGCCACCGTTCTGGGTATGGCCAAGGTAAGCGAGCCATGGGAGGTTGCATCAACACTGACAATCAGTGACTTGGCATCGGCATCTGGTACTATCCCTAACAATTCGCCTCCTGTCATCTCGTACCCGATGTAGTATTCAGTACCGTCCACGACTATAGTCCTCTCGTAAGAGGCAATGCCGCCCTCAAAGATATCCCCGGACACATCCGACTCTGAGAGCGGAACTATCCTGAGAATCCTGTCGTCGGTGGGGCTTGCAGTTCCCCTGCCGTCACGGTTGCTGGTGAGGAGATACAAGTATCCGTCCGGCCCTGTCTGCACATCCCGCAGCCGCCCGAACTCGTCCTGAAAGAGCCTTGAGTGAGAGACCACGGTATTCTCTTGCAGGTCAAAGTCGACCATATGTAGGTGGCTTCCCCGGAGGGTGGCGACAAAGTACTTGCCAGTCCACTGGGGTATCTTGTCCCCCTCATAGAATTCGGCTCCCGACGGCGCCCAAGTGTCATTGCCGGTGTTGAAGATGGCTGTTTGCATGCCCGCAGCCGCCTCATCTCCGATGATGGTCGGCCAGCCATGGTTGGCACCCGGGGTTATCAGGTTAAGTTCGTCGTGAGCTACCCCCTTCCATCCGGAGGGACCATGCTCGGTTATGACTAAGTTACCTGACTCGTCCCAGTCCATCCCCTGCGGATTCCTGTGCCCCAGCGACCAGACCGGTGAGCCCTCAAATGGGTTGTCCTCAGGAATCGTCCCGTCCGGGTTGATTCGGAGGATCTTTCCGGCCAGCGAGTCTATATCCTGCGCCAAGTCAGGATGGCCCCCATCTCCAGTGGCTATGTAGAGCTTGCCATCTGGCCCAAACTGTATGCGGCCTCCATCATGGAAGGCTCCCCCGGGAATATCTTCTATCAGCACCAAACTCTCGACAACATTCTCATCAATGAACGTGTAGCGGACGACCTTGTTGGCGTTGGTGTTAGAGTCAGGCTCGTCATATGTGTAGTAGAGGTAGATGTAGTTGTTGTCTTGGAAGTTGGGATCCACGGCGATCCCCAGCAGTCCGCCCTCAACGGTATTGGCAGAGATGGTCAGTAACGGTTCTGGTACCAGTATTCCGTTCTGGATGTACCGCAGGTTGCCGCCCCTCTCAGTGAATAGCACCGTTCCGTCCGGTGTCCAGTCGATGCTCCAAGGAACGATTAGATTCTCTGCCACAACCTCCACCTTCACGCCCAAGCCTGGGTACCGGGGGGAGGTGGCATCAAAGTCCAGACCATACGGGATGCTCTCAAGTATCTGGCGATCAGTGAGCGGGCCCATGACCGAGTGGGTGCGTTCGGGCTCAGGCAGATCAAGTAAACCGGACACCTCAGAGCGGCTTACGACCGAAGCGCTTATGATTCTGGCCTGCTCCGGATCCAGCGGTATGGCCTCGGCGCCTATCGGAGTGGTGGCTATGCCCTCTAAGGTCTGGAAACTTCCCTCGGTAGCAACCCTCCCAAAGACCGTATACTGCCCGTTGAGGAAGTTTGCGTCCTTCAGGACTATAAAGAACTGGGAACTGGCGCTGTTCGGGTCGCCAGCCCTTGTCATGGAAACTATACCGCGGTGGTGCCGGATGTCGTTAAACTCGGATTCTATCGTCTCTGCACTGCCACCTGTTCCCCAAGTTGCAGTATCACCACTAATTGTATTCGGATCCCCTCCCTGGATCAAAAAATTGTTGATCACCCTGTGAAAGACTGTTCCGTCATAAAACCCAGACTCGACCAAATACACAAAGTTGTCCACGTGATTGGGAGCGTCTTGTACGAAGAGCTCTATGATTATCTCACCCTGGCTTGTCTCCAACCTGACCAATTTTTCGTCTGATTGGGCATATGCTTGGCTTGCAATAGACACCATCAAGACTAGGGCCGCCACAAGCATGAGCACAGAGCCCAATGTCAGTATCCCGTACTGATTAGGTAAAAGTCTTTTATCATGTGGGTTCTTCTGTGGGACCTGAAAAGTAACTCTGTCTGTTGGCAAGTAGCTAACAGTTGGTATGTTCCTACCTATTAGAATTTGGATTGACTCCTCCTTGCGGTGAGTCGTTGGGGGTTTTTCCACTCCGCTGCGTATCTGCATCAATTCAAGTCATGTCCGCCCGGAACGCCTTCTTGGACGGACAGAACCTCGCCTATCTGATAAAGTTCGACGGCGACTCGCACCGGTTTGCCATAAACGACGGTACCCATCATCTACAATATCTGGAATGATAGATAGAATTCTAACTCAGATAGATAGAGTCGAAGATATACTGACAAATTCATCTGGTAACTAACATTGGTAATGGATATTCCTCAAGGATATCTGATATTTTTTATAAAAACTAACATTTGGCACTAGCCCAACAGGCTCCCGTAGATTTGATGGATTATCGTAAAGGTATTCTGAAGGGCGTGACTATGTGATGCCCCTGATAGATAATCGTTGGAATGTAGCATTTCAGTCTGAATGTGGTGTTACTAGGTGACAATACTCCCACATACGAATGTAATTTTCATGTCATGAATACATACTGCTTATCAAGGAAGGATACACAGGTATAGAATTACAGGAACACTTCAATCACATGACATCTTACCCCTCACTATGATCTAGGTCACGAGTTCTTTACAGTTCCAAAATAGACATATTTTTATATATTAAGATCGTATTGGGGGGGGGGGAGGTTCTGACTGGTTACTATCAAACAGAGCGCATTTGTACATTGGATGGATGAATTTGGAGATGTCAATGTTAGGATAAAATTGAGTTTGTGGATGGGTTGTGTGTCCTTCGATTATTCGGCATAGTGCGAGTCAATATAGATTATAATATCTACTACTAACCAAATTATATCTGCTTTGGAGAGAGATAACATGTTACATCTTGGGTAGTTGGCTGTCTATGTAGCAGGTTTGATGGAGAGATAACACGTTCGTGTGATGTTTAACACACAGATTTAACACCTCCAACATATCGGCTTGAGATAAGCATATCATATTGAGCGGCAGTGTCTATACAACCCATACATGACCACCATGTTTGAGGTCAGCCACAAGGGGGTTGACATACTCTCAAAATCATACAAACCCAGCATGTAAGCATGCCTGTACACAACATCCCCTACGGATCCCAACAATATGCCCAATGTAAGCAACGCCCAGGGAGCAGATAGTATGGTCTGCCGGAATACACCAAATGCGAACGCCGCCCAAACCCCCAACGTTACAGAGCCGACCACCGATGCCAGCGACCACAAACCCACATCGTCAGCACCTACCCACACAAAGAATCCGACCGCAAACAGAATCGAGATCGTCGTCGTCCGCAGCAGTCCAGGCCACACGCGTCCACTAAAATACCCTACATTGATGGTTATGTGTGCGATAAAGAACAGATACGATGCAAAAAATAGAACCTCGGCCACTTCACTCCAGACATCCACAGCCCCCGTCGGATCCAGATAAAAGTAGTATAACGCCTCCCCCACAAATACGGCAAGATTTCCGATCCCAAGCATCAAAAATGATCTGCTGAATATGCGAGACCCTCCATACCGCACATACACCAGCATACAGCATGCCGCAACCGCCAGCGGCATGACCATGATGGCGGTGCGGATTGCCACATATTGACCGGCATCATATACAATGGGACTGACCTGTATCAGTATCGCAATGGTCGCTATCGCACACAAAACCAGACAGTATTGTAGGCGGACAGACGATACGGGCGAGATGTTCAGAGTCATGTGGCTACCGAGTTGAACGCATAACTGTACTGCGCCACCTCCATTGGTAGGCGCGCATCAACCCGCAGTGTGTCACCAGTACTCTCAAACAGCAAGCCCGTCATCGTGGTACGGTATGTGCTCACCCGGCGGCCATCATTGGCGTTGGAGTATCCGGCATGTCGCAGCAGTCCATCTTGTATCATCTGGCGCACCCGGATATACGTGGAGGCCTTTGGCGTATCAAGACGCGTTACAATATCAGGTATACTTAGGGCGCTGGACACCACTGCATCTAGTATGGCCTTTTTTGCCACATCTCCGTACGCCCCAAGCAGGCCAGAGATTACAGTCGGCTCGATTATGGACACGGCGGCCTCCGCATCCGTACCATGTGTGGCGGTCAGCACCCGCTCAAAAATCCTTGCCTCAAGAACCGATACGTGACGACCAAACAGACGGCGCAAGACCATATCAATCTTGCCAAAGTCCGCCACCGCCGCCAGCATGCTGATACCGTACATCTTCTCTACCTCCCTTACCACCCTCTCGTATGTCTTGTAGCCCAAATCCTTCTCCAAAGATACCCTTACGCCTCTTGCCACCACTGCATCCAACGAGTTCATACATTGTATATGTAATTAGACCTTTAAATAATTTTTATTAGAAATAGTATGCTATTTCTAAAATTATATATACGACCATGTACTATCATACACATGGCATATCAAGTTGCGGTGGCTGCAGCGCTGGCGATCTCTGCCGTAGTCGCTGCCGCCCTGACGGGAATGGTCACTGAAGTGTCAGGAGAGGGTATCATAACCCCCACGGCTCCCAGATACTCGGAGACATGCGCCCATGGCCACAACGGGTTCAGTTGCGGCGATTCGTCCCTGCGGCAGGATATTGATGAGCTAGAGAGGCGCATCAGTATGTTGGAACAATGACGGCGCATTGTATTTTTTTATTTAAACGACAATACGATCGTTAATGGCTTTTCTATTGTTGGGATAAACAAAATAGCAAAGATCGTAGGACTGCATGATTTTAAGAATAATGATCTGGCATGGATACATATCATGACAGCATGGTAACCCATGTGTATAATTCCCTAATAATGCGCATCTACGTGTCGTCGCTACCGGACTCATCACCATTAGATGTAGTATTCCAACTACTCAGGTCTTGGTTAAAAGCATGAGCAAAGTCGAACATTCGTTCCATGTTGGTCACAGATGATACATCCCATGAGTCCAGAGAATAGTTGAACGAGGAGGCATGATTAAACATGCGCTCCATATCTGTCACAGATGATACATCCCAGGAATCAAGAGGTTGGTTGAATGCGTGGGCAAACCAGAACATGGTTGCCATATCTGTCACAGATGATACATCCCAGGAATCAAGAGGTTGGTTGAAGGCATCGGCACTGAGGAACATATACGACATATCCCTCACAGACGATACATCCCAGGAATCAAGAGGTTGGTT
>VYCS01000002.1:18680-35936 GCA_009843815.1 Cenarchaeum sp. SB0675_bin_21 | reverse complement strand
ACATATACGACATATCCCTCACAGACGATACATCCCAGGAATCAAGAGGTTGGTTGAAGAAGGAAGCATGCGCAAACATATTGTTCATATCCCTCACAGACGATACATCCCAGGAATCAAGAGGTTGGTTAAAGAATAATGCCAGTGCAAACATATTGTTCATATCCCTCACCGACGAGGTGTCCCAAGAGTTAAGAGGTTGGTTGAAGATATTTGTATGCGCAAACATATGCTCCATATCCCTCACAGACGACACATCCCATGAATCCAAAGGCTGATTGAAAGCTGCAGCAAACAAGAACATGCGCTCCATATCTGTCACCTGTGACACATCCCATGAATCAATGGGTTGGTTGAACGAGGCGGCGTTATGGAACATGCGCGCCATATCCCTCACAGACGACACATCCCATGAATCAATGGGTTGGTTGAACGAGGACGCACCATTGAACATGCGCTCCATATCCCTCACCGACGAGGTGTCCCAGGAATTCAGAGGCTGGTTGAATGAGGGCGCATCACCAAACATGCGCCCCATACTTGTCACTGATGAGACATCCCAGTTATCGAGCGGTTGGTTGAAAGCGTGTGCATGGCTGAACATGCGCTCCATACTTGTCACCGACGACACATCCCATGAATTCAGAGGCTGGTTGAACGACGATGCTCCACTGAACATAATGAACATGTCGTTTACAGATGAAACATCCCATGAATCCAGAGGCTGGTTGAATGTGGAGGCATAAGTAAACGTATATGCCATATCTGTTACAGAAGATGTATCCCAGGTTGAAACATCACCGTTGAAGAATGTGGCACGAAAGAACATAAACGACATATCTTTTACAGATGAAACATCCCATGAATCCAGAGGCTGGTTGAACGAGGCAGCGCCCGTAAACATGTTGTTCATGTCCGTCACCGACGACACATCCCATGAATTCAGAGGCTGGTTGAACACGACGGCAAAGCGGAACATAGATGCCATGTCCGTCACAGATGAAACATCCCAGGATGAAATATCCCCATTGAATGCCAAAGCACTGGAGAACATGGAGGATGTATCTGTGACTTCCGAGAGGTCAGGTGCGTCTTCTGCATTGTATCCCATCCTAACTGCGCCCTTAAACGCCGATTCCATTGTGGCCCACTTTGTAGTGCCCCACTGCTCTATGGAGAGTATCTTGGAAGCGCTAATGTGATCTTCCCCCAAATGTATTCTGGTAAAGTTACCATATATCTGCACAGTGTGATTTCCAGGAGTTCCATATACATGAGTGGCGTCTTCTGCATGCGTGGTAATGCTACCATCTCCCCAATCTACTGTATACTGGCCAGTTGCCCCTCCTACGGGTATGGTGATTGACTCGCCAGGGGATTGTGTCTGCCATATGGTGACAAAGCGATCATCATCATACTGTATACTGTCATCTGCCTCCTGCATCTGCGCCTTTAGCTCTTCAATTTTAGCTGTCAGCTCGTCTATCTGCGCTTGCAAACTCTCATCTGCAGGCATAACTGTATCCTCATTTTCCGTATGCGGCTCAATCTCCTCACCGTCCCCTGCAGCTTCTTGTACAATGACAAGTCCAGACATCCAGGTGTGCAAGACACAGTAGTATGGATACTCTCCTGCTTCTTCAAAGGTATACGAGAAACTTTGATTTGATCTTATCTCTCCACTGTGGAATCGTCCATCCGGCCCGCCTTCGGTCAGCACCCCACTGACAGCAGTGTGTATGGTTGTGTCATTGTTAGGCCATTTGACAGTGTCCCCCACGTTTATGGTAACTGTATGTGGCATAAAGCATGTATTGGTGGCATCACAGCCAACTACCGAAGCTCCCTGGGCAGTGGTAACCTCGGTAACTGTATCATCGGCAAACGCCACAGGATTCATGGTTATACTCACAGCAAAGATAGACAGCGCAATGAATGGTAATATCCAAACTACTTGCATTTGATTACTATCCAATAGACACCTAAAAATTTTTTGTATTGAATAGTATTCTGTAATCCTGAAATCAGTTCACCATTTAAGATATAATCTCGGCGGTTCCTCCTGCAAGGCCGGGTGATGCCTGAAAAAGTGTCTCTACACGCTTGAATAGTCTTTGGGATCATGGTGGGCACGGCACGGAAGAGGTATCACGCCAGAGACCTGCCAGTATCTGGACATGTACAGGGAGAGATGGAAGGGCGAGATTGGAGGTATCATAACCCGAACGACCCGTTGCTGATGGTCGCCACCCAGATCACGCAAAAGCAGCTCCTGTCGCCCGTGTTGGTCACGAGATGTTTGGCCCGATGGTATTATTCCCTGAAGCGCACGTACAATTCATGGTATTTCAGGCTACTTTTTGCCTCGTTTTTGGCCTCCCGGAGTATGTGGGCCCAGCAGCGCTGTAGTGCCGGAAACCTTGATGCATAAGCGCCATATTCATCTACCCGATACAGTGGCCGCATGTCAGCCGATAAAATGCCACAACATCTACTCCTGCATACCCCCGTCCCATCCCCCAACATGTGTCATATCGTACTATACATGCATAAAGCCTGTGTCCCATAGATTGTATTTATGATCTTGGATCCTGAATTTATCACATATGCTCACAGATTCTCATCAACCGAGTTTTCAAGAGCCCTATCAGCTAACACAGAAGTAGCAAGCAGGACCAAACTTTCCCCAATGCAAACAGATCTATAGAGGTTTTTTGAAGTCTAGGCATGGTTACTCTTCCATTTTGCAGGGCATATCATAGACAACTGGGGATGCCGCACGCTTAGAGTGATAGCATCCATCAAATATCGCCTGTCTCCATAATCTTATGCCCACGCTACAATTTTATAATCTTGCTCGTAAAGTCCCAGAAACATACCAAGAGTGATTCTTGGAGTATCACCTGTTACTCTTGTTACCTGGTGATAGTATGCAGGATTAATAATAACTAAATCGCCCGTATTAATGCTAGATTCCCGCCAAGTAGAGATGTCTTTAGCCAGTTCCAATGAATATCCAAAATCAATGTTTCGAAGGCGCTCATCATCTCTTTTCCACCGTCTGTTATGTATGATCAACTCTCCTCCGTCCTCTGACTCTTGAAGATGGAGCACGCATGATATCTGATGGTCAATATTTGATAATGCATACTCCCTACCCTCGTATGTCACATTGTCTTTATGAATTGGTATTGACATTCCTTTTTCGTGTATTCGAATTACAGCTTGTGAATAATAGTTCTGAGATTCATGCGCAAGAGAGATAGAATATTCTGGTAACATCTGACCAACTGTATGATATATGCGATATATTGGATTGTTTATGCCACAAAAAATCTTTTTAAATATATTTTGTGTTTTTTTGGCACTTTCAAAATATGTTTTCTTGTTGGTTGTATGAGCCATGAGAAATGGACCTATATGTTTTAGTTTTCCATTTTGAAACGTGCTATTATTGCATCTTTTTATATTTTCCACTACAATTTGACATTCTTTCTTGTTATAAAATTCACGGACTATTATCATGGAATTTTTCCCAGATATAAGACACCTTAGGTCTGTATTATTTATCTGCGAATAATCGACTATTTTGGATGTCCACATCAGTATCCGCCAGCGCCTGAATGCGACACTTTTCCTAAAAGTACCCCTGATGCATCCCTCTTCTCAACTTCACATTTTAGAAAAGCGTCAATTACGGACTCTTTTAGTAATTCTTTGGTCCAACTGCTCATATCGTACGGCATGCCCGGCAAGTTCGCAGAAGTTATGGTCACTCTTTCATTGTCTGAATAATCACTCTTGTTTCCATCCTTTCTGTGAGTTACGTTTAGGACAAACGAGTTGTTAGAGAGTACATCAGAACCATTTCCCCATATTATATCTGTCATGATACAATTTGCTGTTTTTTCATATATTAATAGTACTAAAGAGTGTTAGTTTTGGCACTAGAAGATTTTTACTTCTGCACACTAGTAATTTTCATTATTGTTTTGTATTTTTAAAGTAATTATTTTGTAATAATTTTGTGATTTAGAGACTTACGAACTGCTATAATATGCTTGCAATACCAGTAGCGCTCCTTCATTCCACGTAACTTCTGCGTGTCTTTCCGCGCCAGCGGATGGACACTGGGGTTGTTACCGCACCTGCTGTCAGTATCGGTGCCTCGTTTATGGGGGATTAGAGTCATTGACAGTCAATTAAAGTAGACTTTAACAACATATGAGTTAGTAAGATTATGACTCATAAATCTTAATAAATCCATTCAGCATATCGTCCTATGAACAAAGCAGACTTTGGTAACCCTTTTGGAGTCTTTGTGGGTATCCCAGAACATTACGCGTTTGTACCCCGTATAGTTCCGCCTAAAATCAACTATACTACAAGTCTGATTGATATGATATCTAAAACCCAACGTGTGCTGGCCGAGCTCAAGGCTTTGGTGAATATGCTCCCCACACACTACAGATTGCATCCCATAATGATCTGGAAGGCTCTTATCGTGATGTTGTTGAGGGTCTATCCAAACACAAACAGCCATAAATCTCTAAAACCAGACATATAACTATGCAAGTGGGACTGCTGGGCAAGGCTAATGTGGGCAAGTCGACCTTCTTTGCTGCAGCTACTGAGAGTGATGTCGCAACAGGGAACTTTCCATTTACAACCATATCCCCAAATGTGGGTGTGGCCCATGTTCGGGTTGAATGTCCATGTAAACACTTTGAGATGGAACACCCTAGTGACATATGCAATGATGGTACACGTCTGGTTCCAATAAAACTGATAGATGTGGCAGGCCTGGTACCCGGAGCCCACGCCGGCAAAGGACTAGGAAATCAATTTTTAGATGATGCTCGCCAAGCAGCCATACTGATACATGTGGTTGATGTTGCTGGCAGTACCGACATACAGGGGCAGCCTGTGCCACCCGGCACACATGACCCACTAGAGGATGTACAATTCATTCAAGAAGAGTTTGACATGTGGTTTCTAAATATAATACAGCGAGAGTGGGACAAGCTATGCCGGGAAGTGAACCAAAAGAGGGTAAAGGTTGCAGAAGGCATAGCCAATCGCTTTACCGGACTTGGTGTGCGCCAGAGTGATGTGCAGTCCACACTACAGGAACTGAATCTAATCTCCAAGTCTCCAAAAGAGTGGTCTGATGATGATATACATGATATGGCGCGCCATCTGCGCCATTCTACAAAACCAATCCTGGTGGCCGCCAACAAGGCCGACTTGGCTGATGACCCAAATATTATACCTGATGCAATTCCATGCAGTGCCGAGACCGAACTGATACTTCGGCGCGCCGCAAAGGCCAAGATAATCTCGTATACCCCGGGAGATGCCTCCTTTGAATACATCTCACCCCAAATATCCGACCCACAAAGAAGGGCACTAAACATAGTACAGTCCGTACTAGATAAACTCGGTTCCACAGGTATACAAAAGGCACTGAACTCGGCCATATTTGACCAATTGAACCTAATCACTGCATATCCTGTGGAGGATGAGACTCGTCTTACCAACAAGGATGGTGTCGTTCTTCCAGATGTGTTACTACTGCCACAAGGCTCTACGGCCAAGGATTTGGCATACATGGTACACACTGATATCGGAAAAGGATTTCTATACGGAATAGACTGCAAGACACGTCAGCGAATAGGCGCCGATCACACAATACAAGATGGCGATGTCATAAAGATAGTATCTGCGGGGGCGAGAAATTAAACTGATCACGCTGGGAATTGAGAGCACTGCGCACACCATCTCCTGCGGAATACTACACAACAATACCATACTATCTGATGTGCGCAGCATATATCGCCCACCTCAAGGAGAAGGAATACATCCCCGGGAAGCATCCCGGCACCACGTAGAGAAGGGACCCGGCGTCCTTGCAGAGTGCCTAAAGGAGGCTGGCATAAGCATGAACGATGTAGATGTTATATCCTATGCTGGCGGACCAGGTCTTGGTCCCTGCCTGCGGGTGGGTGCCGTGATGGCCCGTGCACTTTCTATACATTACAAGACACCCATCTATCCGGTACACCATGCCATAGGGCATATAGATTTAGGGAGGATACTGACAGGCGCCACAGACCCGCTTGTATTATTGGTCTCTGGAGGTCATACGATGATTCT
Source organism: Cenarchaeum sp. SB0675_bin_21 (assembly GCA_009843815.1). Lineage (GTDB taxonomy): Archaea > Thermoproteota > Nitrososphaeria > Nitrososphaerales > Nitrosopumilaceae > VYCS01. The sequence goes on along the minus strand of VYCS01000002.1, from coordinate 29,780 downwards.
AGCATTTTTGTCAGGACAGTGGCGAGTCTTTGGAGAGACGCTGGACATAACGCTGGGTCAACTGCTGGATCAATTTGGTCGCTCGCTGGGTTTGGCCTCCCCATGTGGCCAAAAGATAGAACGAATGGCGCAGCAGGATGAAGTATACGCCGCGCTGCCCTATACTGTACGGGGCAATGATGTCTCATTCTCCGGGCTACTATCCGCAGCAAAGTCCCTTACCAAGTCAGTGGGGAATGATCGCACATGCTACTCATTACAAGAGACCGCTTTTGCCATGATCGCCGAAGCCGTAGAAAGGGCCCTGTCTCTTACAGGAAAGACAGAGTTGATGATTGTGGGGGGAGTAGCCGCCAACCAGAGACTCTCAAGTATGCTGCATGAGGCCTGTAGCCGTCATGACTGTACGTTCTATGCAGTGCCGCCCAAGTATGCTGGTGACTGTGGCATACAGATAGCTGCCACTGGAATGCTGGAGTCCACAGTAAAGAGCCCGGCCCGTATACAGGACACGTTCATCCAACAGTCATGGAGGCTGGACTCTGTAGTTATACACTATTCTGCATCCATGGCATCCTGAATTGCATCTGTCCATCCTCCTGGACTCAGAACGCCAAACTTGTAGGTGTCTTCCCCCACCAAAATACACGTCTTCTTCATCAGTAACCCCTCTTTCCAGACCTTTTTGACATCCGATAATGGTACGTCAATTATGGTATCGCCCATGTGCTTTGAAAAGTCCATAATTCTGGCCCGGGTCTTGTCAAAAGCTATGCGTCTGTTTGTCAATGTCAGTATGCCAGCACCCAATTTGTCTTCATGGCAGTCTTCCTGACGAAGTTTCTTTTCACCCTCTTCCATTCTGTGTTGTATATGTGGATACATTATAAAGCTCTTTGCGCAAGGGAACTGTCAAAAAGTAGGTACATGACCCATCATTTTTCCAGCCTGTGTTACGACAGGTGTTGGCGGCGAACCACCATTCAGAGGAGCTCCATTGAGACGTTCTTTGTTGGTTGGACTTTGATGCCCGACCTTTGGACAGCCTGTACCGGCCATCACGTCATTAACACTTGGAGGAAGCGTGCAAGTGCCAAGATGTATCTTTCCTCTCAAGACCATTCCGGCCTTGTTTTGCAGTGTATAGACGGCTTGCGCACGTTTAGACCACTGCACTGTATAAAAAGTGAATAATATGTTGAATGCCGCATTTATATCAGCGTGCATTAGAACGCCGCAGTCATAACACCTGAACCGGCTACCGTCACGCCATGTATTTGTGCTGCCGCACATGCAGCACTGCTGTGATGTACCCTTCGGGTCTATCTCTGTATATTCGGTATTGTATTGCAAAGCCCGTTGGGACAGCCAAGACCGCGCCTCCCCACACTTGCCTTGTCGCATCATTCTATTCTTGTTTTTCTGACCCTTTCCTTTTGTGGTCATTGTACGGAGGTTCATACCCTCCATGATGATTTTATCACATTGTCTCATCAGTTTCTTGGAGAACTTGCGCAGCTTGTCTTCCTGCTTATTCCCCATCTTTTTGTAGACTGATTGCAGTTGCGCATGCAGACTGCGCCACTTGTGGGAGTGAAGTTTACAATGAGACATCTTCTTTTGAATCCGCGCGATATTCCGCAATGTATCTTTCTCGCGCAGTGTAAGCATGTCAATTGTACCGTCGGACTTTCCAACAATAAGCGTGTGCTTGCCGCCCATGTCAATACCCGCATGTATACCGGCCGCTACGCTATACGGGACATGCTCGCGTATAGTAACGTGCAACTCTAACTGTCTCTCTTTGTCTGTATTATTCGTAACATCCACAAGCTTGTACGTCTGGGATGTATCTGGAAGCCTACCTTTCTGCAGTTTGAAGGGCATACTGCACCTTGGGAAGTACACCACATCGCCTTTAGACCTCTTGCCCAGTGGGACCGCGCTGTACAGAGGATATGTCTTGCGCCCGTACTTCACATGACTGCGGCCTTCCATCTTGTGGCCTTCCCGTATGGCGCCGTGAACCCAGGCTTGGGGGATTGTCTGACATATGGTGGCAATCTTTGTAGTATCAATAAATGACAACCCAGCAATCCGCGCCTCAATTCCGGCATTGAGCCATATGTGTGATTCAGAATACATGGAGTCAAAGTATCGGGTTAACCTGGTTGATGTCTTTAAACGGTACCGAAGAGTTCTAATAACGTACTTTTCGCCTTTGTACTTCATATATTATACATGATTCGGTGCTATTTAAGCAGTGTTCCTATCCAAAGGTTGTACATCAAAGTCCAACCAACAAAGTACATCTCGATCTGAATGGCAATTTGTCAACACCTGTTGTACAACAGGCTGGAAAGATGGGTATGTACCTACTTTTTGACAGTTCCTGCGCAAGATCCGCAGAGTATAGCGTCTTAAAAAATAATACTGCCAAGATGTTTAATATTATAAAGTCCAGACTATCGGCGTGGAGATTCTTCAATATATCCACCTACACTGATTAAATATGCCTCATACCAACTGGGCGATGTGCAACTGATAAAACGAGGAGCCGAAGCCGACATATATCGCGCACAGTGGTTTGGCAGGGATGCCATTCTAAAGACACGCAACCCCAAATCATACAGGAACATTGAGCTGGATACGCGACTTCGCCGCCAGAGAACCATTCGCGAAGCTAACATGCTACATTTGGTAAAGTCGCTGGGCATACACTCGCCTCTGGTATACTTTGTCAACACCAAACAACACACAATAGTCATGCAGTACATTGAGGGCAAGTCCATTCACTCTCTAAATAACAGTGAGATTCTATCCCACTGTGATCTGATGGGCCAATACACCGGACTACTGCATTCTGCTGGTATAATGCATGGCGACCTTACCACCTCCAACTTTCTGTACGGTGATAGATTATACCTGATAGATATGGGCCTCTCGTCCCGTACTACAAAGCCCGAAGACTGGGCTGTTGACATGCGGCTTATAAAAGAGATATTCAATAGTGCCCACGCTGATATAGTACACGAGGCGTGGGATAAATTAACAAGTGGATACGCCAAGACAATGCCCCAATGGAGACGTGTTCTAAAGATAACGTCGGATATAGAGCAACGTGGGAGGTATGCCCGAGTTGTCTGATGTATACTTTGTATCATCAAACCATCATAAGTTTCAAGAGGTGCATAGTATACTGGACAGACTACACATAACGGTCCGATATAACAAAGCAACGCTACCCGAGATACAGTCTGCATCATTATACGATATAGCCCGCCATAAGGCTGCGCATGCCTACACACTACTGAGTAGTCCGGTAATAGTCGAAGATGCAGGTCTGTTTATAGACGAACTGAATGGGTTTCCTGGACCCTACTCTTCTTTTGTGTTTGATACCATAGGAAATGAGGGCATACTGAATTTGGTAAAGTCAGATAGAAGTGCAACGTTTTCATCTGTGGTCGCGTACAGCGATGGCCACACACAAAAGTGTTTTTCAGGCAATATACATGGTATGATATCAAAAGAGATTATGGGTACGGGGTGGGGCTATGATCCTATATTTGTCCCTGACGGCTCGGATAGTACATTGGCCCAGCTAGACAAAGACTCGCTCTCACACAGACATCTATCTTTGGAGTCGTTTGCTGCATGGTTTACATCCCATCAACGAACCATCTAGTTTGGGTTCCTACCGCACAACAGTGGTGTATCAGACACTTGCATTTTAGTAAGTTGGGCTGTACTGTCTTTGTATATCAGCTACAAAAATTTGGGAATTATCTACCTGGGTAGGCACACGTTACATACGCGTATATTCCCAGATGCTTCATAGCGTTTGATGTTTTGGGTCGATTGCACGCTTGATTCTCGCGCCGCTTGGCGTCCGGAACTGCACAAACAGGTGGCTTCCGGGTCCGGCCCATTTCACGCCTTTCGAGGGCTATTCCTTCCCCCGCGGGAACCTTCATACCGGTCCCCCGTTGTATGATATTCACCGACGCATTACCGTCGGCGTTTGCCATGTGGTCACATTTGAGACACTTGAATGTCTCCCCGTCTCGGTTCTCCTTGTTTGTGTAGCCGTACACACTGCACTCCTGACTGGTGTATTTTGGATTCACTCCCACTACACGGATGCCCAGCCTCTCCGCGACAATGCGTATCTTTCGCAGTACCATACTATGCCGAATGAACCTCATGCCACGATTCATGCCCCTTTTGTGCCGGCCACCGCGCCTGCTCATGGCCTCAAGGTTGAGCTGCTCGACATATATTACATCCACGCCCTCGCATATCTTCTTGGCTAGAAGCCACTCCGCATACTCGCGGTCATTCGCATTACCACGATTGTACTTTTCTCGTTTGCGTTTCATCTTGTGTGTTGTATGAGAATGCTTGTTGCGGTGTGATATGGTACGGCGCACACCATCATTCCATGTACGGTTCGTGCGGAATGCGGTTGCCGTGTCATACGATATTATACACGAAGTGTTGTGGTCTGTCTTACAGACAACCGTTGGATTTGTTATCCCCCTGTCTATGCCGGCAACAACACCGGTCTTGGCGCGCCGTTCGGGTACCGGTACGTCATATGTTATGTGCAGCCGGTAGATATGGTCACATGACTTGACGTGCCCCCACGACTTTGGTGTAACCTGCACCAAATGGAAAGACCTTGAGCCATACAGCCAGTTGTGTGGAAATTGATATGGCTGCTCCTCAGGCAACTCAACAACACCAAGGCCCGGCAATGACGCGTGCCTGTTGTCCACAAATCGCGGCTGTACATCACATGATACTGCCTTTGTATTATCGCGCTTTCTGGCGCGGAAACTCAGCTCGCCGTTGCCGTATTTGTTCGAGACATCCGCAGCAGTGCGGGCCTGATGGATGGCCGTATTTTGGTATATGCGCTCCACTGTTTGCAGCCACGATACGGAACGCCTCACCTTGGTGAACTCCCTCGATAGGTCATATGTGGTGAGTGTGGGGTCGGCCAACAACCTCTTTACTGCCCAGTTGTACACGAACCGCTGTGAGTCCCGTATATTGGATATGTGGCGCGCCTGAGAGCGTGTCAAGTCTATGCGGAAGCCATAAGACCGATACATACCATTCTATACATCATAGTACTTTATAGGTGTGTATCTACTGACCAGGTATGTCCTGCCTACCTAGGTAGATACTTCCCAAAAATTTACCCAACAAGTTTAATAACAGGATTGGCAGTCTCTTAAATTATGTTAGCGCGGCATAATTCGTTTGGGTTTTACATTGCTTTACTAGCAGTAGTCTTCTCTGTCCCACTTGGTGGTGCATACGCTGAATCCGATATAGATAAAGACGGTATAGATGATTCAGTAGACAAGTGCCCAAACCTGCAAGAGGACTATCAAAAAGCACTAGATGGATGTCCATCCGACTATGTGCCTTGGTACGATGAGGATGGCGATGGTATTGAGGATGAGTTGGACCAGTGCCCGGACCAGATGGAGCGCTACAACCAATTTCAGGATACGGACGGCTGTCCTGATACTGTTCCTGGCTCAGGAGAGTTTGGGCTCCCGGACAGTGATCAAGACCGTATAGTGGACCTGATAGACTTGTGTCCCACACAAGCCGAGAACTATAACGGCATTCAGGATACAGATGGCTGCCCGGACGATTACATAATAAGTAATGATATGGATCAAGACGGTATACCAGATGCCCTTGATCACTGCCCTACACTAGATGAGGTATACAACAGATTCATGGATACGGACGGCTGTCCTGATGAGCTCCAAGACCCCCGCATGATAGATACCGATGGGGATGGAATACCCGATATGTTTGACTTTTGTGTAACTGAAAGAGAGACCATGAACAACTACCGGGATGCAGATGGTTGCCCGGACACCACAAACGGTGGAGTGTTCACCGATACTGATGCTGATGGTGTTGCAGACAGATATGATATCTGTCCCAACGAGCCTGAAACCATAAATCACTATGCTGATTATGATGGGTGCCCAGACAGTCTGCCCAACATACTAGGTCCTCCAGATGATGCCGATGGAGATCAAGTACCTGATGGAGTAGATGAGTGCCCACTAGAGCCGGAACGCTACAACAGATATCAGGATGATGATGGATGTCCTGATATACCACCATACCAGTCCAGCTTGGATGTGGACCGAGACGGTATAATAGACTCACAAGACCAATGCAAGAATGCCCCCGAAATCTACAACTACTTTGAGGATGCCGATGGCTGCCCTGACTTTGTAGGCGAGGAGTTTGTAATACCCGACAGCGATAATGATACAATCGATGATCTAAACGATCACTGCCCCTCCCAAGCCGAAGTATTCAATGGAGTATATGATCATGATGGCTGCCCAGACTCATTTAACACACCAGACAGGGATCACGACGGATTACCTGACTCAATAGATGCCTGCCCACTACTACGAGAGACATACAACCACATTCAGGATGATGATGGCTGTCCCGAAGAGGATCCAGGCCTTGGATTTTTGGACTTTGATGATGACCGCATAGGCGACCTAGATGACAAATGCCCCACACAACCTGAGACTCACAATGGCTATCTTGATGCTGATGGCTGTCCAGACTCATTATTGGCTGATGAGGACGCTGATGGCATACCAGATACAATAGACCAATGCCCCACCACCGCAGAGGTTTGGAACCAATTCTTTGACTCGGACGGGTGTCCTGATGCGCCCGGTGAAGCCGACACCGACTTTGATGGGATACCTGATAGTGTAGATGAGTGTCCCACCGAGCGTGAGCGATTTAACTCGTATCAGGATGAGGACGGCTGTCCCGACTTTGAGCCCTTTATAATAGACTATGATACTGACTTTGATGGCATACCAAACTCAATTGACGACTGCCCACTAGTTCGTGAGAACTACAACGGATACCAGGATGAGGATGGCTGCCAGGATACTAGGCTTGATGGCAGTACAGTTCCAGACTCGGATGGTGATGGCATAGCAGACTATGTTGACTTGTGTCCCACCCAGGCTGAAACATTCAACGGCGTATTGGACTTTGATGGCTGTCCGGATCACTACAGTGTGATTCGCGATCGTGACTTTGATGGTGTTATTGATGATATAGACCAATGTCCACTAGTTGCTGAGGTGTACAACCGGTATCAAGATGCTGATGGCTGCCCTGATGTCATACACGACTCACTGATTGTGGATTCGGATAGTGATGGTATAGATGACCGGGATGACTCTTGTCCACTACAACCTGAAGTGTATAACGGCTTTGAAGATACAGACGGTTGTCCAGATACAGATGAGAGACTACCGGATACTGATGGTGATGGTGTCCCGGACATATTGGACCTGTGCCCAGACAGCAACGAAATATGGAACAGATATCAAGACCTAGATGGCTGCCCCGATGAAGTACCCGATGTACCACAATCCAACGATACCGATGATGATGGCCTCCCAGACAATATCGATATGTGTCCCACCGAGAAAGAGGTCTGGAACAAGTATGAAGATGCTGATGGCTGTCCGGATGTAGTTCCAGAGCAGTCCCGTTACAAGCACGATCTTGACCTGGATGGCATACTAAATTCCAATGACGCGTGTCCCTTGGAGTCTGAAGACTATGACGGAGTTGAGGATACAGATGGCTGCCCGGATCCATAGAACAATGACGTATCATGTCTGGGCTCTAGGAATACTGATACTCACCATAGGTATGATACCCGCATATGCTGCCCCTGTAAGTGATATAGATGATGATGGCATACCAAACAGCGAAGATCAGTGCCCGCATATACCCGAAGACTACGATGGGGACGTAACAGACGGCTGTCCTTCTAACTTTGTCCCCTGGTATGATGCTGACTACGATGCTATTCAAGACCATCTGGACTTGTGTCCCACGGTCCGTGAGAACTATAATTTATTTAATGATGCTGACGGCTGCCCGGACTCGTCCCCCGCAGACCCGTTTACCATAGTTGATACTGATGTTGATGGCTTTGTGGATAATATTGACCTATGTCCCACGGCACCCGAGACATTCAACGGCATAGATGATGCTGACGGCTGCCCGGATGATGTCAGCGTACTGCGGGATTCGGATGGTGATGGCCTGTCTGATAATGTGGACATGTGCCCCATGCTTCAGGAGACATACAATAGATATATGGATGCTGACGGCTGCCCGGATGACGTTACAAACCCCACATCTGAATTCACTTTCCCAGATACTGATGGTGACAATATAGAAGACCGATGGGACTCGTGTGTTGATGAACCTGAAAACTTTAACAACTATCTGGACTGGGATGGCTGCGCAGACGTACGACCTCCGGATCACACACCCATTCCAGATACCGACTATGATGGATTTGCTGATGATGTGGACATGTGCCCGGACCGGCGTGAAAACTTTAACAAATTTGAGGATACAGATGGCTGCCCAGACAAATTGGACTTGCCGTTTGTGGGAGACCAAGACAATGATGGTATTCTAGACAATGTAGATGCGTGTGTGTACATGAGAGAGGTATACAACATGTTTGAGGATACAGACGGCTGCCCAGACATGATAACTCAGGAGGCCTCCACCTCGGATACTGACAATGATGGTTTGATAGACAGCATTGATCTCTGCCCCTCGCAGCCTGAAACTGAGAACGACTACCAAGACGGTGACGGTTGCCCGGACACCAACGACAACTCACACGACTCAGATCGTGATGGCATAATTGACATGCATGACTCTTGTCCAACCCAGCCTGAGTCATACAACAGATATCAAGATACAGACGGCTGCCCGGACAGCGTGGATACATCCCGCGAAGTATTCCTATTTCCAGATACTGATGGCGATGGTATAGAAGACCGCTGGGACTCGTGCTTGGACGAGGCTGAAAACTACAATAACTATTTGGATTGGGATGGTTGTCCTGATGAGGAAGGAACCAGTACGGCCCAGCCACTAGATTCTGACTATGACGGCATATATGATTCGGTTGATCAATGTCCAGACAGTGCTGAACGCTACAACGACTATCTAGATACAGATGGCTGTCCTGACCTGCCACCATTGAGGGGGCCGGTACTTGACAGTGACTCTGATGGCATACTAGATACAGCAGATGAGTGTCCAAATGCTCCTGAGACATACAACAGATACATGGACTCGGATGGCTGTCCAGACTGGCTTGCGAACTTTAGAAGTACCGCGGATAGCGACTCTGATGGCATAATTGATATCTTGGATTTATGTCCCAGTCAGTCTGAGAACTTTAATGGAATACAGGATACAGATGGCTGCCCTGATGACTATCCCTCGACCTTTGATAGCGACTCTGATGGCGTATCAAACGAACACGACTTGTGTCCCCACATGCCTGAGACCTATAATAGGTATCAGGATACAGATGGTTGCCCGGACACTGTAGAATTTACATGGACATCATTTACATTTCCTGATGCAGATGGTGATGGAATAGATGACCGCTGGGATGCATGTGTCGATGAGGCCGAAAATTATAACGGCTATCTGGACTGGGACGGCTGCCCGGATGTGCGAGCTGCCGGCTCTACATCGTTGACCATAGTAGACACAGACAATGATGGCTATGTTGATGTGGTGGATTTGTGTCCACTGCACCCTGAAACCTGGAATAAATACAATGATCTTGATGGCTGCCCAGATGTCACCCCCGAACAAGCCCGATTTATACATGATGCGGACCTTGATGGTATCATAGACAACGATGATCAATGCCCTAATATACCAGAAGACTATAACGGTATTGAGGATGATGACGGCTGCCCAGAGTAAGTATGCAGTGTATGGCCTTGCAGCAGTCCTACTATTGGGGCTGGTAAATACTACACATGCAATTCCTGACACTGATGGTGATGGAGTCCCGGATCATATAGACCTGTGTCCAAATCTACTGGAAGACTATGATGAAGAGTATGGACTTGTTATAGACGGTTGCCCTGCAGACTTTGTGCCTTGGTATGATGCTGACTATGATGGTATACAAGACCATGTGGATGACTGTCCCTCAGTACAAGAGACATACAACAAGTATATGGACTCGGACGGATGCCCAGACACATCACCAGAAGCCGAGCAAGCAGGCCATGACAGTGATGGTGATGGCATAGTTGATACTATGGATTTGTGTCCAACACAGTACGAGTCGTTTAACGGTGTTGATGATCATGACGGATGCCCGGACGACTATATGACTCTACACGACACCGACTTGGATGGCATATCTGATTCATTGGACTTGTGTCCAAACGAGTCTGAAGTGTACAACCTGTATATGGATACAGACGGATGCCCGGACACTGTAGAGTCTACCTCGACAACCAATGATGGTCTGCCAGATACAGATGGTGATGGAATAGATGACCGCTGGGATACATGTGTTGATGAGGCCGAAAACTATAACGGCTATCTGGACTGGGACGGCTGCCCGGATGTGACCGCCGTTACAATCAACACCTGGCTTGATGCCGACTATGACAATATACTAGATGTTGATGATGCATGTCCCAATCAAAGGGAGAACTATAACAATTTTCAGGATGATGATGGATGCCCAGATGTAATGATTCTGCCTGCTCTAGGCGACTATGATTCAGATGGTATAGCTGATGGTGAGGATATGTGTCCGTTTGAGCGCGAGGTGTATAACCAATATCTGGACTCGGACGGATGCCCGGACACTGTATCTGATGTTAGGGTTGATATGGATTCGGACTTTGATGGCATAATAGATAGTGTTGACTTGTGTCCCACTAGGGCCGAGATATACAACGGTGTCCAGGATGACGATGGGTGTCCTGACAGATACATCTCTAGTCTGGATGCTGACGCAGATGGTATACCCGACATTAGTGATGCATGTCCACTAGAGCCTGAGGTGTACAACATGTATCAAGATACAGACGGCTGCCCAGATGATGCACCACAAGATGCCAGTACATCATTTATCTTTGCAGATGTTGACAATGATGGCGTAGATGACCGCTGGGATACCTGTACTGATGAGGCCGAGACATACAACAACTATCT
>VYCS01000002.1:0-18580 GCA_009843815.1 Cenarchaeum sp. SB0675_bin_21 | reverse complement strand
TAGATGACCGCTGGGATACCTGTACTGATGAGGCCGAGACATACAACAACTATCTGGACTGGGATGGATGTCCAGACACTGTGGTAACAACGGTGAATACTTGGTTTGATCGTGACTATGATAACATTCCTGACCATCTAGACCTGTGTCCTGATCACCGTGAAAACTATAACAAGCATATGGACTCAGACGGCTGTCCTGATGCCTTCCCCATAACCACTGTCCTGGACTCAGACTCGGACGGACTCTTAGATGATGCAGACTTGTGCCCTGCGGTGGCCGAGACATACAACATGTATCAGGACTCAGACGGCTGCCCGGATATAACCCCGGCAGGAACGATAAATCCTGACTCTGACTTTGATGGCATCATAGATATATTGGATTTATGCCCCACTCGGCCCGAGACATACAACATGATGGCAGATGATGATGGCTGTCCTGACAGACCATCCCTGAGCCAAGATCCTGACTCGGATGGAGTTGTAAACGGTGAAGACCTATGTCCTCTGCAACCTGAGGTGTACAACCTGTATCAGGATACAGACGGCTGCCCGGACTCTATAGATGAGACTGTGACACAATTTGTCTTTGCAGATGCTGACAATGATGGCATAGATGACCGCTGGGATACATGTGTCGATGAGGCTGAAAACCATAATGGCTATCTGGACTGGGATGGATGTCCTGATGTGCCAGCAGCCGGCAGTGGTGGCCCGGGCAAGTCGGATTCAGACTCGGACGGGTACACTGATGATGTAGATATGTGCCCCGTCAGTCCCGAAACCTGGAATAAATTTAACGATGCAGACGGCTGCCCAGATGTCCTACCCGAACAGTCTAGATTCGTTCACGATGGAGATTTGGATGGTGTTCTGGATGAAGCCGATATGTGTCCTACTGCCCCCGAAGACTATGACGGGGATGCAGATAATGACGGCTGCCCAGAATGAGATGCCAGCTGCCCAACTTTGATGGCCGGGCATTTTTGGCCCCCATGGCTGGAGTCAGTGATCCTGCCCTACGACTACTCTGTCGCAAGTGGGGCGCATCCTTGGTGGTCACAGAGTTTACAAACATACACAGCATAGTAGCGCAGAACCAGATACTGCGCAAGTCTAATCAGAATATCTGTCAATTTATGCAGTACTCGGATTTGGAGCGACCTCTGTCGGTGCAGCTCTTTGGCTCAGATATTGATGTATTGTCCCAAGCTGTACGCATAGTGGAGCCATACTTTGACATTATAGACTATAATATGGGTTGTCCGGCGCCACACATAACCCGACAGATGGCAGGCGCTGCACTTCTCCAACACGAATCTGTAACCCGACAGATATTCCGTACACTAGTAGAGTCGACAGACAAACCTATAACACTCAAGATGCGCGCCGGCGTTACTGATGAAGACCGACATCTATTCCTAAATATCGCCGGTATTGCGCAGGATGAAGGCGTACAGATGATCACACTCCACCCACGCACAGCATCTCAGGGGTACTCGGGTAGGTCAGATTGGTCACTAATAAGACTGCTCAAAGACAATGTGCGGATACCGGTCGTGGGGAATGGTGATATTACAACTCCGCAAGATGCGGCAAATATGATAGAAGAGACTGGTTGTGACTATATAATGATCGGGCGGGGCGCCATGGGAAATCCATTTCTGTTTCGGCAGATAAACGAGTATCTAAAGTCTGGCTCGTATGGAACATTTACAACCCATGACCGAATACAAGCATTCTTTGAGTACCTAAAGATGTCTGCGCAATACAAGATAAAACTCTCTTCTATAAAGTCACAGGCCATGAGATTCGTTAAGGGTGTTGATGGTGCGACACGCCTGCGTGAGATGATTACTGCCGCATCGTCTCTACGAGACCTTGCTGGAGTAATGAAATCAATATCATAGTTCTTGTTATGTGATGGTTTTTACTGATCACAAACATATGTCAATTATCATATGTAAAGTCCATAATATATTCGACAGCGCCATGCGCAACCTGTATCGTGTGTTCGCCAGCAATCCAGCCGTCTTGACCCACCAATATTATGGTGGAATAGGAACCATCCGACCTTAAAGTGACATCTTCGGACCATACATTGTTGCTGTTACTATCAAGTATATTTACACGAGCGGCCTCCCCTATGTTATAATCAGACATTCCTGTGATCAACATAAAGTCCCCTGTTTGATATGTACTTTGATCAATCTCCACATAACCTGATGGCGAACTCACAAGTGTGCCTGGCATCATCAATACAACAGATGCTATCACTGCTACAGCAGCGACACCCAAGACTGCAGCCATCAGTGTTGTGCGGGATTTTTTGGGCTGTGAGGCTGTATCCACCTGTTTTACTGCAGATCTTTGTATTATCGGTGTGTCCATTTTAGGGACAGTAACAGCATGTTTCTCCATGAGGGATGCCACATATTGACGCTCATGATTACTGATTATCTCCCCATTTACACTGGCCCTATACACCTGTTCTAAAATACGCTTATCGCCAAGACCAAGCCCCAACAACATACGGGCATTTGCTCCTATGTTATCTTCCATAATGCAGTATATGGCACAGAGTTATTTATGATTTCACGACTTGAAAACGCTGTGTAGTATACCGAAATCATGTCGCGCCACATCTTGGCCGTCAGCACTAAATCATTACACATGTCAGACTCTGATTCTTTGTTTCAATAGTCACCTTTGTAGAATGCCATCTATAAGGACAACTATTCTGTGGCAGGACTGGAAAACGGCAAGTATGCAATACTTGGTTCGGGTCTGGCGCTCCATGAAGACATTGATAGAGTCACTACATTTGATGAGTTAAAGATGATCATTCAGGCCGCCTTGTCTGATGGTACAGTTCGGGACGAACTACCGGGCCCTAGACTATACACTATACTGTCTTCAACCACTTATTCGTGCAATCTCAACAAGTCATGTTACTATACAAAAAGACGAGACATGTCACTAACAATTTTGCCAACTGGGCTGATGTAGAGTTTGGACGGTACCTCCAATAGACACTAGTAAATCCCATTCCTATGATATCTATGAAAGATGTCGCAGTCTTGATGAATCTCCAATAACCACAACTTTAAAAAGAACCTAGTCTAAATCATAATATGAAACGCATAGAAGCTATCGTTCAAGCGGACAAGCTGAAATCTGTTGTGGACGCACTCGAAGGAAAGGTAGGCGGATTTATAGCCTTTGATGGAAAAGGACGAGGATCCGGCGCTAGACCCACCGTTAGGATGGGAAGAGGTACAGGTACCATGAAGGCAGACTTCAATACGGTTGCCAGTATTGTATCGATAGTAGATGACTCTGATGTTAAAGCTGTCACAGATGCAATAACTGAGGCTGCTTATACTGGAACCGCTGGTGATGGAATAATTGTAACCTCTACCATAGACGATGTTGCGAATATCACTACTAAGAAAAAGGGATCAGAGGCCCTTTAACTCCTTTTTATTAAATAGAATCGCCCCACGTATGAGGGGGGCACTACTGATCTTGGTATCTGCGCATTAGTAGATATGCCACTATTCCAGAAACAATTGCGCCCATGGCTATCATATCGTACATACATACAGTATGATGGCACCCATTAAAAATTATCTATGTGTTGTATGCATGAAAAAAAGGTAGAACAGTGAGTTTGAGTATCTATTCTTGTCCTTCTATGCCCATAAGGGTCAATGTAGAACGAATTTTTGGTATCTTTCTTACTTTCCATGTTATGGTCTCTCGGAGCTTTTCAACCTGTTCTGACTCTACTTTGGCTAGTATGTCATAAGCACCAAATGTACCGTGTACCTCAACTACGTCATTCATCTGTTTAAGTTCTGCAATTACGGACTCTTCTGACCCCAACTCACAATTTATCAATACATATGCAGTTGCCATTATATCTTCATCTCCATATGGTTGATATCTACTTCAAATATAAAAGTCCTGTACAAGTGATTTTGGGAGTTATATACGAAAGTTGTATAACCGCTTCCAGTACGATGCTTCATTATGCTCTTCTCATCGACGCGACGCATGAATTCACCGGTACAACTCTTGCGCATCATATAATTCATGTTCCGCTTGTGGTTTACACCATGTGTGGACATGCTCTTGATGCCAAGATGCTCAACGCCGTCAACATCCGCGCCCCGCATATTGTCAGTCTTTTTTCGGTTTCACCGGTGTGATGCGTACTGCTATGCGTAACTCAAACAGATGGCCTTTCAACTTTATACGGCGCGTCACATCGACCCACTGGAATGAGCGCATATCTGATGATTCATCTATTATACGCTTGGTTTCAACCGTACTGTATCATCACCAAAACTTGTGTGGGTAAAACTTACAAGCGATCACATTACAAACATTTGTAATCTACTCTTTTTGGTCGTATAACATAAGGCCCTTCTCTTCTAGAATGGCATGTAGGTTGTGAACTGATCTATATACGTCACTCTCTTTTTTTGCACCCGTGCAGACTAGCTTGCCCGAGGCAAAGAGCAGTATTACCGTCTTTGGGTCTAACATCCTGTGTATCAACCCTGGAAATTGTTCTGGTTCGTACATACTTCGAGGTAACATTCGGGCGGACTTTTCCAAATGTATACGTCCACCCAAATTTATGGCGGCGACCATATTTTGTACAGTCACCACCGCATCTTTTTTTATATCTATGCCGCCTTTTCGGAGCCTCTGCACTACTGTTCGTACAGCCTCTAAGGACATCTCTTCTGACTTTGCACCAGTACAGACCATCTTACCAGTACGAAATATCAGCGTGGCCGTCCGAGGATTATGCAGTCTAAAGACAAGTCCAGGAAACTGTTCTGGATTGTACTCTGTCTGAGGAAACTTGTCGTTTATCTCATTGAGATCTATACTTTGATCTACTGTAGCTGATGCAACTACGTTTTCTACGCTGACGTGAGGTTTTGTCTGTGCCATACCTTGTTTGTATATTAACACCATTATATAGACAAATCTATTATTGCAGAGATTTTCTCAAAGTTTATCGTAAAACTGGTTTTTTATATGACTTTATACGCAATTGGTTCCCCCAAAGATCTAGACGTTGTGCATAGATGTAGGCTATGTACATATCTAGATTGGTCGTAAGGTCTACAAACCTACTGTGTATCATTTTGCACCATTCAAGAGGAACAACTGGACTGACAGACTATCTCTTGATGTGTAGATGGTTTATGGGCGGAACCTATAATCATACCGTTGTGGACGCACTCTTCTACACCGCCACTCTGACCATTATAGTAAACAAGGCGACCCCTTCACATATACAATAAATGATATCACACACCACACTGCATCCATTAAATTCTGCATTGTATCATTTGAGGCAGCAACTAAGACTTCTATTACAAAACCACATAATCACAGATGTCTTTCATCAATGTCTTCCTATGTGCTGATACCTGTAATGCTCATCAATAATATCTGATGTTATGACATCATCCGTGAATGATGGCGGATGTACCTCAAAGAGTCCTAGCTGTCCTCTTTTAGGAATGGGAACTGTAAACCGATGTGGTTCTTCCAGTAGAAAACCATACTTTTTGCGCTCCAAACCATTCTGCGCCAGATGTAGATGGAAGTCATCATTTATCTCGCTTATACTGTGATATCTTTTGACGCCCACCAATGAGACGCGACCCACTATGGCACCGGTGATGGGTTTGCTTATTTGAAATCTTTGACACTCACTTGTCATTATCTTTTGAGGCGCATGAATCAGTATCTCACCACGATACTTGGTGTTCCATCCTCTCAAATCTATTCTCTTTAAACCGGATATGATTAATTCCGCAAACGGTTGCGAAACCGATAGGCACTTCATCTCTCCAATATGCTCAACACCTTGCGAGGTATATCTTGCAGGCGGCTAGTAGCCAAAGTACGCTCGTATCCTAAATGGCGCAGGTTGGATGCAATCACAGTGGCACGTGCAGTATTGGGCCCTAACCCTAATGCCACCATTCGTATACCCTGAGCTCGTATCGTCTTTATTATATCTCGGACGGCACCCGAATCTGACGGCTCCCCATCTGTCAGTGTTAGAAATATGTCTGGTAACTGGGCCTGCAGATCTGGCAACATCTTTTGGTATACCTGGGCCAATGGTGTGGAACCGTTTGCCACCACCTGCGCAAGACGTTTTGCATGAGTGCGCCTCCATCTAGATTGGTCATTTTTGATTAGCCAACATACCACTTCTCTCCCCTGAGTACTAAACGCGTATACTGCAAAGCGCACATCCAGATAAGAGAGCACCTCACACAACCCCAGTGTGGCTTTTTTGTACTCTAGTGCGTCGCCAGATATGCTAGAGGAGTGGTCCAACAGTATCACTACTCTACTTTTAATGGTCCGACGCACATCTGTAACAAACGGCTTGTTGCCGTCTATGTAACTCTCTATATCAAATTCATCACCCGCGCTATGAAGTGTCTCGGTATATCCACTCTTCCATAATCGAAATCTTGTCTTTAGCTTGTTTATCAGGTCTATATCGTATATGGGTGATTCATCTATATCACTTGTAGATGGTACTCTTATACTGCCAGCTAAAGATGACACATCACTTCTTCTGTTTTTATCTGCTTCCTCTATAACTGTGCGATACTCATCTGATGCTAACTCCCCACGTAATACGGCATCTTTGTCTATCTTTCCAAAGTCACCTTCTTTGTTGTTTATGACTGCCTTCAAGAATCGTGTTATGTCATCTTGATTTACTGGCGTGTCATGACGTACAAAGGGCAGTGATATAGGGACTGTCTGTAGAGCATCTATATCTAAAATACGAATTATTTCACCGGCCTTCTTCTCCATCCAAATAGTTTGATGGTCTTCGTCCAGTGCCTTTTCAACTGCCCTCTTTGCTACCCTTGTTGCTTTTAACGCCTTTTGGAAGTGATTGGCCTGAACCTCGCCCCGAAATGCTCCAAACATGAAATGCTGATAGAATACCTCTAGTATGCGAGTCCTTCCGTATGTGGTCCCCAATGGAGGCCTGCTTAGAAATCTATACGTGTACGAAAATATAATCTCCGAATCCATACCCTGCCACATCCTTCTGCCTAATGCCTCCGTTCTACTCTCTTCTAGCATATCCATTATGAATCCAAATGCATGGTCTTTGCTAAAGATCTTTTGGCAGAAACGCACCTTCATGGCCTCATGCCACAAATCCATTCGAAACTGTCTATATCTAGCAAAGTCATCGCCTACTCGTTTTTTCATGGGGTATAGTATTATGCGGTTCTCTGCAATGCGGGTCCGCGTGCCAACCTTTTCAGATATGTCTACTGTAATGTCTCGGTTTCCAGACCAGCTTCGGGCTAAGAATGTGGCTAACTCTATAAGGGATTGTTCGGTGTAGGCCATCTATCCAAACATCGATACTATGATATCGTTGACCTTCTGATACTCCATCTCGCCCCACTGCGCATATACATTACCAAATACCATCCGGGCAGCTTCTATGGGAGGCGTATCCAAGTCCAATAAGCGACCAAACGCTATAGTCTCCCGAATACTTGGTGAGTAAAAGAGCTCCTCTACGGCGGCAGCTTCACGTAATGTATTGGCTAACCTTACTCCTTGAAGTATCTCAGATGTATTATCTTTTTTTGTGTACTCTTTTATTATATCACACTCTATCTCTTCAGGTGGATACTCTAATCGTATTCTAACCGGAAATCTACTTAGTAATTGTGGGGGGAGCTCTTTTGTGCCAGAGTGGGAGAGTGGATTTATAGAACCTATTGCAAACCATCCCCTCTGCGCCTTTATGGTCTCACCTGATGACTCTTTTAGTACCAACTGTTGCCGGTCATCTAGTGATTCATCCAGTCTGATAAGTACATCTGCTTCGGCGGCGTTTATCTCATCTAAATATAACATACTGCCACTCTTCATAGAACGTACCAGCAGCCCATCGTTGAATGTAACTGTGCCATCATCTAGAGTATTTGTGCCTATAAGATGACTCTCTCGAGTCCGTAGACTAAAATTTATAGAGTCAAGATGTACATTACGACTCTCAGCAAACCGACGAACAAGTGTTGTTTTACCCGTACCCTTTGGACCTATAACCAATACAAAGAGCCCTGCATTATACGCCTTGTTTAGTATGTCCAAAGAGTTATTCCAGTCTATATATTCAGCCATACATTGTATGCAAGATATCTACCATATTTAGGAGTTAGAATTTTGCGTTGATGCCTTGTCGTACTTTCGTTGAATGATGGCAGATGCCACCTTGATGGCATCCAAACTTTGTTGCACATTATGAGTCCTAATGATGTCTGCCCCACTTACCACTGACATGACCTCGGCGGCTATCGAACCGTACAATCGACCATCTGCACTGCGATCATCTAATATGCTACCTATGAATGACTTGTTTGATACTGAGACTAAAATTGGCATATCTTCTGTTATCTGTCGTAGGTGCTGTATTATGTCAATGTCTCGTTGAACCCAGCTGTAGTCAATTTGGGTGCACCATGGACTGTCACTATCTCGGAAGAAGCCGATACATGGGTCTATGACCATACGTGTCTTGTCGGCTCCGTATCTCTGTACTTTTTGCATTGTGTGTTCGAGTATTTTTGCCGTATCTTGTGCAGTTCCAATGCTTTTTTGACTACTATGAGCACACAGTACTATATCGGGACTATATCGTGATATTACATTTAACATCTTTTTATCATAATTAAATCCCGTCACATCATTTAGTATGGTGGCTCCCGATTTAATGGCAGCCTGCGCAACACCACTTCTGATGGTATCTACTGATATGGGCAGACTAGAAACCTCCGATATGGCTTTTATGGCATTCTGTATACGCCTCTTTTCTGTCTCCTCTGATATAATACTGTCAATATATGGGGCTGTGGACATGCCACCCACATCTATGTATCTAGCACCACCCTCTTCCATTAATTTTACTTCTTTTTTTATATCATCAGCTCTACTTTTAATTGATTTTTTATAAAATGATTCAGGACTCACATTAATTATTCCCATAACTCTCACAGGATGTAAGTATCCCACATTAACGCCTCCTAGCATATAATGTGACATTTTAATAGGACTATAATGAGTTTTGCAATTTAAAATTTCTATCTAATAATACATTTTGGTGTTGTTGGGTATTGTTGTAGTGTATAATAAAATTAAAGAGTTTTTATTGTGTACTAATTACAAAAATTATTGACAGATATTCTATGATACATAGTTATGTATGCAGTTGGCTATGTGCAATAGACTGATTTATTGATGATGTGTAGTCCAGTGTTATTCTAATATGAAAAACGGTATTACATACTGGTATAATCTTGTCGTACCAGGTGTTGCCCATACTCATCAGTGAATGCTGTCAAATATTAGATATTTTTTATTCTATTGCAGATAATTCCAAATATAGTAGCAGAACCAGAAAATAAAACAATCCGAGACAACTCAAGACCATGGGAGATTATAAGCGAGTTACACCATAAAAAGCGACTTTTGGAGTAGCAAATTGATATTCATAATCAACAAGTCTGTGAATTATACGTCTCAGAGGATAGTTTTGGTACTACATATTTGGATTCCCGCCAAAGAGATGGAGACAATAAATTTAAAGATTGGATTATAATGATGTAGTTAAACAAAATAACACTAATAATAATCTCGATGACTTGTTAAACCAGAGAACTTTGATATTTTAATTTTAGTTGAAACATTATTAAAAAATCATCAGAATACTAAAGGGTGAGCCCATAACTTTGGAGTTATGTAACATGATGGATTCGCCTGATTGTTACCTAATGAAAAAATATCCGAATATGTGATACGGAGTTTGTTCGAGTGTAAAAGGTTTTCCAAAATACATGTATTCATACCGACACGGGAAATAAACAGAAAAAGCAAGAGAGTGAAAGAGCTCCCCACACTAAAGATGAAAATGGAATATCTCAAGCTTTGGGTATAGCAGCACAACGGTGCTGTAAAAATAAAGAATAATCTTGTCTCACTTCCATATATGGTGTGTCATGCGCAACTTTGGGCAATCTGGTATCCTATCTGAATACTTTCATGGAACCTACAGCAAATTCAACAGATCAGTGACATGCATAATTCGGAGATAGTATAATGTAATAATGACAAGTCTATCTCAACACTGCCATGCATCAAAGCTCATTAATTTTGGGAGGTTCAAGACATCAACTTTTTATGACAACACAATACAGTTACAACACTGAATCAGTCTGCGCACATTTACCAAATAATGGGTATATGTAAACACCATTATGAAATTATGGGCTTTTTCACATATCATGTGACATATTATACCATATGTTTAGAGTGCCTTTGATTTAATCAAGAAATATCATTACCCCGGTATATTGTCTACAACTTCTATGACATCTCTGCAGTAATTTATTATGTATGCAGTTGGCATTATTGCGATTAGATTAATTATATGTGAACGTTTGTAATGTAGTATGATTTCAGGTTGGCCTGTATGGTATGAAAAAATATGTCGACAGTTTGACTATGATCCCAGCAAAGATCAGACTGCTGCTACCATACTGAATGATATACTTGATGAACGCTTTGATACTACCATATTACATAATATAATTAACAACAAGACGGTTTTGTGTGTGGGTGCAGGCCCCTCTTTACCATCTGTCATCCCAATCATTAAAAATACATCAATGCCCATAATAGTGGCAGACTCGGCGCTCCAAATGTTGACTCAATTCAAAATAACACCTAATATTGTAGTGACAGACTTGGATGGACAACCTGACTGTATGATGAGTTTGGCCGACTCAAATATCATATTTGTAGTACATGCGCACGGCGACAACATCGAAAAACTACACATGGCAAGATCGTTTCGTCGATGCTTGGGTACCACCCAGGGTGTACCATTTGGTAGACTGCATAATTTTGGAGGATTCACCGATGGGGATCGTACAGTATTTTTGGCTGACCACTTTGGAGCTCACTCTATAATATTATGTGGCATGGATTTGGATGGCCCTGTATCTCCATGGTCTGTACCCGACAAGACTGAGACTGCAATTGCATCAAAACTCTCAAAACTACGTATGGCTTCCTCTCTGTTGGAATGGCTGGCACAAAACTCCCACTCCAGACTGTATACGCTATTATGTGATGTATCTGGTTTTGATAGAGTTGCACCGCCTGATACTAAGAATATATAGAATCTGATATCATCAACTATACGATGAGACTTAGCGCCGAGCAAGTACAGGGTATTGCCGAACTGCGGGAAAAGTTGCAGGAGAGATTAGAACAACTGCGCCAAGAGGTTGACATGACAATATTGAATATAGATGCCCTTGATGCGGCCCTTACCCAGTCCAGCTTTACACGCGCCTCTGAGTATACTCCTCCACCCAAAGCCGAACCAGAACCACCCAAAGCCGAACCAGAACCACCCAAAGCCGAACCAGAACCTACCGTATCATCGACTGATGATGTATCCACCATAATGGTGAATGATTCTGCCATCGGCGGCATAAGCACATCTGCAGATAAAATAACCATAAAATTGTACGTGCCAGTATCAGCCAAGACCCCGCCATTTGAGACATTCTTTATATCACGTATAATTGGCGGTATGATGACCAAGGATGCTGTTGAGGTTGAAGGTGGAAGACTCTCTAAAGATTTAGCTATACGATACGAGCTAAAGACTCAGGATGATACACTTGATCAAATAATAATATACAATTATAGGCTAGAAGCAAGGGCCCGTGAGATTAATAGTACTATACGATGGGCATTATCTAGGATGCTAGAACATGTCCAGTAAAGAGTCAGATCGAATTGTAGTCTTGGACTTTGGCTCGCAGTATAGCCATCTGATATGTAGACGAATACGTGACTTCGCCGTTAGAGCTGAACTACTATCCTTCGATACAGATACAACTGAGGTGCTGTCTGCAGACACTAAAGGCGTCATACTCTCTGGCGGACCATCAAGTACCTATGCAGAGAATGCTCCGATGCCACAACAGGGCATACTGGACTCTAACATACCCATATTGGGCATCTGTTATGGCCATCAGGTTATAGTGAGCAGATATGGCGGTGTGGTGAAGCGGGCATCCCGAGAGTATGGTCACTCTACTCTGATGATACATGACTCCGATGGACTATTTGGAGGCTTGGACTCTTCAATGACGGCCTGGATGAGTCATGGTGATGAGGCAGAGACTATTCCAGATGGCTTTCGTGTAATTGGACAAACCTCATCTGCGGCGGCTGCCGCAATATGTGATGACTCCAATCGCATATTTGGACTTCAATTTCACCCTGAAGTAGCTCACACGCCCAAAGGGGTGGACATACTGTACAACTTTGCTGTCAAAATATGCGGCGCCAAACAAAATTGGACAATGGAGGCATTTACCTCATCTACAATAAAGAGACTCTCACATACAACAGGGCGTGTACTCTGCGGCGTCAGTGGTGGTGTTGACTCTAGTGTAGTCGCCGTCTTACTGCACAAGGCTATTGGGGACAATCTCCGCTGTGTCTTTGTAGAGAACGGGCTATTGAGACATAATGAAGCATCTGAGGTTAAAGAGATGTTCGCTGACCTTGGCATACCTGTAGATGTTATTGATGCCTCAGAGTCTTTTTTAAACTCACTGTCGGGTATCGATGATCCTGAAGACAAACGAAAGATTATCGGTGAGGAGTTTGTACGAGCATTTACTGAGTACTCCAAGAAGAATGGACCATTTCAATGGCTGGCTCAGGGAACCTTATACCCTGATGTTATAGAGAGTGGAGTCTCTGGAGGCCCGGCAGCCGTGATAAAGTCCCACCATAACGTTGGCGGTCTTCCAAAATGGCTTGGTTTGGGTATAATAGAGCCTCTCCGCGACCTGTATAAAGATGAGGTTCGCGCTGTGGGAGGAATATTGGGTGTCCCATCTAAATTTTTACAACGACATCCCTTCCCAGGTCCGGGTCTGGCCGTGCGCATAATGGGCCGCATAACCCCAAACAAACTTCGCATATGCCGCCAAGCTAGCCGTATAGTCGAAGAGGAGATTATATCCGCCGGTCTGTACGAAGATATATGGCAAGCCTACGCTGCCGTTGGGGATGACTTGGCTGTAGGCGTGGTGGGAGACTCCCGTATGCACGGCCATGTAGTGATGATTCGTGTAGTAAAGTCGATTGACGCCATGACGGCAGACTGGGCCAGACTGGATCACACACTTTTAGAGTCAATGAGTAATCGTATAACAAATGAGATAGATGAGGTCACATGGGTCACCTATGCAATATCCAGCAAACCCCCCGCCACTATAGAGCCTCAGTAGCACCTAGTAGGGCTGCCCCTATCACACCTGATGAATCTCCTAAACTGTTCTGCAGTATGGGTGTGTTACATTCGGGTGTCAACTTTTTTACAGCATCCCTCCCTTCATTGTATAGAAAGTCAATGTTTGAGAGGCCTCCACCTAACACTATGCAGTCGGGATTCAGTATTTGCATGACATTTGAGAGTGCCAACCCAAAGTTGTCGACAAATGTATCCTTCCACTCTGTATAACCCGACGGTTGTTGCTCTATGATGTCTGGTATACTCATGTATGTGTGATTTTCCTTGTACCATATCTGTTGCAGTGCTGGACCGCTGATGTATGCCTCAACACATCCTCTTTTGCCGCACCAGCATGGTGTACCGTTTGGGTATAATGTACTATGACCCCACTCGCCAGCCATCCCCACACTGCCATAAATTACATCACCATTTACTGATATACCGCCACCAACTCCCGTCCCCATTATACTGCCAAATACTACACTGTATGAGGTACCTGCACCTAGTGTTGCTTCAGCCGCCACAAAGCAGTCTGCATCATTACCCATACTGATACTTGCGTTTAAGTTATCTTCTATGTCGCGTTTCAGATGCCTTCCTCGAATGTATTTTAGATTACTACCAATTATACGTCCGTCTGGACCCACAGTTCCCGGCGTTCCAATGCCGATTGTATGTGTACCTAAGTCTAGCTGATGTATCATATGTTGTATCGTCTCTAGTATCTGTGTGTATGAATCAGGTGTGCTTACACGCTGGCGTTTTAGTATGCTATGATTATGATCAAGGATCGCCCCCTCAATCTTGGTTCCTCCCAGATCAACTCCGATATGATACAAAAAAATTCAAAAAAATGATTATCCCATTGGATTATCGCCACCGGGCGCACCCGATACGGCGATAACATCGTCTATTCTTAACACCATGCATACAGTCTCAGTGGCAGACTTTATAATCTGCTCCTTTACTATTACAGGCTCAACTATACTCTGTTCTAACATGTTGGTGATTGTACTGTTCTTTGCGTCAATTCCAGTCCACTTTAGTCCCTGACTGTGTTGAGCTCGTAGATTGGCTATGGTATCGATGGGGTTCATACCTGCATTTTCAGCTATCGTTATAGGTATGACCTCTAAAGCCTCGGCGTACTTTTTGACGGCTAGCTGTTCGCGTCCATCAAAGATGTCTGCCCAATCTTTTAGTCGTGAGGATACGTATGCTTCGGGTGAACCACCTCCAGCTACAATTGCCGGTTTTTCAATTACGTCTTTGACTACCATTAGGGCGTCATGTATTGATCTGTCCGCTTCATCCACAACTCTCTGTGTTCCGCCTCTTAGGAGTAGTGTGACTGACTGTGGATTACTACATCCTTCGATGAATACCCAGTTGTCCGCCTCTACCTTCTCTTGTTTTACTTGCTGGGCTGTTCCTAGATCGTCTGGTGCAAGATCATCAACGTTGGATATGACACGACCACCTGTTGCCTTTGCCAGCTTTGTCATGTCGCTCTCTTTTACCCGACGTACTGCTAGTATTCCATTCTTTGCTAGATAGTGTTGCGCAATATCGTCTATGCCTTTTTGACAGAGTAGTACGTTGGCTCCTGCCTGTTGTAGTTTGTCGACCATCTCCTTTAACATGCGATTCTCTTCTTCAAGATACATCTGCATCTGAGCAGGGTCGGTTATGCGTATCTCTGAGCTCATCTCGGTCTTTTCTATCTCCATTGCTGCATTGAGCAGTACTATCTTTGCGTTGGCTATCTTGGTGGGCATACCACTGTGTACTACCTCTTTGTCCAAGACTATGCCGCTTACGAGTCGAGAGTTTTGAATTGAACCGCCTGCCTTCTTTTCGACCTTGACGTTGTCCAAATCTACAACCTGCTGATCACCATCTT
The DNA here is from genome assembly GCA_009843815.1 of Cenarchaeum sp. SB0675_bin_21. GTDB lineage: Archaea > Thermoproteota > Nitrososphaeria > Nitrososphaerales > Nitrosopumilaceae > VYCS01. Next base: position 3,261 of record VYCS01000002.1, on the reverse strand, counting down.
TGACTGCCACCCTTAATACGGCCTCTACGATCATGGATGACAAGAGATCACTGTCATCTGATATCAGTTTTGACTGCATGCTGGTGGCTGCCACCTTTAGGAGACTTTCGGTATCGTTAGAGTCTATCTGTTTAGCAATACTTGAGTATATGCTGAGAGCCTTATCGGCAGCGGATTGATAACCCTCTATTATAACAGAGGAGTGTACACCCTTCTTTAGTAACTCTTCGGCCTTTGTAAGCAGGGCTCCTGCAAATATCACCGAACTGGTGGTACCATCTCCGACTTCATTATCTAGAGCCTTTGATATCTCGACCATCATTTTGGCGGCAGGATGCTGTATGTCTATCTCTTTTAGTATGGTGGCTCCATCATTGGTGATTGTAACATCTCCCAACGAGTCCACCAACATCTTGTCTAGACCTCTAGGACCTAGGCTGGTGCGTATCAACTCTGCTACTAGTTTTGCTGCAGCAATGTTGTTCTGCTGTGCGTCCTTTCCTTTCTGCTGCAGGGCGCTCTCTTTTAGTACGAGAACTGGCCCCTGCGGTGTTTGTTGTATTGATGCCATTTGATGTTGTGATGCCTTTTCTCCCTCTTTTTAATATTCCGAGATGGATTTTTTTCATAGAATCCGCGTCAGTTTAGATCTTTTAGGTGATTTGATTACTTTTCAGATGTAATGACAGGTATTGTTGTATTATTCTTGACATCAATTAATCCATTGCTCTGTATTCGTATATGGGGCAGTGCCAAAAACGGCAAGAATAACGGTATCAGATGAGGTTCCTCATATGTACATCCTAATTTTTTAAACGACTCTCGTACCTCTACAAACTGCTCAGCTACATCACCCATCTTCGTATCGGATATTATTCCTGCTATGGGCAATGGCATATGTGCATGGGCATCTCCCTGTATCACTGTGGCTGTACCCCCACCTGATCTGATGAGTAAGTTTATAGCTGTAGCCATATCTGAATCACTATTCCCTATTGCAATGATATCATTGTCGTGAAATGTAGCAGTGGTGGCCATGCCGCCATACCCTGTACCAAAATTTTCCAAGAACCCTAATGTCTTTTGTGTACCATCGCGCTTGATCGCAGCCACCTTCCACACTGTATCTGTGGTGCATACCCTTTCATTCTGTATGGGTAATGTGGCATTTCCCAGTTTTGTTATAATTTCGGTCCGCAGTTGTATGGTGTTGACTGCTACCTCATCACCCCGAGCATGAATGGCTAGGTCCGTCTCGTATAACGTGTCGACACCCACTGTCTCATAAAGCCATTGAGGCACTTTGATGGTCTGATTATGTTTAGCGGGCCTGTGGCCATCTATTATGGTGGTGTGTATGTCGAATGACTCTATATTGTTTAGTAATATTATGTCTGCCAGTCGTCCGACCGATATGCCGCCCAACATGTGATCCATCCTGTAGTATCGAAAGATATTGAGGCTTGCCATGGAGATGGCCTGTACTGGATTTATACCTGCCCTTATGGCCTCTCGAACACAATGGTCCATGTGGCCTGCCTGCATGTCTGTTGGATTTAATCCGTCCGTGCACAACATCAGTCTACTTGTGTCTATACCTTTTGATGAGATCTCTTTTAGTATGTCGTAGAGATCTCGTCTTATTGAACCCTCGCGTGCCATGACGTACATGCCCATCCTTAGTCGTTCTATGGTTTGGTCATAATTGATGGGTTCATGACATGATGCTATTCCAGACGCTGCATACATTGCTAACTTTGTACCTGACATGCCTGCTGTATGACCATTGATCATACCTCCTAACTCTTGCACTGCCGCCATATTTTGTATTGTAGCGTTATCTTGTTTGGTTACCTTGGTCCATGCAAACACCTCCCCCATACCAAATATGTCATCTCGTCCCATCAATTGGCCTATCTGCTCTGGCGTTATGCCTTTTGCATTACTTAGTCTTGGGTCTACTGGCACACCACCTGGTATGCAATTAAAGACTCGAACCTGTGCCATCTTACATATATCCGCAAACCAGACCAAGCCATCATATCCACATATGCTGGTTATGTCTACCGGGTCTGAAAACAGGGTGGTGGTGCCATGTTGTATAGCGTATTTGGCTATATCATTGGGCAGTACAAACTGATCTATGTGTATATGTGGGTCTGCAAGAGCAGGAGCGGCATATTTGCCTTTGGCATCTATTATGCGAGTCTCTCTTCCTGTAACGTGTGATGCATCCGGACCCACATATGATATGCGCGATTTGTATATTGCAATATCAATATCAGGTATTATCTCTCCGGTGTACACTGATACCAAAGAGCAACCCTTTATTACAACTTGAGACTTTCTCTCCCCTGACACTGCTTGGACTAACTCTGAAATTTCAGTTTGCTGCACTATACACTGTTGAGTATCATTATACAAAAAGCTATCATTGAAAGTCGTTGTGAGAGAATATGTATTGAAAACTGCCCTCTTCTTCTAGTGCCATCTTGTGCTCCTTATCTCCCCGAAACAAGACACACATTGTACCGATATAGTCTATATTTTGATCTTTAATTGCGCGTATGGCCTTAAGAGATGACCCCCCACTTGTAATTACATCATCTAGTATCATGACCGGAGGCGCTGGTCTTCCTTCTATTGTGTTGCCTGTTCCATGACCCTTGATATCTTTGCGCACATAAAACCACTCTAAGGGTGCAGTACTCTTCTGTGCAAGACTCATACATGATGTAGCTACTGATAATGGAATTGCTCCTGACTCTAGTCCGCCAATTGATGCTGTGTCTGTTTTTTGTATCATCTTGTATAAGAGGGCGGCGGCTAACGCAAGCCCATCAGACCCTAGATTTTTTATATTAAAGTATTCGGAGCTTGTTATGCCCGAGGCCAGCTTAAATGGTTTATCGGATTTTATCCAGACTCGTTCTTTTATTATATTGTAAAGGCCGTCTTTGAGATCTATAAATTTTGTTGATTTTAAGTCATCAATAAATGGATTCATCATACTCACCAATGTAATATCATTTAAAATAGCTTCCCACCGCAAATATACATACCTCTTGATGATGTTCCAAAGGTCTAATCTGGCTGTAAATAAATTACAATCTTTGTCAGAACCAATCTTATCTGTGTTGGCGATATTAAAATTATATTTTTGCGTTTTAATTATTTTTTATTTTAACTCTAATAGTGCATGTGTATTACCGAGCCTCCTAAATGAGTACAACAACTGGTATTATATGCGCTAAGTTTTTT
>VYCS01000048.1 GCA_009843815.1 Cenarchaeum sp. SB0675_bin_21 | reverse complement strand
ATGTAATAGATATTACATAATATAAATTATTGTAATATATATTACAAAAAACTCAACAACAGACTTGTGAGTGGATTGTAACCAAAATTAGATAGTAGCGACTCGGACACTTTTAGTGGTAGTCAAACCGACTGTAATCGGTCACCATCATCCAAACAGACATCAGCCTAATCAAGCATATCTGCCAGACCCAACTTAATGTATGTCTGTTTGAGATTATTCTATTCGCTTTTTATTATAGAAAGTCTAAGCTCGTGAGTCCGGCCTGCCTAGCGCTGGTACATCTCCAATTAATGATTTGTAAGTGTTCACCACATATAGGCATGATCTGGACGATATTCAATATAGAGTGACATAAAACTTGATGTCAAATGATTTGAGGCAGAAATAAACATGCGTTTGTGTTCTAGCCGTCTGATTAAATTTATAGTGTAATGAGTGTATGTGATGTATTGTATCGAACCGACTCCACCTCACGCAAACTTGCAATGCTAATAGACGGCGATAATGTTGAGGCCAGACTGCTTGATAAAATTTTAGAGGAGGCATCAAAACACGGCGCAGTTACAATACGTCGCATATATGAAAACTGGACTAATTCTCAAATGTCCCAATGGCGTATTGTAGCAAACAAGTACGCCTTTCAGACACCGAACCAACTAAACTACACAAAAGGCAAGAATGCAACCGACACATTCTTGATCATAGATGCAATGGATATGTTGCATTCTGGTCATATAGACGGGTTTTGTATAGTATCTTCGGATAGTGACTTTACGGGTCTTGCCAAGCGCATACGGGAACAGGGAATGTTTGTTATGGGAATGGGTAAAGAAACCACTCCTGAGTCATTTAGGAATGCTTGTGAGATATTCACGTATGTGGAAATACTTACTGACCAGCCACCAATTGTAGTAACAGAAGAGTAGCACAGCAAGGATAGAATCTCTGGTACACCGACCAATGCAGGCATAACAAAAGGTGGCCAGGCCGAATCATATAGCAAAACAAATCTTCCCGATTGGAAGGATATTGTAATTAATGCAATCACGATAACAGAACACGAAGACTGGGCTAGACTCGCAGACGTTGGAAACAACATTAGAAAGGTGGATTCTGCGTTCGATGCGCGTACATACGGCAGTAAAACACTGCTTTTACTGGTCAGGACAGCACCTGACAGTTTCGAGATTCGAGAAGAAACTGAAGGCAGTCATCCACCGGTCCACTATATCAAAGCAGTCCAGAAATAGTGCACAGGTCAGTTTTTTTATTCTGGCAATCAAACAGTAATGATTTTTTGTAATTTTTAGTTTAGAATATTATACGGCAATATGAAATGCGTCTAGTGTATAGTTCACCATATGTGTAACAATTCTAGGCCTTTGGACTCCACAACAAAAATCCCAATTCGGCGCAATTCTCGTACTTTTTGCGTATCTCATACTCCCAATCATATTGTACCTGCATGTTGACTTTATAGGGTTTATCTGGACCCAACCGTAGAACAGACTCTCGAAGCGTTGGAATATCGTCTCTGGAGTTTCGTTTTATCAAATCTATGAGGAATGTCTCTGCTGCAAGACTGTCACTTTTGCTTGTATTACATCTGGGACAACTGAGCACAAGGTTCCACATTTCATCCTCAAATACGTACGACCAGGGTATGAAGTGATCCACGTGTGGCGTATCCTTGTGAAATGACGAATTACAATAAAAGCAATGCTGTTCTGCAAGTTGCAATATTTTCCTAAACGACACAAGGGACCCGCGCTCACCATAGATATTGGTAGTCTTTGCTACCAACATGGGCATTCCTCTATTCACTTTTTCTAGAAATGTCACCCATTCTAAAATGACAGAATTGTACAACATGATACGATTGTTCTTTAGAAATTCCAATGCTTCAGGACGCAACATTATTTGTTGCGCGTCATCGTCATACTCGTAAAATATCTTCTTTTTTGTTATTGTAGTACCGGATTTCACGTTTTGAAATCTAGGTATGACCATGGATGTTTTGTTTTTTTCGTGCCCAAATACTTTTTTTAGTATGATTTTTCGAGCACGCTGTTTCTTGTCATCAGATATGTCCTCAAATTTATCCGGCAGGTATTTTTCCCCAAATACTTTACGTATTGCAGTTATTACCGAAGGGTCGTGCTTGCCGGGAGCATTCTGTCGTATTCTGTACTTGCATTCCTGATGCCAGTAATATTTTAAAAAAGCATCTGCTATGGTCTCATAAGATATGGTACGGGAAGGCTTGTTTTGTGCCGCATGCTCAATCAGAAATCTGGCCAGAGCCAATTTGTAGGTGTTATCTTTTCGTCCCTTTGTTATTATATGCTGAAAGTACGTAGATATTTCAGATTTAGATGGATCACCACTTGCGTATTCGTTCCAGTTATTCGCATATCTCTTTGAACTACCCGATGCACTCATTTCATCACGCCCCACAACGACACAAGACGTAATCTCACTACATAAATAAAAAGTCACTGCTGCATATCACATCTAAAACGTTTGTGCAGTCCGCAAAAGCCAACACGGCATATGCATCCATATTTCATGTCACATATGCAATGCTGTACACACACCTGTCTGTATCAATGGCTGGCTAAACATTAGTGCACACAAAATACCATACTACTCCAGAATGTATAATCGACATGTAACATTAATTGTGTATGCCCAACTCAGTTTTTTTGGGCACAACGGACAGGTAATGGGGACTATACTTTCCAAAAACAGACATTTTTGCTAGTTTATTATTATATTTTTGATAGGATATAATATAT
>VYCS01000029.1 GCA_009843815.1 Cenarchaeum sp. SB0675_bin_21 | reverse complement strand
ACCATATCTGATGACGAAGAAACAAAAATATCATACTATGATGATATTAATAAACAGAGATTAGAGTTAGACAAATTAGATGCCACCCTAGTGCAGTATGACGACATAAAACCCCCTACCACCAAGTCCGTGTCCGATATTAACACTGAGATGACCCTAGTGCGTAAAAGAGAATCTATTCGCAATACTGCAGTTGAAAAATCTAAGGATATACAACAAAAACTCAAAACAATACGGGACCAATTAAAAGATCACAGCATGGCAGATATTTCTAATATGATATTAAATTTAGAGTCTAAAATAGACTCAAACAATTTACAATTATCCAACATTAGGGACACCCGTACTACTATGAATCATGAGTTAGGCGCCCTGAATCAGCAGGCCAGAACACTTACTGAAAGTCTAAGACGTGCATCTACCTTGGGGTCCCGATGTGATGTATGTGAGAGTGAGCTTGATCCTGCACGTATACTCACATTAAAGACCACCCGCCAGTCTAAACTCGATGATATTAAAAGCAAGATTGCAGCAGCAGACAACTCCATTAAAGAGGCGCAATCACAGATATCTGCTATCACCGAACAAATCCAGTACGATACAGAATGTCTATCTAAATACAAAATAATGAAACAGACCGCAATAGAGGAGGCACGTCTAGAGAGTGAGCTAAAAACAGTCTCTGCAAATCTAAACCTTATCACTCCTGATGATTATGTTGTGGATGGTTTTTTGGCAGAGTCTGGCGAGAGCGCCTATGAGTATTTGCATCGACTCTATAATGCCTTACTAAAGTATAATCGTGATATGGACATTCTTGCAGAAAAATACAAGATAAAGGCTACATTGGAGACCAACCTTGAAAATACACAAAGATCATACAAAGAGATAACATCAAAGATTAAGTTAAAGCAGAACCGCCTAGACACTGTTATATCAAAAATATCCGAGTCTGATATGGTGGAGGAACAGTACAATTCAATGTATCAGCAAAAGTTGGAACTTGACAATAAAATAAAGACAATTGTAGAAAAAAAATCCGCAACGAATGAGCGTATAATATTAACCACAAACGAGATCAATACACTAGACTCTGACATCATAACGGCCAAAGGATACAAAACTCAGTATGACTTGTATAACGATAGTATCGAATGGTTGGAGAGATACTACATCCGCTCAGTTATGACTATTGATAGAAAAACCAAACTCTCTCTGCGACATGATTTTGATCAATTTTACAGAAAGTGGTACACTATGCTAATCGATGATCCTACTAAATCGTCTATAATAGATGAACAATTTGGCCCCATCATATATCAAGATGACTACGATATACCCATAGATGGCCTGAGTGGGGGCGAGAAGACTAGTGTGGCATTAGCGTATCGCTTAGCATTAAACAGTACTATAAGACGACAAACCAACATACTAAAATCTAACTTATTGATACTTGATGAGCCTACCGATGGTTTTTCACGTCATCAGATGGAGAATGTCCGTACCATATTCGAATCTCTACGTTGTGAACAGATCATAATGGTCTCTCATGAGGCTGAGATGGAAGGCTACGTAGATCATGTCTTTAGGGTGACAAAGACCGAGGGATTGTCTTCCATTCAGCAGATGTGATACTAGTTGACTTGTATGCTGCTGGCCATCCACGGATGTACTATACAAAAGTAGTCATATGTCCCTGACTCTTCAAATGTATACTCAAATGAGGCATCAATCATTATTAAACCAGAATCAAACAATCCGTCAGGAACCATGTCTGTTACACTAGTTATGGTATGTGCGGCAGCATCTGGATTATCCCATCGTATTGTATCTCCACTGTTTATTGTGAGTGTGTGGGGAATATAGCATGAGTCATCCTCTTCACATCCTACAACACTGGACCCCTCTGCAATTAGTATTGTATGCGTCTGGGGTCCCATTACAATCTCTACCTCGGGTTCGGCGACTTCGACTATTATGGGTTCGGGCAGATATCCAGGGTCGAGTCCAATCAAGCCTAGTATGCCTGCTACTAAAACTCCCATTGCTATGATTACTCCTACAGCAAACTTCATTTTAACCTCCGGTCAATCTCGCAAACTTTTCATTACGACTTAATCCGTCCATAAATTCGATATTGGCGAGAGCCACTACGGCCGACTCAGATACGGGTTTATCCGGATCATCCAATGCCCGCTGTAAAGTCTCTTTTGCTTGTGATGAGCCAATGACACCCAACGCAATGGCTGCTTCGTGACGGACAAACATACTGGGGTCGTTTAATGTGGCATCTGCCAGTGGCTCTATCCCTTGCGAGTCACACATCTGACCTAAAGAGAAGGCTGCCTCGTGCCGTACTAACTCATTATCATCATCCTTTAGAACTCGCGCAATATGCTTAATCTTGTCCTCGCCCCCAAAGTCTACCAGTATACAGGTGGCTCTGGTGCGCACCACATAATCGGAGTGATTCAATAACTCAACAAAGTAGCCGACATCCATATCTTCATATCTCTTCTCCATCTCGGTGAATATCTGCATACGATCTTGTATTATATCTTCCAATATAACGGCATTTTTTTGTCACCTATATTTAGGTTCATAAAGAAAGTTGTACACTAGCGTAACGCCTGCTTGGTGGGGAGATGGGCAGACACAAGATTATAGATGTGTTGGAGCCATTCGAACTATCAAAAAAGAAGTCCGACGTGATGTCTGGTATTCTGGCTCTCTACATCCGACATATGACTTCAACTGGCCTGCGCGAGGTTCCCGTTGCATGTAGCATCTAAAAACACCATACACGCGTCAAGGATGGGAGTATATGGTGTACGTTTGCATGAATTTGTACGGTAGCATAATGATGCTGGTCAAAACATTGTGATCCGTGTATATGGATGGTATCTGGCATCCTTGCAGATTGGCTGAATGATGTTCAATTTACACTAGGTATTATATATCCGAAGATAATTTGCCAATTATGATGGACTCAAATATTGATGAGACACTGTTGAAAGAATTTGAACAAAAGATGTGGTCTTCTATGCCACACATGGAGAATGACTCTAGTATAGTAAACGCCACACCATTGGTGAATATTACAGCTGATCTAAGAGAGTGTGCAAGACAGGTATACAAAATTAATCTACCTGATGGTATAGATCTATGGGGAAAATTTGACTCTAAACTTCCGACTGGCTCCATAAAGGTCAGACCTGCAGCATATATAATTCGGGAGGCCATACGGTCTGGAGATCTTAAAGCTGGACAGACAATAATTGAGGCTACCTCTGGAAATTTTGGTATTGCACTGGGCCGAGTCTCTGATATGGACATCAATGTGATATCTTTAGTATCACGAAGATTACAGGAAGGAGTCTTTGAGGAGCTAAAAGAAGGAAATGTAAGTACAATAGATCTCGATATGGACATTTGCCCAGCCCCGGGGATGAAAGATAGTGCCGATACAATAGCCGCTAAAGCCACCGCCATAAACATCAGATCTCAACTGTCGTCTATGGGATTTGATCCAAAAATCTTTGATGATGCATATCAAGAGATCGAGTCACTTTTGGTGGAACAAGATATTATAAACTTGGCAAAGTTACTAGGACGCATATATGGTATGTTTTGTACTGAACAGTATGACAATCAGCTGAATATAGAGACACACAAAACTATTACGGCACCTGAAATAGATCAACAACTTCATGAACATAACAAATCCCTCGGAGATTACAAGGTGTTCTGTACCTTTGGGACAGGCGGTACATCTGGAGGCATCAGTGAATACATACAAGAGAAGTATGGAAAAAAATCAGTACATGTAGTCTTTCCTCCCGCTGGTCAAGATGTTGCAGGCATACGAACTTTGGACAAGGCTGATGGTTTAGGCCTATATGCTCCTCAAGACTATGCTGAGCAGCATGTGGTTGACTTTGAGAACGCACGGCATCTTTTAAAGTTCCTTGTTCAAAGAGGTTATGATATTGGTGAGAGTAGTGCTTTGGCATTATACGCGGCACTGGAACTGGCAGCCTTCAACAAAGGTAAGAAGTTTGTGGTGATAGTTGCTGATGGTATACAGAAATACAAAAAAGCACTAGAGTCTGGCACACAAGACCTACAGGTCTCATTAGAAGATGTATCTTCACATTCGGACGACTATGACAAGATAATTTGGGTGCATCCACAATATACGCCACGTGAGCACGGTGTTGATATTATAGCACGATCCTTGGGAGTTGACAAATCAAAGATATTCATACCAAAAGCAAGTACTGTAGGGGAGATGTTAACGACACAAAATATCCCTGAACATCTTAAGAACGAAATACAGACTTCCAATGGAAAGGCATTACTGGTCTGCATGGCAGGAAAGACATCACTTATGGCTTCCAAGGTACTTGCCAAAAACGGCATAGCGACTCAGAGTCTTAATGGTGGTATAACTGGTCTACCAGAGAGTCAGAGTAAAAGTCCTGCAGAATATATTCGTCCTGCCACAGATTAGGCAGTTAATATACTGTGGAATGTTCCACTTTGGCATTTATTGGTGTATAAATCGATTATAAATTATTAAATTACAAGACGTATCCTTAAAAAAATACACCATTCGCAAGGTTTTTGAAACCGTATTGTAACATGGTATGTAATATGCCTGATGAGATAATTGAGATGCGAGGCCATCTTATTGATTCAATGACATTGACTCGTGTAATGAACAAGATAATTGCTCGTGGCGGAAGCTATGAATTTTTACAGTTCGATGTGGGTCTCAAAGATACCGACACAAGCTACTTGAAACTTCAGGTAACTGCAGACACCACGACACTCTTGGATGAAATATTAGACGACATACATAGTGAAGGTGCAATTGAAGTATCGCCAAAGACTGTTATGATAAAACCCGCCCCCAAAGACATGACACTTCCCATGGACTTTTACAGCACTACAAACAACGAGACTAGAGTATTCTACGATGACCACTGGATTACGGCACAGAGACAGATGATGGACAAATGTATAGTTGTTCAAGATAAGACTGCTGTATGCACAGCCATTCGTGATGTTCGTAAGGGTGATGGAATAGTTTGTGGTGAGAATGGGGTTCGTGTAGTTGTACCACACCGCCCTCGAAAGACATCTGATACATTTACGTTCATGAATAGTGGCAGCTCTAGCGAACGTCCTACTCTGAATATTGCTCGTCGGGTAGCTCAGGATATATACAATACAAAAAAAAGTCATGGCCGTGTTATACTGGTGGGCGGACCGGCAATTGTACATACTGGAGGCTCGCCATCTGTAGCTGGCATGATTCGTAATGGATACATAAATGGGATTTTGGCAGGAAACGCCTTGGCCGTACATGATATAGAAAGCTCCATTTATGGCACTTCATTGGGTATGCGCATAAAGGATGCTACACCCGCCAGCAAAGGCCATAGAAACCATATGGATACTGTAAATGAAGTGTTCACATATGGCTCAATATATGATATGGTTGATGCTGGCAGATTAAACAAGGGAATATTTTATGAGTGTGTTAAACATGACACACCGTTTGTATTAGCCGGCTCCATACGTGATGATGGCCCGCTCCCTGACGTTGTAACTGATGTGGTTGAGGCCCAAAAAGAGTACAAAAAGATGTTGGATGGCGCTACACTAGTTCTGATGATATCCACAATGCTTCACTCTATTGCTGTTGGCAATATGCTTCCCTCTACGGTAAAGATAATTGCTGTTGACATAAATCAATCCACTGTAACAAAATTAATTGATCGTGGTACGTGGCAGGCTATGGGTATAGTTACAGATGTCGGGGCATTTTTACCATTGGTGGTACAGGAGCTTGAGAATCAAGAGTCTACTGTGTAGAAAAAAAATCCTCAACACCAACGATATAATTTGAACATAGATGCAATTTTACTCTTTTAATAACTCTCCAAGTATGCGTAAAACCTCCTGTGGGTCGGCAGCACCACGAGTCTCTCTCATTATGATGCCTACTAAATAATTGATGGCCGGCGGATTTATACGAGCCTCATGCGCAGCCTGAGGCTCCTTCTGTAATGTGTCTGATATTATATCGTATAATTTGGAGGTATCATAACTACTCGCGTCAAGTATGTCATCTATGTCTCCACCTTTTTTTGCTATTTTGTATAATACATCCTTGGCTACGGCCCTTGTAATTTTATTACTCTTTATCAACGTGGCAATCTTTGATAGATGCTCTGCAGTAATCTGTGAGGCGGCACGTTTCTCCCGAGTATCCATAACCCCCATAAAATCAGTGGTTAGAATATTGGCTATTATTAAAGCCGTCTCCGGCGTTAGAGCCTCTTCGAATAAGCGACAACAACGTGTATCTGATATGAGCACATTGGCTACCTGCGGTTTTATATTATACTGTTTGATGTATCGCTCCCGACGCGCTGTGGTACTCTCGGGCATATTGGCGGATATCTCTTTTATTGTATCATCATCTAAATCCACCCAAGGAATATCTGCCTCTAAAAAGTACCTATAGTCAAGCTCTGCCTCCTTTGTACGAGACGATATTGTAATTCGACGGCGCTCGTCCCAATGCCGTGTCTCTTGTTGTATTGTAATGTTGTTCTCGTATAGACTGTTCTGTCGTGTTAGTTCATAATGTAGGGCTTTTTCCAGATCGTGGAATGAGTTGATGTTTTTAATCTCTACTTTGTTTCCGTCATGCACTGAAACATTTCCATCGGCGCGCATAGCACCATCCAGATACGGGTCTGCTATGTCTAGATTCTTTATGGTGTCTGCCAGCATATTCATAAAACTGCGTGCCTGTCGCGGACTGTCAAAGTCCGGCTCAGTTACAATCTCTACTAGTGGAACACCTGCCCTGTTGTAATCCACAAGCGTTGTCTGGCGACCATCGTTGCCTCCTTCATATGTGAGCCTACCGGGATCCTCCTCCAACTGTATACGTCTGATGCGAATCTCTGTACCATCATCTGTATTTACTGTGCCGTTACCGCCTATACTGGTGTGACCATATGCATCAAACTGTGTTATTTGATAGTTCTTTGGCAGGTCGGGATAAAAGTAGTTCTTGCGAAAGAAGGCCAGACTCTCTGGTGTAGTGCAGTTTAGTGACATGGCCAGAGCAACTCCATGTCGTACTGCCTCTGAGTTTAGCAAAGGCAGCGTACCGGGCAGTCCCAAACATATGGGACATGTATTGGAGTTTGGTACCATACCTCTGTAGTTGGCCTTGCATGGACAGAACAACTTTGACTGTAATCGGGTCAACTGACAGTGTATCTCTAGTCCTATTATTGCGTATCATCCCCTAATATGTGGCTAAACTGTAGCAGCTTGGCATCCTCCATGGAGTTGGCCATTATCTGTATGCCCACTGGCAGGCCATCGACTACACCATATGGTATTGATATGGCAGGCTTGCCGGTTAAATTAGCGGTAACTGTATTTATATCAACTAAAAACATGGATACCGGATCATCGATCTTTTCACCTATGCGAAATGGCAGTATGGGAACTGTAACTGATATCAAATAATCATACTCCTCAAACGTCCTGTTTATCTCACGCGTTAATCTACTCTTTACCTTTAGAGCCTTTAAAAAGTACCTACCTGCATATCCTGCCGAAGGAACAAAACCACCCGCTATCATACGACGTTTTACTTCAGCACCAAATCTTGCTCGTGCTTTTGTTACATATTGATGATACTCGTACCCTGTATAGTCCATGTCGTATCCGTATCGTATGTTGTCGTATCTTGCTAGATTGCTGGCCACTTCTGTGGATGTTATTGTATAATATGCAGCGACAGAGTAGTCCACCATCTCTAATGAGACCTCATCACACTGACATCCGTGTGACGACAACTCTTCTATGGCTTTATTCAGTATGTTTTGTATTCTAGTATCTTTGGATGCCATCTGGCGTATTATGCCAATCTTTGGATTCTCTGTTGCATTGTACTGCTCTGATAATGATACTGGTGTGGAGTTTGCAGTGGTGTTGTCATTTACATCTGGTCCGGACACTATACTCATACATAGTTGAATGTCTGATATACTTCTGGCCATGGGTCCTATCTGTTCTATGCTATTCGCGTACGATATCAAGCCATATCGGCTTATCATACCATATGTGGGTTTGAAGCCTACTACTCCGCAGAAGCTGGCCGGGTTTCTCACAGACCCACCTGTATCTGAACCTAAAGATATGGCTGATGTATGCGTGGCCACTGAGACGGCACTTCCTCCCGATGAACCACCAGGTACAACCTCTGTATTATGTGGGTTGAGAGTGGGCCCATACGCACTAAATTCAGTACTTAACCCCATGGCAAATTCGTCCATGTTGGTCTTGCCGATTATTATTGCATCCTCGTCTAGTATCCGTCTTATTACGGTGGCATCATACGGTGGCATATATCCATCTAGCATATGTGATGCGCACGTTGTGGGATACTGCTTTGTACATATGTTATCTTTGATGGATATGGGTATGCCTGCTAGACGGCCCACCTTCTCTCCTCTTTGTATACGATGATCTATCTCTTTAGCCTGCTGTATGGCATTACTGTTCATATGTAGGAATGCATGCAGATGTGATGTATCTTCTATCTGTTTTAAGGTCTGTCCAATTATATATTCGGCAGTTGTTTCACCGCTTGATATCATGCGTACCAACTCAGTGGCCGTCTGCGCAGGTATCAACTAGCTCAACCTGGGAACTCGTAGGTGCCCCCGTTTATCTTGAGATTTACACTGTATTGTATCATGTGGTATATGCTTATCTGCCCTTAACTGGGATATGTTGATGTGTTGTACTAGTATGGCCTCGTCTTGTACCCCTGCTGAATCTAATACATCAAAGTATTCTAACATACGCTGGACTTTCTTTGTATAGTCGTCTTTATCCTCTATGTCTAATCGCATCATGGAGGCTACTTGCTTTATATCGTCTTCTGTTATCATAGTGTATCATCACGGTCCTAATCGGTCCACATCCCGGGGATAAAACACGGCATCTCGAATGTTTTCAGTATCTGTTAAGGCCATCATCAGTCTTTCTAGGCCTATACCACAGCCTGCATGAGGAGGCATTCCATACTCAAAGGCGCTCAGGTGATGCTTAAAGGAGGCGACCTTCATACCCTTCTTTTTCAAATTTGACTCTAGAATGTTTTTGTCTTGTACCCTTGTACTACCAGATGATAACTCTAAATCATTATGCATTAAATCAAATGACTCGGATATCTTGGGGTTTTTTGCACTCGTCTTTACGTAGAACGGCTTTGGTCCCATGGGCCAATCCTTGATAAAGTACAATCCCTCTAGTTTTATCTTGCGCAACCAAGATGGGTGCAGATCATCACCCCACTCCATATTGGAACCGGCATCTTGTATTCTCTCTGACAGCTCCTGATAGGTATATTGAGGTATTTTGTCTGTATTGGGCGGTTCAAACTTGACACCATCATTTTGTTTTACGTACTGCCGTACTGCATCTGCAGCAACCCTTACTACTTCGGCAACTTGACTCATTATATCGTTGTAGTCCACAAACGCCTCTTCCATGTCTATGGATATGGCCTCGGCTAGGTGCCGGTTGGTTCTAGATGGCTCGGCCCTAAATATGGATGCTATCTCAAACACCTTCTCAAATGACATTGTAAGCTGTTCCTTGTATAATTGAGGACTCTGGGCTAGAAAAGCCTCCTTGTCGTAGTAGAATATGGAGAAAAGCGATGCTCCACCTTCAGTGGCCGACGCAATTATCTTTGGTGTACTTATCTCTGTAAAATCATTCCCCAAAAAGTAGTTGCGAATTGCTGACAGTACAACACTTCGTGCTCGAAATATGTGCTGAAGTGGTTCCCGTCTTAAATCAATACATCTGGACTCTAGACGCGTATCTATATTTTTAATTGAGATGGCTGCTGGCTCAAAGGGCGGTATCTTTGTTACTGCAGAGAATACATGTACATTATGTGGTATGATCTCTATGCCCCCCGGGGCACGTTCAGATTTGGCCACCTTTCCGGATACGGCAACAGATGAATGATATTTTAGTGTCGATAATGTATTGCGAACCGAATCTGTACATACTTTTCGTTTTGCCACTACCTGTATTGGCCCATGTCGGTCCTGAATTGTGACAAATGTGATACTCCCATGAATCCGCACGGCGATGATCCATCCCATAACTGTTACATCCTGGCCTTCCAGTGAAGGATTTAGGATTGATGACAGATGTGTTCTTCGTACGGTACCTAGCTCATCTACCATATTTTTACTCTGTTGTGAACTGTATTAATTTCATTGCGTTGTTAGGAACTGTAGCATCTAACGCACCATGTACCTAAGATGTTACAGTGCCCTTGATGCTAGCAGTAAAGATGATGCCCAGACACATACGACCTATCTGGTGTTCTGTACTGACATGAAACAGATTTTAGCATAATTTTAGATGTGTGAAAGCTGCAACAGGACGGTATTACTATGAACTATCTCGGCACCTGATATGTAGTGGGTCCCATCAAAGACATACTGCATATGCGCAGCTAGTTTTTCAGCTTCTATAGTGTCGTGTAACACTATGCTGTGCGCCGAGCCATCTTTAAGGGATACAATCATCTCATTACGTATTATATTTAGAACAGATATGATGTACGTGTTTCCTTTTACTAACACCATGCTGCAGAGTTTCTGCGCCTCGTATTTATCGGCGCATCTTATTTTTATATTCGGTTTCATCAAACATAAACTCCTTTATATTAACAGACTCGCGTCGATTTTGATGTCTCTCCATATATGTGACCATCGATTCAATCAGTATCTGTTTTAACTCCCCACTCAACATGGAACCGGATTCGTACTCTTCTTTAATCTGATTGATTTTAGAGTCGTTCGGCTCAAAGAACATCCATAGATATAAAAATGATACATCAGACTGCGTATCTCCGCCTAATTGGCGATGCTTGGCTACACTCTCCTGTCCTCCTGAGTATGCATATTTGTTTATCTTTTGACGTATCTGTTTGGCCGTATCGGTGGTGTATACTGCCGAGTTTTCAGAAGATGCAGACATCTTACTACTGGAACCTGTTAGGGAAGGGATCATAATATTGTGAATGAGGGCCGGCTTTGGATATCTCAGGACAGGTGCTATATCCCGGGTCAACCTAAAGTGGGGGTCTTGGTCAACACCCAGAGGTATCAGGACGGGCCTCTTCTCTAAAAAACAAGGCGCCGATTGCAAGGCTGTGTAAAATATCATGCCTATATTAGTATCATTTCCAAAACCAAATGATGCCTTTGTGTTGGAGTAGTTTATCTTCTTTGCAGCCTGCGCAGCCAATGGATATAATGTATTGATGTGTTGTGAATTAATCAATATGTGAGTCTTGTCAGGATCAAATCCCAAAGCGGCAAAGTCGCGAGCATTCTGCAGAGCCAAATTGTATGTGTCGTCCAGAGATAACTTTGAATCCCTGTAAAATTTTTCATCATCGGTGAGCTGAAAGTACATAGTAGCACCAAAACGGCTCTGTAGCCACTGCGCAAACATCCATGGTATCAGATGTCCTATGTGTGTGTTGCCTGAGGGACCTCGCCCCGTATACAAAAAGAAACCAGGACCATTCTGGTACGAGTGTAGTATGACATCCAGATCCCTGTGGGAAAAAAATATCTTCCGCCGTAACAGAAAATGGTCTTCACCTGCAGCATCTGCCACCTGACGCCTTATGTCATCTGATATTACGTTTAGTCCAAATCTCTCAACCAATCTGGTATAGTCTATGTCCCCTTTGGACTCCCATGGTGTCAATATAAAATCACTACTGTTCATATGACAGCATTTTTTTTGATAAGCTTTAAAAAAGTATTTGAGCCTTGCGCATTATGGACATGGTGTATCACCCACTGGAGGATGCCCTAATTCTACACATGAAGTTAAACGTAGAGTATACAGTATCGGACATGGCTAAAAATTCCAATATTGAGATAGATCAGGCAAGACGTGCTACTGAGTGGTTACTGCAAAAAGGGGACATACGGCAGAGCAAACCCCCTCAGAGAATACTCTATCTGGGTCCCGAGGGTAAAAAAGCTAAAGAGAGTGGACTTCCCGAACAACGCCTATTAAGATACATGCTAGACGGTATACCAACTGATACCATACGAGACAGACTAAAAACAGATTGGGGTCCTGCCATTGGCATATGTCGTAAAAATGGATGGATACGCATGGATAAGGGACAACCAGTTATAACCTCGTATCCTGACGCAATACCCGATGATGTAATGCTGCAGCTAGACTGGGAGAATGGTGTGGCCGCCGACAGGGTCAACAAATCATTCTCAAAGAGACCAGGCTTTGTTATATCAAAGATGTCGCCGGCTCAATATGTTTTACCATCCGAGGAGACGCTAAAACAGGCCATACAGAGACAGAACCAAGTTATTCCCAAGGGCATCAATGTGGAGGCTGATACTGCGGTGTCGTATGCGGCTAGAACACATCCACTCCACGATATAATATCTGAGATACGTGAAATATTCGTCACATTGGGCTTTGAGGAGATTCATGGACGTATTGTACAGCCCAGTTTTTGGAATTTCGATGCTTTGTTTACGCCTCAGGATCACCCTGCCCGGGAGATGCAGGATACATTTTATGTAGAGAATGTACGTGTGGATACAAACGCCATAAATGTAGAGGATGTGGCTAAAATACACAACGAATGTTGGAGGTATACATGGGATTACAATCGAGCTACTGCGCCTGTCCTGCGCACACATAATACCTGCGTTACGATACAACATCTGGCACTGACCAATCCCAAGGATGCCCGTATGTTCTCCTTGGGCAGGGTGTTTCGTAATGAAAAACCAAGTTACAAACACTTAGTGGAGTTTCATCAAGTGGAAGGGGTGGTGGTCGGTCAGACTGTATCTCTGAGAGATTTGATGGGTATACAGCGTGAGTTTTATCGCCGAATTGGCTTGAAAAAGGTGAAATTTTGGCCTACCTTCTTTCCATATACGGAACCCTCACTACAGTCCATGGTGTATAATGAGACGTTGGAAAAGTGGGTGGAGCTGTTTGGTATGGGAATATTTCGTCCCGAAGTTACAAGACCACTGGGGATAACAAGACCTGTTCTGGCTTGGGGTGGCGGTATTGAGAGAATAGCCATGATGCGATATGAGATGGATGATGTTCGTGAATTTTATAGAAATGGACTGGACTGGTTGCGAGGTGTTCCAATACGCCGGTAGTTACACTATCGTACCAACGACTATCTGCACTGGTGGGGACATCTGTTGATACCATACAAGACAGGTTGCCTTTTCTAGGTTTAGATATCGAGCATCAGAATGGGGATGACGTAAGTGTAGAGTATAGTCCAAATAGGTTTGACTACTCTACTGAATTTGGGATCGCGCTGGGACTACAAGGCATGCTAAATATACAGACCGGCATGGTCAAGATGCAGATAAATCCTGCCAGATGTAGTTTGAGAGTGGACAATAGTGTATCAAATGTACGTCCTAGCATAACAGGGATATTGGCTAAAGGTCGTACATTAGACGATCATACTATACGTCAAATAATATACATGCAGGAGGACTTGCATCAGGGTCCGGGTCGAAGACGCAAAAGAGTGGCTATAGGCATACATGATGCAGACAAGATAAAATTTCCCATTACATATACTACTATAAATAGGGACTTTGAGTTTGCGCCACTAGGTAGTACCGATGCCATGCCCGTACACCGCATATTAAGTGATACAGAGCAAGGTGTGCAGTATGGTCACATGGTTCAAAATCATAATAGATTGCCAATAATATTGGACAAAGATGGAGTGACAGCCTCCATGCCTCCGATAATAAATTCCAGCTATACTGAGGTGACTGAATCTACCAAGAATCTCTTTGTTGATGTAACCGGGATGAACCAGCCAGATGTGGAGGGTGTGTTGGCCATAATTGCCGTAACACTACAAACAGCGGGATATGCCTTGGAACATGTGGATATAAGTGGAGGTACAAATAGAACGCCTCCACTGACTCATCGCAAGATAACCTTCGATCATATGGTCTCAAACCGTATACTTGGACTAGATCTGGATATTGATCAAACTGCCCAATGTATAAAGCGGGCCCGATTGGGTGCCGTTATAGACTATAATAAAATCATATGCATAATCCCTCCATACAGGACAGACATATTTGGTATCATGGATATTGTCGAGGAGGTTGCCTTGGGATATGGCATAGATAAAATAACACCCACACTTCCAGATGTGGGTACAGCGGGAAGCACAAACATTACCACGACTTTGGAGCGTGTAATGATCGGCCTTGGATATACTCAAGTAATGAACTCGTGTTTGAGTAGTGTGGCTATACTGTCACAGGGGGGCTCCGCACCCAAGATATCCGTTGCCAACCCTAAAAGCCAGTCACACACTGTGTTGCGGGGGGCCTTGATGCCCGGTCTGCTGGAGAACTTATCACATAACATACATGAGTCTTATCCACATAGATTGTACGAATATGGTGTGATCTTTGATATGGAGGGTGGTACTATAGCAGAACGTATGCATCTAGCTTGTGTGACGGCGCACAAAAACTCCACATATTCGGAAGCAAAATCCATACTGTCTGCAATATTACATCATAATATGGGAATTAATTTAACAACACTCCCTTACAATATGTCCCCATACGAGGCAGGCCGGGCCGCCCGCATACTAAATGATAACCAACAGCATATGGGCTACATCGGTGAAATATCCAAAGAGTGCCGGCAGGCATTCAAAATTAGAGATGATATTGTAGTATCGGGTTGGGAAGTCGAATTAATATTTGATGATAAAGACGGTTTAGTAGCCTCATAGAGCAGGCACGTAGACGGATCGTGATGAGATATGCCGCATGGTTTGCTGTGAGTCATAGGTTCACCCAGACGTGCTACACTGAGGCTCCCCGGTTACAGAATCCATGGAGGGCGTGGCTAGTACCTGTGAATTTGGACGAGTCAGAGCCGGGGGACAATATTTGTGATTGGCACAAATAGACAATTAAATTTCATACTGTAACATATGATCAAATATTATACTATTCAATAATTTTTAGACATTAAGTATGAATTTGGCTATACTCCAAACACAAATCTCAAAAATAGCCATATATCCGTGTAAAATAACACCCAAAATTGTTAATAGGACGATCTTTTTTTTGATTAATTAATTACATCAATCTTACCTAGTATAATGATGTTCATATAATTTCATAATGTGTATCACCACAGTAGTGATCACGCAGTGTCGTATATAGACGCCATGTCGATATACTCAAACCCTAGGTTGTCCCAAAACCTACCGCCACATTCTATATACTTGTGCTGCTGCTTTTTCCACGACTTGTCCGTGTGCCAACCTTCACAAACATTTTTTTGTTGTGACACTTCTACCTTGTCCCACTGATGGTCTGCCCCTCTACATCATCCTACAGCTAGATTTTCTCTTGAGCATTATTGGTTGTCCCATTACAACAATTCATTTGCACCGATGTGGTATGTACACTCGCATATGGGCTTATTACAAATAACACTATGTACTATCTACTCTCAGAATATATGTTCCACCGGTCACTATCCACGCTTTTTGTTTATGTGTGCCTGTTATGAATTTCTATATCTTATATCTACTATAAATAGTACTAATATTTAAGATCATTAATCCAATTTTATTGACCAACACTAAACTTTGGAGATGTTCATTTTTTTGACTCTGTATTTTTCCCACATTCTGTATTTTAGAAACCAAGAACAAACCTCTGCATCTGAGTTATGATACACTATATAATTAGTGGTTTAAAGTGTTATACTACATTATGATCTATATTTATGGAAAAATACTGAACTTTATAACCGCTTGTTGCATATTGAATTTATGAAGATAGATCAGCCCATGGATCCAGACTATGATGCCGTCAGTGTGGGATTTGTAGGGTTTGCAGATCCATACGCGATGGAGGGTATTAGTATTCTAGAGACCGGTGATGGCCGTGAATTTCATATGAGGGCATTCTCTGGCGAGGTGGCTAAATTCATGTCCATGTATGTTGCAGGGATGCAGACGCCAGTACCATCTGTCTATAACATGATAAATGACATATGCGAGATGAATGATTTGACACTGGTCAAAGTAAAGATATATGAGTCTGGTCAAGCATTACGTGCTAATCTATACTTTAAAGGTCGTACCGAGATGGTACTGCGCAACTATAGGGCATCTGATGCACTAGCTTTGGCAACATATTTGGGCGTGCCTATTTTGGTACGTACCACACTACTAAAGAAGATGGACTCCTAGAAAGTTATGTGATTATATCTGCCAACCTGTCTTGCTCTATGGCCCAACGCATCTCCATTGCTATGCGCCGGCCAACACCAAACGTTTCACCATACTGGTACTTGGTGTATGGTGTAGTTGTAGCCAGTATGGGATTTCCAGGAACACGTAGTGATACGTCGTATACGACCATCTCCAAATTCTTGGTGATTACACTTTGTAATGAAAATGGACCTATTATGCCAGGGGCATGATCTCTTTTTGATGCCTCTACAAATCTATCCCCCATATCAAATATGGCGTTTAGTAGAGACTCTCGTGCACTTGCTGGCGTGTGACCCACCTCTATATTCTGCAACTCCACATCTATCTGGGCCTGTTGGGCGGCAGGTAACGCATTAAAGTCCATAATGTTGGTCTGGAGCCTCCTCTCAATACCCATAAAGTCTACTCTGTCTTTGATGGGTGATGCAAAATAATTAAAGTTCATGTAGGTGCCTATGGCCAGTTCCTCTATACTGGCAAGCTCAAGTCCAGCATGATCAATTATGTCGGCATCTATCATTCGCTGAGATTTTTTCGTGTAATCTGAGGGCGATGATACAATAAAGAATGCACGCTCTAATTTTCTGGATTTTTCTTGTACCTTTACTATACATGGACCATCGATATCTTGAGGCTTTTCATATATTCGAGGCAGTCGAAGGCCTGCTGATTTTAACATAAAGTACTGCCCTCGTTTTTCACTTCTCTCCTCGGCACGAAACAGCCGCCGATTTCCAAATATGGGTAGGGCAAAGTCGTTTTCTAGAGTATCATATCCTAGGTATACTGCCAAGGACCTGTGGGGAACTACAATATTCTGTTCTGTTCTTATGTGGTGCTGGTGTTCTTTACTGGCCATATCTGCGAACCTGTCTAGTATCACAACATTGTCCACAACACGAGAAAATCGTTGATACGGCACATGACGACCTCTTTGACAGTACACTGTAGTGCGAAACCCTTCGTCTTTGGCACCATCCATTATCTCCAATGCCGAGTGACTACCCAATACTGCAATACCAGGATCTTTGTATTCCGCAACCACATCTGCCATCTCTGAACGACTTATCATACTGATACGGCATGGATGTTATGGTACATATTGATGTATTGTTTGCCGTACACTTTATACTGTGAATGTGAATATAATGTCATATGATAGTAGAGAAGAGACTATTGATTGCAGGTGTGGCTTTGTTGGTGTCTGGCTTTGTTCTGTCTGCTGTAATTGCGCTTAATGCACCAGTAGGTCAGACTGGTATGACTGAAGATGAAGTGTTGGATTTGATGGAGATGCAACAACAGAACGATGACATGGGTATATTGGCTGGTATACTGGTGGGAGTGGGTTTTCTACTGGCGCTAATAAGCTTTGGAGCCAGGCGACGATCTGGTGGAAAGAACACAATGTAGTTTTTATTTGATTGTACACAAATAATACCGACATGATGGCAGAAATTAGTATTACGCCCATTGGTACGAGTCAGACCAGCGTTTCGTTTTATATCGCCCGGGCATTAGAGGCCATATCTGACATGAAAGACATAAGATTCCAGCTGAACTCCATGGGAACCATAATGGAGTCCGAAGACGCAGAGAATATATTTTTGGCGACCCAAATAATGATGGATACTATACACAATTTGGGCGTTAATCGTCAAAGTGTAATTCTCAAGATTGACTCTCGACGTGACAAATCTGCATCCATGTCTGAAAAAATCAAGTCAGTTCAGCAATACATGTCAGAGAGTCCTAACTTTTTGGAATAATGTGTTTCGCTGAATTGGTGTACGCCCTATCTCACGAACTATCGTCGCCAGCTCATCTATGGATGAACCTGTTGGTTTGCCCGCAGCGCGATATATCTCCTCAGAGAATGCAGTTCCAACAAGATCATTTCCACCATACGCCAAAGATACCTGAGCCATCTTCTTCCCATACGCTACCCAGTATACGGATATGTTGTCCAGAACATTCGCTAACATTATTCTGGATACTGCCAATACTCGTAAATCGTATAGTGATGAACACTCCTCGGTCACCAGATTATTCTTCTCTAGTTCAGTATTGTCTAGACTAAACTTCAACGGAATAAAAGTGATGAAACCCCCAGTCTCTTTCTGCAGATCTCGTATCTTTATGAGATGATCAATCACATGTTCAGGCTTCTCTACATGACCATACAACATTGTAACATTACTCCGTATGCCCAACTCATGAGCCTGTCGTATAGTGTCTAACCACTCTTGGCCAGTACACTTACCTCTTACGATCTTTGTTCGTATATCTGGATGAAATAACTCCGCTCCACCACCAGGCATTGTGTCTAAACCGGCCTCCTTTAATCGCAAGAGTATCTCCGAAACTGAGTTTTTTGTAAGCTTTGAGAGAAAAAATATTTCTGCTGCCGTAAAGGCCTTTATGTTTAGAGATGGATGCTTCTCTTTTATGATCTTCATCATATCTTCATAGTACTCTAGCGGAAGTGTTGGATGAAATCCTCCCACTATGTGCACTTCGGTGGCGCCCATCTGCTTGGCAATTGATACCCTCTGTTCTATCTGTGATGGTGTCAGTACGTAGGCGTCCTCTTCATCTCCCTTTCTATAAAAGGCACACATCTGACAACTAGCTGCGCAAACATTGGTATAGTTCATGTAATATGATGCGGCAAACGTTACTGCATCGCCCACCTGTCTTCGACGTATGGTGTCAGCCACCGCCCCCAACTCGTGTAGACTTGCAGACATCAATTCTATGCCGTCATCAAATGAGAGTTCGTCCATTGATATGGCACGTTCCAATGACCTCCTGCTACCTACAATCTGTGACATGATTTGATACTTTTTGATACTGATATATTCTTTAAGAATCTCATGCATTACAAATGGTATAAAAAGAACCATTATACAACATATGACAATGGTGATGCCTCTGGTAAATGAAAACCTACCAAAATGCTACATATGTCATCGTATCTTTCCAGATATGGAGAGCCTATGCAAGCATCTGCAAGAAGCTCACCCAAATGTAATATCTGCACACAGGTCGGAACCGGCTCCTGGTGATGTCACCGTATTTTGATATAAACAAGAGCATATCTGAAACTATATCACATGTAACTAGAGATGTATCTTGATATGATTGTAAGGTTTCGGCCAGTCCGAAAGTCCGTTGTGGCGTGTTACGATCTCGCACCACTCAAGAAGAGCAACCAATCTGAAAGACTATCTCATAGGTGTATTATCGCCCAACTTTGTGGGAAGACCCTGCATTATATAGCTGGATACATACATTGATGGTACAGCAAAGAATCGTTTAAACCAAATATATGAAAAATACACCCGATATGTAATGGGAATACCAGAAAAGATAAAGGCCATACAAGATGAGATGGCTCGTACTCAGATAAACAAAGCCACAGAACATCACATAGGTCTACTAAAAGCCAAGATAGCAAAACTCAAACGGGAGCAGGAAGAGCAGATTACAAAAAAGTCAGGCACAAAACAAGATGGCTTTGATGTACGTCGCAGTGGTGATGCGACAGTAGTGTTCATAGGGTTACCCAGTGTAGGAAAGTCGACACTACTAAACCAACTTACTGGAGCCAAGTCTGCGGTGGGCTCTTTTCAATTTACAACACTTACGGTAGTACCAGGAATGATGGAATATCAGGGAGCTCGAATACAGATCTTGGACCTACCTGGAATCATCAAAGGAGCTTCAACCGGTAGGGGCCTTGGCAAACGCATACTCTCGGTAGCCCGAAGCGCCGATCTGGTATTACTCATACTAGACGTATTTCAGCCGTATCATGAGGCAGTACTGGTGGAAGAGCTAGGTAATATGGGCATACGTCTCAATACATTGCCACCAAATATGACCGTTGAGCGAGCTAACTCGGGTGGCATAGCGGTGGCCCAACAAACAAAGCTTACCCATATAGATGAAAAGCACATTCGGGACATGTTGCATCTGTATGGTGTGATAAATGCTCGTGTGGTAGTGCGTGAGGATATAACCTCAGAACAACTCGCAGATCATATGGCGGGAAATGTAGTATACGCTAAGGCTCTCACTGTATTAAATAAGATTGATCTCGTTGATGCGGAATTTGTTGCAAGAGTGACTGATTCTATAAAGTCAAACATTGTGCCAGTCTCGGCTAACTCTGCAGTCAACATTGATTTGCTGCGCAAAACGATATACGGCAGACTCGACTTTATTCGTATATATATGCGGCCCAAAGGTGGACCTACCGACTATGATGAACCATTAATAGTTCGTTCGGGGGATACTGTAGAGGATGTGTGTAATAAATTGCACAGAAATATGCGCAAAGAGTTCCGATATGGGCTTGTCTGGGGTAGGAGTGTAAGATATGGTGGTCAACGTGTTGGCATTACGCATACACTCTTGGATGAAGATGTTTTAACCATAATAAAGAGAAGATAATCATGCAATATGATCAATACATGCGACTCATGAGTCGTATCTGCTCATCGGTTGTTATGGTACCCTTGGCTACTAGAATCTCCAACAACTCTTTGAGTATGGTCTGACACTTCTCTAACTCTTCATCACTACCAGCATCACCTATTGGTCCTGCCGGCCCTTTTGGACCCTTCTCACCTGCCGGCCCTGTTGGTCCTGCCGGCCCTGCCGTACCTTGCTCGCCTTGGGGTCCTGGTGGCCCCGAAGCTCCACGTTCACCTTGTAATCCTTGAACACCTTGTGGTCCACGTATACCTTTCTCGCCAGGTAGTCCTTGCGGTCCTACGGGTCCTTTGGCGCCCACAGGCCCTGCCGGGCCCCGCACACCAATAGGCCCTTTCTCCCCCTGCTCACCAATGGGACCAGGAAGTCCACGCTCGCCCTTCTCACCAGTAGGTCCAGTCGGTCCTTTCTCTCCTACGGGTCCTGACAGACCCTTGTTGCCTAGCGCACCAGTAGGTCCAGTAGGCCCTTTCTCTCCAGGAGCGCCTTTATCGCCAGTATTACCTTTATCACCAGTCAGGCCTTTTTCGCCTTTATCACCCACCGGCCCTTGTGGT